>NZ_JBVVQH010000014.1:0-186903 GCF_055811115.1 Mesorhizobium sp. WSM4832 | reverse complement strand
CCCCCCGCCCTGCCCCTCAGCGCCGCCCCTGGCCCGCTCTCTGGGTGCATCTGGAACAGGGCTCTGGCCCAACCCGGACATGCACGAACGGGATGGCCATTATAAACAGAGGCTTTATAACGGGCGGTCCGATCATGACCACCAAGGGGAGACGATGCGTTACATACGTCCGCTTTCAATCGAAGATGCCGTTGGCGAGCTCGCCAAGGCGGTAGGCCCGGCCGCCATCCTGGCCGGGGGCAGCGACCTTCTGGTGAGGATGAAGGGCGGCTTCATCGAGCCCGAGCTGATCGTCGACATCAAGGCGATCGGTGGCCTGAGCGACATCACCGAAACGGCCGACGGTTTCCGGATCGGCGCCGCGGTGCCCTGCGCGGTGCTGGGCGAGAACAAGGCGCTCAGGCAGGCATGGCCGGGCGTGGTCGAGGCGGCCAATCTGATCGGCTCCAAGCAGGTGCAGGGACGCTGCACCATCACCGGCAATCTGTGCAACGCCTCGCCCGCCGCCGACAGCGTGCCGGCGCTGGTCGCGGCCGGCGCCAGGGCGGTCGTCGCCGGGCCGTCCGGCAAGCGCACCATTGCCGTCGAGACCGTGCCGACCGGACCCGGCCGGACCTCGCTTGCCAAGGGCGAGATCATCGAGGCGATCCTGCTCGACAAGCGGCCGCCGCATCCGGGCGACGCCTACCTGCGCTTCATTCCGCGCACCGAGATGGACATCGCGGTGGTGAGCGCCGGCGTGAACCTGACGCTGGACGATCATGGCGTGGTCAAGACCGCCCGCGTGGCGATCGGCGCGGCGGCACCCACGGTGCTGCTGGTAGAGGAAGCGGCGCAAGTGCTGATCGGCTCGAAGCTCGATGAAGAGACGCTGGAGCGGCTGGCGAAGATCTGCGCCGGCGAGTGCCGTCCGATCGACGACAAGCGCGGCACCATCGAATTCAGACGGAAAGTCGCGGGCGTGCTGGCGAGCCGAGCCGCAGCGACCGCCTACAAGCGTGCAGGAGGCAAATAATGGCCGGTGTAGCTGTATCAACGACGATCAACGGCGACGCCGTCGAGTATCTCTGCCAGCCCGACGAGACGCTGCTCGACGTGCTGCGCGATCGCCTCGGCCTGACCGGGGCCAAGGAAGGCTGCGGCACCGGCGACTGCGGCGCCTGCAGCGTCATCGTCGACGGAAGGCTGGTCTGCTCCTGCCTGGTGCTGGGCGCGGAGGCGGAGGGCCGCAAGGTCGAGACCATCGAAGGCATGGCGCATGGCGACCAGCTGCACCCGCTGCAGCAGAAGTTCCTGGAGCACGCCGCCCTGCAATGCGGCATCTGCACGCCCGGCTTCCTGATCGCGGCGAAGGACCTTTTGGCCAAGAACCCCTCGCCCACCGAGGAAGAAATCCGCTTCGGTCTCGCCGGGAACCTTTGCCGCTGCACCGGTTATGACAAGATCGTGCGCGCCGTCCAGGACGCGGCTGAAGTGATGAAGGGAGCCTGAGATGAATTTCGATCCGCGCTTTTCGGGACGTAAGTTCTCTTCCGTCGGCACGCGCCCCATCCGCCCCGACGGCGTCGACAAGGTGACGGGCCGCGCCCGCTACGGCGCCGACTTCAACATGGCCGGCCAGCTCGTCGGCCGCGTTTTGCGCAGCCCGCATGCCCATGCGGTGATCAGGAAGATCGACACCTCCAAGGCGGAAAAGCTCGCCGGCGTGAAGGCGGTGATCACGGCAAAGGACCTGCCCGACCTCACAGATGGCGATACAGCGATGTACGACATCCTCGACAATTCGATGGCGCGCAAGAAGGCGCTCTATGACGGCCATGCGGTGGCCGCGGTCGCCGCGATCGACGCTCGCACCGCCAGGCAGGCGCTGAAGCTGATCGAGGTCGATTATGAGGTGCTGCCGCATGTCACCGATGTCGACGAGGCGGCGCAGCACCACGCGCCGCTGATCGACGACACGATCTATACCGAGGGGTTGGAGGAAAAGCCGGCAAAGCCCTCCAACATCACCAAGCGCACGCAGTTCGGCCATGGCGATGTCCATTCGGGCTTCGCCCAGGCCGACATGATCGTCGAGCGCTCGTTCAAGACCGAGCAGACGCATCAGGGCTATATCGAGCCGCATGCCTGCGTGGCGAGCGTCAACGCGGACGGCACGGCGGACCTGTGGGTCTGCACGCAAGGCCATTTCGTCTACCGCCAGCATTGCGCCCAGCTGCTCGGCATGGAAGCCTCGAAGCTGCGCGTCACCTCCTCCGAAATCGGCGGCGGTTTTGGCGGCAAGACCCATGTCTGGGCCGAGCCGGTGGCGCTGGCGCTCTCGCGAAAAGCCGGCCGGCCGGTGAAGCTCGTCATGACCCGCGACGAGGTTTTCCGCGCTTCCGGCCCGACCAGCGCCACCTCGATCGACGTCAAGATCGGCGCCCGCAAGGACGGCACCATCACCGCCGCCGAAGCGACGCTGCGCTATAGCTGCGGCCCCTATGCCGGCTCCTGGGCCGAGATCGGCGCGATGACGGCGTTCGCCTGCTACAAGCTGGAGAACGTCAAGACGGTCGGCTACGAAGTGCTGGTCAATCGGCCGAAGACGGCGGCCTATCGCGCGCCTTCAGCGCCGATGGCGGCCTTCGCGGTGGAAAGCGTGGTCGACGAGCTCGCCAAGGAGCTCGGCATGGATGCGGTGGACTTCCGCATCAGGAACGCCGCGCAGGAAGGCACGCGCGCCTCCTACGGCCCGGTCTACGGCCCGATCGGCATCGGGCCGACTCTCGAGGCGGTGAAACACCATCCGCACATGAAGGCGCCGCTCAAGGCAAACCAGGGGCGCGGCATGGCCTGCGGCTTCTGGTTCAATTTCGGCGGCCAGACCTGCACCGATTTGAACATCGGCATGGACGGCTCGGTCTCGCTGGCCGTCGGCACGGTCGATGTCGGCGGCTCCCGCGCCTCGCTGTCGCTGGTAGCGGCGGAAGAGCTCGGCATCGACTATTCCCAGGTCAAGGCGATCGTCGCCGACACGTCTTCCCTCGGTTACAACGACATGACCGACGGCAGCCGCGGCACCTTCTCCTCCTCGATGGCGACGATCTCGGCCGCGCGCAACGCTATTCTGATCCTGCGTGAGCGCGCGGCGCAGACCTGGGATATCCCGGTCGACGACGTGGTCTGGGAAAAGGGCCATGCGATCGCCAGGGGCGAGAAATACGGGAACCTGTCGCCGCTGTCGCTGAAGGACATCGCGGCTGCCTCCGGCAAGACCGGCGGGCCGATCGCCGGCCATAGCGAGCTCGTCGCCGACGGCGCCGGCGTCTCCTTCGCCACCCATATCTGCGACGTCGAGGTCGACCCCGAGACCGGCTCGACCCGGGTGATCCGCTACACGGTGGTGCAGGATGCCGGCAAGGCGGTGCACCCGACCTATGTCGAGGGCCAGTACCAGGGCGGTGCGGCGCAAGGCATCGGCTGGGCGCTCAACGAGGAGTATATCTACGGCAAGGACGGCCGGCTGCAGAACGCCGGCTTCCTCGACTATCGTATCCCGGTATGCTCCGACCTGCCGATGATCGACACGCAGATCCTGGAAATCCCCAACCCCAACCACCCCTATGGCGTGCGCGGCGTCGGCGAAACCTCGATCGTGCCGCCGCTGGCAGCGATCGCCAACGCGGTGTCGAACGCGGTCGGCGTGCGCATGACGCATATTCCGATGTCGCCGCCGCGCATTCTCGCGGCGCTGGAGGCGGAGCGGGAAGGTTAGAACGAGGTCTCACGGCGATGGTGGAGGTCACGCTCTGGGGCTCGCTCAGCACCGTCGCTGGCGGCAAGGCCAAGCACGACATCGAGGCCAAGGACATAAGGGAACTGTTCCGTAAGCTCGCGGAACAGTATCCCGGGATCGAGCCATGGATCGACCGCGGGATCGCGGTGGCGATCGACGGGACGATTTATCGGGATACGTGGTCGAAGGAATTGCCGCCGGGGGCGGAGATTTTTTTGCTGCCGCGGTTGGCTGGGGGATGATGGGGCGTGGATCGACGTCGTTCCGGATCGAATTGAATTCGGTCGACGTGGCGCCGATTGATCACAAGGCTTACCCTTGAGTGCCGGTCGGACCCGTTGCTCACGACGGCCCACCTACAGACGACTGTCTATCTCCTAGTAGACGTAGTCAGTAAACGCAAAGTCCAACCCGCGCCCGGCTCGCAATGCCTGACGCAAGACGAGATCACATTTTCGCTTACATTCATCTAGCCACTCACTGTCTTCCAGGGAGATGGTCGTTTTGCCCACATGGAACTGTTCTAGATCACCTGTCATCACTAGGGGCGAAGGCAAATTTGTCCTGTCTGCCGGAGGCAGAATGCCCAATGACGCCCCCTTCCTTCTGAACGCCAGGAGGCCGTCCTCATGCAGCGCCATTCGAATGTTGCGCAACCGATCGGATTGCAACTTCGGTATTGCACGTCGCACGAAGCTCCTATCCGCTAGGCGATACAACTCAAGCGCATCTGGTAATCCGACGCCTTTTAACGCCCTGTCTAGACAAGCAGCGTCAAGTTCAGCAGGCCGATTTTCCTTAAGCCAGGCAACGGCGCATGCGTATGTGAAACCCGGATTCTCCCCACTTTTGAACCCGTGAATGATCCGGTGACCAAATTCAGCCAGCAAACGCGGCGGACGCAATTTCTTTAACACAGATCTCTCCAGACTCAGACAAATATCCGCAAGTGCAGCTCCCCATGCGAATACGGGGCCGATGCTACTCACCCCACTCGATGTAGATAAGACGTGAGCCGCTGCTGAATACGTTATGAGTTTCGGATCATATATATAGTTCCTCAAATCGCGATCATGGATTGCATTGTGTATCAACTTCTTTTCTTCTGAAATATTCGCGATAGCATTTCTAAATGCCTCCTCCTCCCCTGCCATTGCCCGCAGCTCAAGAAGTGCACCCACCGACAACGGCTGCCTTGCTATGATTTGAGCTTCGGTTTCGATCCGAACAAACAAAATGGGATCGTCTGGGCTTCGAGTACCATCGAGCTTGATCCGCTGCCCAGCAGACCATCGATTGATCCAAGGAACGACGGCACCATGAGGAGCCCCTGGAGTGACGTATTTGTAATATCTCGGGAAGAGGATGGCTCGATCAGCATCGAACAGACGCAAGACCTCGACGTACGCCAAATCTTCCGTCTTCGCTGCCAAGAGAGCATCAAAGGCTAAAAAAAGAAGGTCGAGATATCGCTGGCCCCATAGGGTACCGACAATGTCAAGCCAATGATGTAGTTCATGGGCGTACAATCGAACGGGCTCATGGTCGCTGCCTCCCAACAGCGACTCTTCAAATCTTTGGCGGGACAGGTTTGGTAGCTCGAGTATCAGAGTATGGGGGTCCACCGAGCCAACAGTTTGCAACGCCGGTAAAATCTGCTGCCTCAACTAAACTACCCTTGCTATGTACACGAGGCGCAACCCGCACAGGTAACCGTGTCGCGTAGAGAACTCTCTGTTACCTAGGTCTTTTTGGCCGGAGTGTATCTAGAGCCCTTGCGGTTCCTGTTCTCTTTTGGCTCCGGAAGGGACAAGCTTCGCTGAAAATCCCCCCCTTGTTCCTCAAGCCGCTCGACGCGGTGCTGGAGATTTTGCAACACGACATCTAAATCTTGTAGACTACGTCCGCCCTTAACTTTGTCAGGTTGATTTCTCGTCGATTCAGCTCTCGAATTTCCCGAGGCCGGCAAGACGCTGTCGTTGCGGCCATAAGGGAACGCGCTCGTTACCCCCAGCGTTAATTCCACTGACAGCACGCGGGCGGACGTGCCTCGTACATCGAGTTTGAGAGACCTGCCCGGAGTGATCCACCTGGAAAGCTCTTCATATGCGATGTCGCAGGAAGGGCGTCCTCGTAAGTCATCAGCAGCGAGAAGGCCCTTAGCGACAAGGCGACCCAAACCGCCTTGGTCAGACATGACTCTGAGAGGTGTCATGGCTCCGGCAAACGCGCCTTGCCAGATCGGTGCGAGCGGAAGGGCACGAGCATGCCGGCGCAACAACTCCGGCGCCACAGCCACTCCTGGATCGACGAAGCTAGCTCCGAGACCAAGCAGGGCGTCAATGGCAGGAGACCGGGGGCCGGACGCCAAGCGATCGGCCAGCCGATCCAGCGCTCGAACTCTTTCGACCTGAGGGCCTTGTGCGCAGAACGTCAGCTCCGGCAGATCAAAATAGTCTCGAGCCTGCGTAGCCGTCCTTGCAATGAGTTCAGCCGTTTCCACGTCCGCCGACTGCTGAGCGATATGCGACAGAATGCTAATCAACGGATCCAGGGCCTGTTGATCACTATACGTCGTTTTGCCGACCCCCCCGCTCAGTACAAACCATAGGGGAACTAGAGCATCGGCCGCGAGGGGGCGGCTACCATCACGCAGACTTTGGCCAAGCTCGTCGTGGCGACGTGCGAGTTCGACGAAGTTGACGTCGTTGTTCCACACTGCCGCCGCTCGCCCAGCCGCGAAACTGGCAGTCGACGCTGCAGCAGACCCGGGCACATCTCGTAAATTTTGAATCCCTCCCGCTTGTACGCTGCATTCAGCCATAACTACGCCAACCCAGGCGCCTAGCATACTTCCAAGAGTTACAGCGGGAGGACGGGTAGCAACTCGCTCGGCTTGAGACTCCGCAAGAATGCGGCACCATTGGCTCACGGGAGACAGAGCGGGGAAGTATGAGTTGAGCCATGCCAAAGTGTCCGCGAAGTCCTCATCGCGAACGACCAAGACTTCCGCCAAAGGATCACCCGGCGTGGCACTCCAGCTGCCAACTGCCCCACCACGTGCGGGAGGGCGTCGGCGCGCGAAGCGATCCCACAAGTTTGGCTCCACGATCAAGCGTCCAAACTGCGTCAAGGCCTCTGGTAGAGCATCACGCTCGAAATGGCCGCCGCGAAAGGTTTCAGGCATGTGATATCTCAAAACAGTGTGGACAGATCGGTCGTCAGTTCGCCGCTCGCCGGCACCATGTGACCCAAGAGCGGGCCCACATGATAGACGGATACCTCCGTCTTAGCACGCGTCACGGCCGTGAAAGCCAGTTCCCTGTTGTGCGATTTGAATTCCTCCCCATCGAAAAGGTGCACGGCTCGAAATTCTGATCCTTTTGCCGCATAAATGGTCATGACGCGAACACGGCTGCTATCGTCGTACGCATGATAGTCGTTGCTTTTTTGACGCACCGTAATCGATGAAAGTACGCGATCGGCTCGCGCTGCCGCAATGAACTTATCCAAGGGGTCGTTGAAGGGTCCGATCACGCCAATCGGCTCGTCTGTGATGTAACGCAACTGCTCCTTCACCTTCGCTATGCACTTTTGAATCATTTCATCCTCATCCGCGCAAGCGACGGATTCCACGGATGACGGCCGAAGTCGCTCAGGATAATTGCATCCTTCTAGGAGCGGAGATTGGTCCGCCTTAGGGGGTAATATCTGGTCGGCATACTCACAAATTCTCTCACCTATGCGGTAATGACGACTCAGTTCCATCGTCTCATCGGCGATGGCCTTAGCGGCCTTGAGACCTTCTCCCTTCCAAATCCGCTGCCGTATATCGCCGGCGAAATTTACGCGGCTGGCAAGGCGGCGAATTAACTGAAGTTCGCGTTCAGAAAAATCCTGAACTTCATCAACGAACATAGCGTCATAGAGCTTCCCAAGCTTTTGATCCTCAACTGTCTCCTCAAGTGCCTCGACAATGGCGTGGCGCTCCTCGTCGAAATTTTCACTGTCTTCCGGCAATTCTCCACCATGGTTCCTAATGATAGCTCTGGCCCAGGCCATGAAAGTGGATATCTCTTCCCTCTGGATCTGATCGGCACGGCCCATATTCGGGCCCGACCTCAAATGTTCTGCCAGTGCACGGGTGAAGGTTAGAACCATTTGTCGTGCTCCGACCGGACGAACATAGTTCGCCCTCAACATAAGAATGTTAGTCTTTCCGGATCCGGGCGGACCTAAGATCAGAAGCGAGCTATCTGCAGTGGCAGTCAGGATGGCCTTTTGATCGCTATCCAGTTGTGACGGGTCGACCCACCAGGTTTCGTTCACGAGATATCCTCCCCCGATCCAAACGCGGACGTGGCCTGGGTCGTCAAGGCAACATCCAATGCGTAGAGATACTGAGCCGCCAAAACATCGGGAATGCCGGTTTCAGGTAGGTCGGGACCGTCCGCGTGAATCCTCAATACGGCAGGCACATGCTCGGCGTCCGCATCACTAATAATCCGCACCGCTAAGCCATCATCGATTCGAACCAAATCTAAATAGATGGCAGCTTCAGCGGATGCGAAATTCAGCTGCCATCGGATTCCCTGAGGCATGGCCTGCTCCTTCATGGTAACTGCGCCTAGGGTATTAGCTTCCAGCCGAGCAGCTTCCATACCCCATGACCGGACTTTCTTTCTCCAAACCGCAATAGTAGGGCTTGCCGGCGTGGCTTCGCCTTGTCTGCTTTTCCCAATTCGTCGACGAAGTGCGTCGAGATCATCGGCATCGGCCAAAAAATCGTCGAGCTGCACTGCAGCTGCTCGAATACTCGGATCCTTCTCCAGCGCTGCTAAGCAAAGGGCAATCAACCGAGGTTGGACGGACGCGCTTACCACTCGCGGGCGTTTTTCCGTCACCGCTTTGAAGAGCTTAAACTTATTCTTAGTGGCCTTTTCTTCAGAAAATATAGAGGCCTTTGTTATAAGGTCATGCAATACCGCCCCTACCTGATATAGATTGATAGCAATAAACCCTATGTTCCCCGGTATCTCATCCCTTAAAAGGAATTCCGGCGGGCTATATTGAGCAGTCGCAATGAATTTATTCCCATCCGTCCCACTACCCTCGTCGTATGCGATGCGGCGCATAACCCCGAAGTCCAGAAGTTTTAGCTGCTCGAAATTATCCGACACCACTATATTTGCTGGCTTTATGTCACGATGAACCAAGCCATTTTCATCCAAAAACTTTACCGCTTTCACAAGCTGCTTAACGAGGCCGTGGATCTTTTCGTCTGGGACGTCCACGAGTCGCTTCTCCAGCGATTTCCAGGGGCAGTACTCCATCAAGAGATACCAGGTGCCATCCTCTTTAATCTCTCCCGTGTCGATAACGTCGACTAGGAAAGGGCATCCGTGGCCTTTTAGCTCCCGCTGTAAATCGATCCGCTTTGCCTCAATAAGTGCATTATCCCCTTCGAAGAACTCAGGATCGTAGATTTTGAGAGCAGCAGGCCCGTCAGCGGTCACTACTTTGTAGACCGCTGCTGACGCTCCATTGTCGATGTATTCAGGTGGCGTCCAACCACGCGCGACGCATAGTCTTTTCGCTATTTCTGTGACGCTAACGAGATTCAACGCGACACCCCTCCCAATTCGGCAGGGCTGACGCAACCTGCCACCAACCCCGGCATCTATTACTGCAACGAGTTTGGGACTGGAAGTAAAAAAATCGACCAAACACAATCCGATTTCCTCAGAAGCTCAGTTTGTGCGGTATTTTTTTAGAAGCCCCAACTCAATCGGCCACACTGATTTACGATCCCAGCGCGCCGCCCTTCTCTGATGCTCTTTTTCAGCGTGAACTCAGGCATACGAAAGGCTCGGGTTCGGGACGGTAAACGATTTGATGATATTGATCTTCAGTAGATCGTGGACCCCATCACTTGGCGATAGTGCGCAACACTGAGATTGCCCCCACCCATCCCCAAATTTTCTCCCTGGCCCATGGATACATAAACCCTCGCGCGGTAATGCGCCTATGGTGGAAGGGCTAAGCACTGGCCTCGGGGCAATGGTGAGGCGCCGGATTGATCCGGGATTATCGCTGGGATTCCAGCCAGATCGAGCCGCCAGATGCGTGGACGCTCACCCCTCACACCCCAGCGTCGGCTCCGTATTCACCTCCAGCGCCTCTTCGGCCTCGTCCTCCTCGCCAAGTACCTCGCCCTTCACCGGCAGCGCGGGGCCGATCCAGATCGGGTCGACCAGATGGTCGCGCTTGGGGTTGGTGGTGTTGGGGTGGACGAGGATGCTTAAGCCGCCGTGGTTCAGCATCAGCCAGGGAACCAGCGTGGCGAAAATCTCGGTGGCGAAGGAGACCTGGTACATGGCCTGCTCATGCGGGCCAACCGGCTCGTCGCGCCAGTTGCCCAGGCGCACGCGGAAACGTTCGCCGATGCGTTGGCGCAGCCATTCGGCATGCTGGCGCTCGGCCGGGGCGCCATAGTAGATGTGGGCGTGATAGCTGGCGATCTCGCTAAGCGGTCTTGGCGTGGGTTCAGTCACCGCAATGCTCCCCTTCGATGGCTTGTTGCCTCAGCGTATACCGTGTGGCGTTGCCTGGCCAAGTGGCGTCCATCCTCGTCGGGTGGCCGGCCAAATCCGCATAGGGTAGCGCTGGCCCCCGCTCCGTCCGCTTCGCCGATCCACCCACTTAGTCAGGGCAATCGCATATGAGTTTTTACGAAGAGGACCCCCACCCTTAATCCCTCCCCACAAGGGGGAGGGAGACTTGGTAGGCGCTGATCCCCGCAAATCGGCCAAAGCGCGGCGCGTCGAAGCGGATTCAGGCGACGCGCTTTAAGCCCTTGTTTTGACGCATGTCGTTCTCCCAAAACCGCTGCGCGGTTTTGGGAGACATCCATTAGGTTCGACGCCAAAAAGGGTGGCATGCGGCAGCGTTCCCTCCCCCTTGTGGGGAGGATTAAGGGTGGGGGTCCTCTTCGTAAGAACTCTATGCGATTGCCCTGCCCACTTTGTGGGGGCGAGGAAACGCCAACCGCAGAGGCCGCGGCGGTCGTTTGGTTGCTCCCACGGACCCAGGCCGCCGGAGCTCCTTTCAGAAGCGCCTTCGGCTCAAGGGCCGCTTCAGGGCGATGCGGGCGAAATTGTCGAGCGTGCGGGGCACCGGGGCGTCCTCGATCGCCTCGATGGCGCCCTTCTCCTCGGCTCCCTGGCGAAAGCGCCTTACCCAGTCCTCGGTGAGATCGTCGCGCTGGATCTTGAATTGCGAGACCGGCACGGCTGCCGGAACCGGAACGTCGAGCAATCCGGCAACGGCTTCGAGGTAGGGCTGCGGATCGTCCAGCAGGTCCTCGTAGACGAAATGGCGCGACGGCAATTCCGAAAGGTTGAGATAGGCGCGCCAGAACGCGTAGCTCTGCTCGATCTGGAAGAAAGCCTGGCTGATGCCGGCAAAGCTGTAGGGCACGGGAGACCCGGCGCCCTTGTACCAGCTTGCCCACGAGTTCGAAGCGCTGGCGCGGTAGAAGGAAATGGCCTGGCGAAGGCGATCGCGGCGTTCGAGCGCTATGAAGCCCAGATCGTGCTTCCTGCGGATTTCGAGCAGGAAATCCTTGCCGCATTTGCCCTTCGACCAGACCAGATGGCGTGGAAACAGCTTGACGGCGAAGCGGCCGTTTTCGGTCGAGGATTTGCGGATGACCGTTTCCTCGATCGCGTCGTAGCCGCCCGGCTCGGGGCCCAGATGCAACGGTTTGAGCCATTCCGCCGAGCGGCCCATGGTGCCTGTCGCATTGGTGAGGCTTCCGAGCCAGCTCGAACCGCTTCTTCCTTCGGTCAGGACCGCAACCCCCTTCAACATGCCTCCTTTGCCTGCTTCCACCAGGAACGCTCGACACCTCTCCGTCGGGCCCAAGCGAAGGCCGCTCCCTGCTTCCGCCGATCAATCACGCAAGGTCTAATATGTTCCGGCCTTCCTTGCCACAAGCCGGTCATCGAAGCGAGGCGTCCGGGATCGGCGAAGCGGCTCACGCCTTTTGGCTGGTCACGTCCTCCCTGTCGGCCTGTGGCGATTAGAGGCTGCGGCGGCGGTGGGCGTCAAGGGTTGCCGGTAGGCGCGGAGACGGGTGCCACATCGCAGACGCCGGCGCTGCCCCGCTCCGTCTCGGCGCTCCGCACCGAGCCACCTCTCCCCCACTTTGTCTACGGCATGCACACATTTTCTGTGACTGGCGTGACTGATCGGGCCGAGGCTTGATTGCCACGTGGTTCCCCCAATCCGTCGCTGCTTCGCAGCGCCACCTTTCCCCCTCCGGAGGGAAAGGAACGGAGCCTTGCTGGACGAGCGTTGACGGCAAAAAGCCTGGCGCCTTTCCTCTACCCCGTCGATCGGGGGAGAGGTGGCTCGGCGAAGCCGAGACGGAGTGGGGGGTCGACCTCCGCGATTGCGCGCAACCTCGGAGCGCCCCCTACCCCTTATTACCATTCGCGCCACTTCCCCACAGCGCCCGCTGGATCAAGCCACGCTTCTTCTTCCTCGACACCAGATCGACGTCGCTGACCAGCCGCGCCCCGCCTTCGCGCCGCTCCAGCGTTATCTTGCGGGTGTGGAACGCCTCCAGCTCGGCGCGGTGGGCGACGCTGATGATGGTGACCCTGGGCAGTTCCTGGATCACCGTCTGCATCATCTTGTCCTGGCTCTTCTCGTCGAGCGCCGAGGTGGCTTCGTCGAGCACGACGATGTCGGGCGCGTGCAGCAAAAGGCGGGCGAAGGCCAGGCGCTGCTTTTCGCCGCCCGACAGCGTCTGGTCCCAGGGCGCCTCTTCCTCCAGCCGGTCCTTCAGATAGGCGAGGCCGACCTTGTCGAGGGCGGCGTCGATCTCTTTCGTCTTCCAATTGTCGGCGGCGGCGGGATAGGCGGTGGCGCGGCGCAGCGTGCCGGACGGGATGTAGGGGCGCTGCGGCAGCATGAACAGCCGCTTGCCGGGGTGGAAATCGACGCTGCCGCTGCCCCAGGGCCACAGGCCGGCGATGGCGCGCACCAGCGTCGACTTGCCGGTGCCGGATTCGCCCGAGACCAGCACGCGCTCGCCGGGCTCGATCTCGACCTCGGTTTCCTTCACCACCGAGGTACCGTCGTCGAGCGTCACGGAAAGGTTGTTGAGGCTGAGCATGGCGCCGTCTGCGGTCTCGCCGCGCTGGATGCGGCCCAGCCTGTCGTTCTCCTCGGCGCGTTCCAGCCCGTCGAGCGACATCATCAGCGAGGCGATGCGGTGGGCCGATGCGTTCCAGTCGGCAAGGCGCGGATAATTGTCGACCAGCCAGCCGAAGGCCCCTTGCACGATAGCGAAGGCGGAGGCCGCCTGCATGACCTGGCCGAGCGTCATCGAGCCGTCGAGGAATTTCGGCGCGCAAAGCAGCACCGGCACGACCGGCGCGAACAGGCTGGAGACCTGCGAGACCAGCGCGGTGCGCATGTGCTGGCCGGTGAGCCGCGCCCAGCGGCCGAGCACGCCGGCGAAGGTGCGGTCGATGCCGGCATTCTCCTCCTCCTCGCCGCCGAGCAGGGCGATGCTCTCGCCGTTTTCGCGCACGCGCGTCAGCACGTAGCGGAACTCGGCCTCGGCCTGGTTCTTGTCCTCGGAAAGCTGGACGAAGCGGCGGCCGATGGTGAACATCGAGGTCGAGGTTATCGCCGCATAGATGACCGCGGTGACGACGAGGAAGCCGGGCACGGTGATGGTCGAGCCGCCCAGCGTGAAGCTCAGCGCGCCGCCGATGGTCCACAGCACGACGATGAAGGTCGACGCCGACAGGAAGGCATTGAGGACGCCGGCGATGAAATCGACGGGCGATTCCGTCGCGATGCGCAGATCCTCCGTCAGCCGGGCCTCGGGGTTGGCGTGGTCGCCCTTGACGAGGTTGAGCTGGTAGTAGCGGCCGCTGGCCAGCCAGCGCTGGACGACCGCCGTGGCCAGCCAGGAGCGCCAGCGGCGCTGCATGGTCATGCGCAGGTAAACCTGGGCCACGACCAGGCTGATGCTGCCGGCGACCAGCGGCAGGAAGATGGCGCTCAAGACATAGACGGTGTGGGCGTCGCGCAGCTCGATGGCGTCGAAGATCGCGCGGTTCCAGCGGTTGATGCCGTACTGGAAGCCGACATTGACGCAGATCAGCACCAGGAGCCCGATCGTCAGCGGCCAGGCGAGCCTGTCGCCGCGAAAACCCCAATAGCCGCGCCCGCTGATCCAGAAGCGCCGCAGAAGATATCTCTTGCGCGCCCGCTCGGTCTCTTCGGGCGTCAGTCGCGGACCGGGCTCGATGGCCTCCGGCGGCGGCGCTCCGGCATGGCCGATGGCCTCCGGCGCGGCGTCGGCGGGGGCCTTTTCTTCGGGGCTCTCGCCGGCCCGCGGCTTGCGTTGCCGCGCCTTGTCCTCTTTCAGCCTGTCTTCTTGAGGTTTGTCTTGCTGCGTCTTCTCCGGGGGCGGCTTCGGGGTGCCACGCGGTTTCGACTGGCGCAGCTTCTCGTGGCGCGGCTTTGCCGGGCGCGGCTTGCCTGCACCGCGCTGCGTGGCGCTGTCGGCCGGTTTCGGTTTGTGCTTGGCCGGGGGCATCGCGCGACAACGGCCCAAAAATCAAAAGGTTTCACGCGAGCGCTGCCCGGCGCAGGCGGCCGTTCAGGCGGCGTTGCCGCTCCGGGGATTGCGCCGCGGCTCGAAATGAGCTTCGGCGGCGGACTTGCCGGCCGCGTCGAAGGCGAGCGCGTCGCGCATCGGAAGTGCCGCCGAAAACAGATAACCTTGCGCAATCACGCAGCCCAGCGAACGCAGGATCATGCGGTCAGCGTCGGTCTCGACGCCCTCGGCCATCACCTCGATGCCCAGCGTGTGGCCGAGGCCGATGACCGCCTCGACGAGCGCCTGGTCCTCCACCGATTTCGCCAGGTCGCGGACGAAATCCTTGTCGATCTTGATCTTGCGGATGCGGCTGTCCTTCAACGAAACCAGGGTCGAGAAGCCGGTGCCGAAATCGTCCAGAACGATCGATATGCCCGCATCCGCCAGGCGCCCGACCTTTTCGTCGACCCTGGCGCGGTCGACAGGCGCTTCTTCGGTGATCTCGATCTCGAGCATCGCGGCGGGCATATTCCTCGCCTTCAGCCCGTCCAGGATCATGTCGTCGACATTGCCGGCCTCGAGCTCGCGCGGCGAGAGGTTCATCGCGACCCGGACATCCAGGCGTCCCTGTCTCACCAGCTCCGCGATCATGGCGCAGCAATTGCGGAACACCGTCTCGGTCAGAAGCGAAAGCAGGCCGGTTTCGCGCGCGGCGGTGACGATCTCGGGCGGCGAGATGGCGCCATGGATGTCGTGGTGCCAGCGCAGCAGCGCCTCGAAGCCGACCACCGCGCCGGTGTCGAGCCTCACCAGCGGCTGGAACCAGGAGCAGAGCCGGCCCGCTTCGATGGCGCCGCGCAGGTCGCGCTCGATACAGTTCTTGCGCTCCAGCGCTGCGTCGAGTTCGGCGTCGAAGAGGCAGTGTTCGTTGCGGCCGCCGCGCTTGGCCGCATAGAGCGCGAAATCGGCCTTGAGCAGCATTTCCGTCAAGCGCGGCTTTTCCGCCTGATAGATGCCGATCGACGCGCCGACGCGTACCGAGTTCAGCTCCGGGTCCGGATTGGCGATGGCCGCGATGATGGCGGATGCCAGCTCGCCCGCCGGCTGCCGGGTTTCACCCGCCGGGAAAAGCAGCACGAACTCGTCGCCGCCGATGCGCGCGATCGTCGCGCCTTGCGGGGCGTGGTCCTCGATCCTGCGCGCCACCTTGACCAGGAGGTCGTCGCCGATGTTGTGGCCATAGGTGTCGTTGACGGATTTGAAGCCGTCGAGGTCGATCAGCATGGCCACGAACGGGCCGTCGGAAAGTCCGAGCCTGGCGATCGCCTGCTCCAGCCCATACCGGTTGAGCAGATTCGTCAGCGGGTCGCGCCGGGAGTTGCGCTCCATCTCGGCGGCGAACTCGCGCGCCTCGTATTTGAGACGGCTCGTCTCGCGGAAGCGGGATTGTCCCAGAAGCGCGCTTCTGATCATGCCGCCAAGGAACAGCAGGATGGTGAAGGCGAGCACGTAATTTTCGACGCCGCCTTTGGCCAGCACACAGGCGGCGGCGGTGAGAAGCGGCAGTGTGATGAAGTTGATCGAAGCCGGCGCGTAGGAGCTGCCGTAGGTGACCGCACCGGCCGCCGTGCCGGCCAGCACGATCAGATAAAGCGGCGTCTGGGCCGTGGTGTATCCGTCGCTCAGCAGCGCCAGGAAAGACCAGGCGACGCCCGACGCCAGCGCCAGCAGGCCATAGACGGAAAGCCGGGCGCCGGCTGCCTCCGGCCGGCCGTCGGCCGCGCCCGACTGGGCCACCGCAAGCACCACGCGCGCGCCATTTATCAGGGCGATCGCGGTAAACCACGTCACCGCGGCAAGGCCGCCGCCCGACAAGAGCTGCACCGCCAGGATCAGGGCCGACAGCACCGTGCCGACAGGCATCGAGATGAAGACGCACTTGCTCAGCTCGGCGAGCTGATCGCGCAGGATGCCGGCTTCCACGGCTTCGCTGCGACCCTCCGAAGAGGGGCCTGCAACCAGCCGCTCGTCATGCCTTGTCATGGTCCTAGTGGTTAGGCGAGCGGGATGAAAATCCTGTTAAGGATTTCACTCGGCTCGCCCCCGAACGATGTTCCATCATGCTCGCCATCCAGATATCAGCGTATCCGCCGATGGACTATCGGAATTGATCCGCATGGCACGGCGCGAGAAAAACCCTATCGTGTTTGTGTGAGCGGGAAAGCCAAGCGGAGCTCCAACCCATGACCCTGACCAATCGCGACATCGTCGAGCTTACGGAATGGCGCCGCAAGCTGCACCGGCAACCGGAAATCTCGAATGAGGAAGAAAAGACCGCCACGGAAGTGGTCGCCTTCCTCGCCGATACTGGGCCGGACAAAGTGCTGACGGGTCTGGGCGGGCATGGCGTGGCGGCGGTTTATGACAGCGGACAGGCCGGGCCGACGGTGCTGTTCCGCTCGGAGCTCGACGCGCTGCCGATCGAGGAGCTTTCGGGCGTCGAGCATTCCTCTCAGGTGCCGGGCAAGTCGCATATGTGCGGCCATGACGGGCACACCGCGATCCTCGCCGCGCTCGGCCGCCAGTTCGGGCGCGACAGGCCGGCGCGCGGCCGTGTCGTGCTGATGTTCCAGCCGGCCGAGGAGACCGGCAATGGCGCGGCCGGCGTCGTCGCCGATCCGCGCTTTGGCGAGATCGCGCCGGACTTCGCCTTCTCGCTGCACAATCTGCCCGGCGTGCCATTCGGCGAGGTGCGGCTGAAAGCCGGCACCGTCAATTGCGCCTCGCGCGGCATGCGCATCGTGCTCGAAGGCAAGACCGCGCATTCCTCGATGCCCGAAACCGGCACCTCGCCGATGCCGGCGGTGAGCGAGCTGATGCCGGCGCTGCCCGCGCTCGGGCGCGGTACCTTCACTGATGAGGATTTCGGCATGGTGACCGTCACCCATTGCGCGATGGGCGAAGCCGTGTTCGGCATCGCGCCGGGCTATGCGGAAGTGTGGGCGACGCTGCGCACAAGGCGCGACGAGCGCATGGCGGAGCTGGTCGCCGCCGCGGAAGCGCTGGCCGGAAAGATCGCCGCCGCACACGGTCTTGCGGTGCGCTTCGACTATCACGAGATCTTCGTCGCCAGCGTCAACGCGCCGGACGCAGTCGAACATCTCAACCGCGCGCTCGACGAGGAAGGTGTTTCGCGCAGCGAGGAGACGCTGCCGATGCGCGCCTCGGAGGATTTCGGCATTTTCGGCCACAGCGCCAGATCGGCGATGTTCTTCCTCGGCGCCGGCGAAAGGCACCCTTCCCTGCACAACCCCGACTATGATTTTCCCGACGATTTGATCCCGATCGGCTCGCGGATCTTCATGCGCGCGGCGCGCAATCTGCTGGGTTGATCGCTTGAAGAAAGGGCGTGCGCCGCACTTTTCGGCCCGGTGGACCGCCCAGCCGATCCGAAAATAGCGGCCGGCGTCAATTCACGGAAACACTGAACCGATCTGGCTGTCCGCAGCCGACGGTTCGGGCGTATCCGGGGCAAGGATGCCTCGTGCCCGGGCGAAAGCCTCGAAGGCGGCTCGCGCCGATTCCACATCGCTCATGCCGGCCAAGGCAGCGTGACAGGCAGCCGCTGTGGCTGTGTAGGTCGACGTGCGGCTGCCGGACCATTCGTCCAGGACATGACAAGCTTCTATCACGGACGATATCTCACAAGGGAAGCCAAGCCCGACAAACACGTTGACCGGATGGGAAAAGGAAACAACTGTCATCGCCAACCCGCCATGGTGTTCAAGATGCCAGACCCGCTTGTGGCAAGCGCCAGCCAGCGGGTGGCCCGACTGCATGAAGGGCCCTATGGAAAGCCGGGCAGTCGGGCCGAGGACCATCGCTGGCCCTCTTACAATGCTCCACATCAAATCTACCCTTCAAGTCAGCCATTCGGCTGCTGGTATGCAACCGAAGGGAGAGGTGTCGGGAATGATTGCACGCCGACACCACGCCTAAAGCACGTCGCGTGGCCGTTCGATGCCAAGTGCCCATATTGTTATGCCGGCTTGGCGAATGTATGAGCTCGCAATGACCTTGATCTCCCGTATTGCTGCGCTCATCCTGCTCGCGGCCATCACCTTCGCTACGCTCTCGCCTATCGACATGCGCCCGCACCTAGGCGAGGTGAACATGGAACGCGCGCTGGCCTATATCCTGTTCGGTCTTGCCCTGGCCTTGGGATTCCCCTCCCGCCTGACGCAGACGATGCTGTTTGTCTGCGCCGCGGCCGGCGTGTTGGAACTGCTGCAGGTGATCGATCCCGGCCGGCATGCCCGTCTCCAGGATGCCCTCCTGAAAGCGGCGGCCGGCCTGATCGGCATTGTGATAGGACGAATTATCTTTGCCGTGGCGAGAAGGCCCGTGCGCCAGTAGCCGGCAACGGCGATCGCGGCAAACCACGCCGGAGGACGCCCCACCTTACGCTGAACGAACTGGCGACCAGCACCGCAGGATGATCATGGCCTATCTGACAAGCATCCGCCGTCATGCCGCCTGAGCCCGATTTCTTCGCCCGCGACGCGCTCGTGGTGGCGCGTGCGCTGGTTGGCGCCACGCTTGCGCTCGGCGGTGTCGGCGGCATCATCGTCGAGACCGAGGCTTACCGCCCGGACGATCCCGCCTCGCACGCTTATCGCGGCCGCACGGAGCGCAACGCGCCGATGTATGGCGCGCCCGGCAGCGCTTACGTGTACCGCTCCTACGGCCTGCATTGGTGCCTCAATGCGGTGTGCCTGCCGGGCAGCGCGGTGCTGATCCGCGCGATCCAGCCGCAATCCGGCATAGCCCGGATGCGCGGCCGGCGCGGAACCGATGACGAGCGGCTGCTCTGCTCGGGTCCGGGCAAGCTCTGCCAGGCGCTCGGCATCGACGGCTCGCACAATCGGCTTTCGCTGAGCGCGCGCCCCTTCGAGTTTGCCCCGTCGCGGACCGATCCGGCCGCGATCGTCTGCGGCCGCCGGATCGGCCTTACCAAGGCGGTGGAGTTCGAGTGGCGGTTCGGCCTCGGCGGGTCGGCCTATCTCAGCCGCAGGTTCTGAGCGGTGCGATGAAGACGGCCGCAGCGGAGCGACTCAGACCTCCCTGCTGTCGAAGAGGAACATCTGAATGCCTGACTCGTCGGGTGCGTAAAGGCGGCGATCCGTCCCGGCCGCTTTTCCCTCCGGGCTCGCGAAACCCTTCTTCATGGCGTCGAGATCGTCGAAATGCAGCGTCCCGATCAGGTAGACATCGGATGGTCCGGCCACCACCGTGATGGGCCCCTGGCTGACCTCGTATTTCCTGAGACCCGGAATCTTCTTGGCCAGAGGTATGTGCGTCTCGAAATAGTGCTTGTCGAACGCTTTCGCGTCAGCCGGCTGCTTGTAGATAACGACCATTCCAGCCATTGCGGCTCTCCTTTTCTGTAACAGACGAAACCAAGGACGAAACGGTGGGTGGAAACGGAACGGGACGCTAAAAATTTCGAGAACGCGCCTCGAAGGACAGCGACGGCGGCTGTCCGGTCCTCCCATCCGCGCTCGACTATCTCGCTTGTGCGAAGACGCGCTCCGTGTAGTGTCTGCCCTAAATTAGTGGGGACTCAAACGATGAGAATTGCGACGATCGTCGCGCTGAGCGCGGCAGTGGCTGGATGCGCGTCCTCCCCGGTCGACTATGGCGCCTCGCTTTCGCAGCAGGATCCGAAATGGGCATCGCCGGAATGCCAGCAGGCCCGCACGGCGGCTTCGGAATATGCCGTCCGCGAGAAGGAGCATCCCGGCTGGGGCTTCGGCGTGCTGGTTGGCCCCTACAGCATGGGGCTGGTGGCGGCGGTCAAGGAACATGAGCGGCAGCAGCGAAAGCTGTTCGCCCGCAATGTGCATCTGCAATGCTCGAGCCTGCCGCTGCCGAAAGCGCTGGACTTCGATCCGCAAACGGACGCGCCGAAGAAGACACACTATCCGTAGGCGGCGGGCCAAGCGTCCCGGCTTTTACTCCGGCCGTTCGGCTACATCCCTGGCGTCGAGTGCGTAGGTGAGGATCGCCACGCCCGTTGCGGTCGCGACATGGCTCGACAGTTTCATTGTCGAAGGCGGCTGCCCCGGCTCGAACAGGCGGAAGCCATCACCCAGCACCAGCGGGTGGACCATCAACACCAATTCATCGACCAGGCCGCGCCGCATCAGCGCGCGCAGCAGCTTGCCGCTGCCGAACATGATCAGCGCCTTGTCGTGACCTTGCTTGAGCGCACGCACGGTCTGCCCCGCCTCGCCGGCAAGCAGCGTCGAATTCTCCCAGCGCGGTTGATAGCCGGCGTCATGCGAGGCGACGAATTTGCGGGCGCCGGTTAGCGCCGTGGTCATCGCATTGGCCGGCTGGCGGACGGCCCAGGCTTCGTGGAGATCTTCATAAGTCGTCCGGCCGGCAAGCAGCGACCAGCCGCCGGCCATGGCGCCGCCGATGACCTCCTGCATCTTCGCATCGCTGCCCGGAATGCCCCAGCCGCCATGCGTAAAACCGTTGCGCATGTCTTCGTCGGCACGCGCCGGCGCGTGGAAGACGCCGTCCAGGGTCAGATGCTCGATGGCGACGATCCTTGCCATTTCAGCCTTCGCTCCATGCCTTAAGCAGCGGTCCACCGCCGCCATAGACCGGGTCCTTGTCGGGACGACCGACCTTCGGGATCGCGCGCAGCGCATCGGCGTGCTGCTCCGGGCTCCGGCACAGATCATATGTACCGAAAGGCGGATAGGCGCCGACGACGAGCAGATCGGCGGTGGCGGACAGGCGCTGGTGGCCCTCGCCGGCCGGCAGGACCGCCACGTCGCCCGCCTTGACCTTGAGCACCTTGCCCTTGTCGCCGCCGAAGCGGACCTCGGCGGTACCGCGCGCGATGCCCAGAACCTCATGGATGCGCGAGTGATAATGGACGAAGCCGTAGATGCCGTTGCGCCAGCTGTTGCCCCAGCCATTCGCGCCGAAAATATCCTCGAAGACGGCAGCCGGATCGACGTCGTCCGGCAGTTCCACCGCGCCGGGATAGACAAGCATCGGCCAGCGCGGATGGTTGGGGACCAGCCCGTCATCGGCGAAGCGGAAGGTGAGAGGTTTCTGTTTGTCGATGATTTGTGCCATGCTTCCCTCTTCCTTGGGATGCGCTTATTGGGTCTAACGGTTGTCTGAGGGTTTTGCTCCGACGAGCCTGAGGAGGTCACCATGACCGCATTTCGCCTTTCGGCAACCGGCCTTTTTGCACCGACGCTGCTGTTGGCTTCAGTGTTCCTTATGGCCGCCGGCAGCACCAACGCGGCGCCTGCGACCACCGCTACGGCGGCGCCTGCGACCGCTACGGCGGCGCCTGCGACCGCTACGGCGGCGCCTGCGCAGGACCTCTACAAGCTCTGCCGGCAGGTGAAGAACGACGACACCGTCCGCCCCTATTCGCACGAGCTCCATGCCGGCACGGTCAAGGCGTTCAAAAAACTGTTCCCGGATGCCAAGGCCGCGCCGGAGGAGTCCGAGTTGCAGACGCAGGCCAACTATCGCTGCATGAACGGCAAGCTGCTGGCCTGCTTTATCGGCGCCAACCTGCCCTGCGCCAAGATGAATGCCGCGCGCGACAATCCCGGCGCCGACGAGTTCTGCAAGACCAACCCGAATGAAGACGTCGTGCCGGCCTTCGCGACCGGTCACGACGCCGTCTATTCCTACAAATGCCGGAACGGCAAGGCGGTGGTCGCCGGTGCTGCGTGGGCGCTCGACAAGCGCGGCTTCGCCAAAAAATTGTGGGCCGAGGTGCCCCAGCGCTGAGGCTGGCCGCGCCGACCCACCGCAGCCTCACACCGAAAGCATGACCTTGACGGCGCGGCGCTCGTCCATGGCGCGGTAGCCTTCGGCGACCTCGGCCAGCGGCAGCTTGAGGTCGAAGACCTTGCCGGGCTTGATGCGGCCTTGCAGCACGCGCTCCATCAGGTCAGGCAGGAAGCGGCGTACCGGCGCCGGACCGCCCAGCATGCGCTTTTGGCCGAAGAACAGTTTTTGGCCGTCGAAGTTCACCCCATGCGGCACGCCGACATAGCCGATGGTGCCGCCGGGCCGCGAGCAAGCCAACGCCTGGTCGAAGGATTCTCCCGTGCCGACGCATTCCAGCACCGAATCCGCACCGACGCCGCCCGTGAGGTCCTTGATGCGCGCGATGCCTTCCTCGCCGCGTTCGGCCACGATGTCGGTCGCGCCGAACTCGCGGGCGAGCTTTTGACGGCTCGCGTGCCGGCTCATGGCGATGATGCGCTCGGCGCCCATCTCCCTGGCCGCGAGCACGCCCATCAGGCCGACCGCGCCGTCGCCGACCACTACCACCGTCGATCCTTCGCGGACCTCGGCCGCGTCGGCGGCATACCAGCCGGTGCCGAGCACATCGGACACGGCCAGCAGGTCGGGGATGAGTTCGGCCGATGGCACCTCGGCGGTGGCGACCAGCGTGCCGTCGGCCAGCGCCACGCGGGCGTAAGGCGCCTGCGCGCCCGACATGAACTCGCGCTGCTCGCAGGACGATTGGAAGCCGAAGCGGCAATGCGGGCAGGTGTTGTCGGAAAGGCAGAACGAGCCGACGACGAACTGGCCGGGACGGACCGTGCGCACCTCCGCGCCGACCTCGACGACGATGCCGCAATATTCGTGACCCATGTGCATCGGACCGTCGACCGGCTGCAGCCCGCGATAGGGCCAAAGGTCCGAGCCGCAGATGCAGCTGGCCGAGAGCTTGATGATGGCGTCCGTCGGCCGCAGAATTTTCGGGTCGGCGATTTCCTCGCAGCGGATGTCGCCGGGCTTATGAAGAACGGTTGCGAGCATTTCGATTCCTTTCAAGTAATGGGGTCAGGCGCCGTAGTCGGCGTCGCTGACATGTTCCAGCCAGTCCGCGACCTTGCCGTCCTTGACCTCCTGGAGGGCAATGTGGGTCATGGCGGTCTCGGGTGACGCGCCGTGCCAGTGCTTTTCGCCGGGCGCGAACCAGACGACATCGCCCGGCCGGATTTCCTCGACCGGGCCGCCGTCGCGCTGGACGCGGCCACGGCCAGAGACGACGATCAGCGTCTGGCCGAGCGGATGCGTGTGCCAGGCGGTGCGGGCGCCCGGCTCGAAGGTCACCTGGGCGCCTTGGACCCGGGCGGCGTCGAAGGGATTGAAGAGCGGGTCGATCCGCACCGTGCCGGTGAACCAGTCGGCCGGTCCTTTGCCGGAAGGCCTCGTGCCTGCGCGAAGAATATCCATGGTGATCTCCTTTTGCGTCCTCAAATGCGTTCGATGCGAAGCGGAAACTTGCCGCGGCTATGCAGGGCCCGCTCGCCCTCGTCGAAGCGGCCGAGCCTGATCAGCCCGGGATGGCGATAGTCGGCGTAGAACATGGCCAGATTGCCCCAAGGCATGAAATAGCAGAGGTCGTAAGGCTGCTCATTGGCGAACGGGCCGCTGCCCTCCTCCGTCAGCTTGCGCGGCAGATAGGCGATCTTCTCGTTATGCGCGTAATCCTCGATCTTGAGGTCGAGCGGCAGCATGGAGAAGAAGTCGCGTGCCGACGGATTGTCGTAGAGCGTGGCGGTCATGGTGCGGCCGTTGAAAATCATCCTGATCTTCATGTCAGTGGGCTCCTGGTTGGCTGGGTCCCTGCCCTCTTGGCTGGCGGCCGCGCGCGGCAGGGCCGCCACCGCGAGCGCGGCGCCGAGCAATGTCCGGCGGCTGAGCGTCGCACGCTCGATCGTCATGGCAAGGACCTCCGGGCCAAATGCGACGCGGCAAAGGCGGCAAGCGCTGATCCGCCGAGCATCACCGCGCCGAAACTGAATGCACCCCACCAGCCGACCGTATCGAAGAGCGTGCCGCCGATCGCCGCGCCGCCGGCGATGGCGAGCTGGATGACAGCCACCTGCAGCCCACCGCCGGCCTCGGCGTCGTTAGGCAACGTGTGGCTGAGCCACGTGCCCCAACCAACGGGCGCGGCCGTGCCGAAGAAGCCCCAGCCAATGAGCAGAAGCGCTGTAGGGACCGGCAATGCCCCGAGAGCGATGAGCGCAACGGCCAGCGCGGCCATGACCAGCGGGATGACGATAAGGATGCTGAACAGGCGCGAGCGCAAAAGCCGGCCGATGCACCAGGTGCCGGCCACGCCCGCCAGCCCCATCGCCAGCAGGATTGCCGATAGCGCGGCGATATCGAGGCGGGTCACGCTCTCGAGGAAGGGCCGCAGATAGGTGAAAAGCGCGAACTGGCCCATGAACAGCATCATGATCGACGCCATGCCGATGGCGACTGGAAGACGGCCGAGCAGCACCAGCGGATTGCCTGGACGCTTCCTCCGGCGCGGGGGCAGTGCCGGCAGGCTGGTCCACTGCCAGACCAGCGCCAGAAGCCCGAGCGGCACGACGAGGAAGAAAGCGCCGCGCCAGCCGACATAGGCGCCGAGAAAGCTGCCCAGCGGCGCGGCAACGGTGGCCGCAATGGCATTGCCCGCGTTCAGCATCGCGAGGCCCTTCGGAACCATGTCTTCCGGCACGAGGCGCATGACGATCGCGGTCGACATCGACCAGAAGCCGCCGATCGCGATGCCGAGCAGCGCCCGGCCAGCCATGAGGAACGCGTAGTTCGGCGCGAAGGTGACAGCGAGCCCGGAAACGATCAGGAGCACAGTAAAGCCGGCCACGACCAGCCGGCGGTCGATCCGGTGCGTGAGGCCGGCGACCAGCAGGCTGGTCACAACGGCCAAGGCGCCCGAAATCGAGATCGCCTGTCCCATGCGGCCCTCGGTGATGCCGAGATCCGCGGCGATCGGCGACAGCAGGCTGACCGGCATGAATTCCGACGCGATGAGGACGGAAACGCATAGAGCCATTGACAGCACCGCGCCCCGTGCGGCGCGGTCTTCGACAAGCTGTATGTCGTAGGTTGTATCCATAGCGGGCATCCTTGAGGGGCAGCAGGGCGGGCAGTGGCCGCCAAGACATGCCGGCAAGATATGGCAAGGCAGCCCGTTCGATTAGACCGAATAATCCGCATGAACTTATCGGTTTGTGATATAAATGATCGTTCAGGAGATGCCGATGCAGCGCGACGACATGAAGGATCTGCTGTGGTTCCTGGCTGTCGCCCGGGAGCGCAGCTTCACCAAGGCGGCGGCGGAACTCGGCACGTCACAGTCTACGCTCAGCGCCACCATCAAGCAGCTCGAGGCGCGGCTCGGCGTGCGGCTGCTGACCCGCACGACACGAAGCGTGGCACCCACGGACGCGGGCGAGCGGCTCTACCAGTCGCTCGCGCCCCGTTTCGAAGGGATCGAGTCCGACCTTTCGAGCCTGGTCGCCTTCCGCGACAAGCCCTCCGGAACGGTCCGCATCACGCTGTCGGACCATGCGCTGCAGACGGTCGTCTGGCCGAAGCTCGAGCCGGTGCTTCGCGACTATCCGGATATCAGGATCGAGCTCTACAGCGATAACGGCATGCGAAACATCGTGGAAGAGCGCTTCGACGCCGGCGTGCGGCTCGGCGAAAGCGTCGACCGCGACATGATCGCGGTGCGGATCGGCCCGGACTGGAGGCTGGTGGCCGTCGCTTCGCCGGACTATTTTTCCCGCCGCCCTGCCCCAAGGACACCCCAGGATCTGGTTGGGCACGACTGCATCAACCTGCGCCAGGCCACGTTCGGCGGCTTCTATGCCTGGGAATTCGGCAAGGAAGGCCGGGACCTCAGGGTGCGGGTGGAAGGCCAGCTCGCCTTCAATTCGACCCTTCCCATGATCGATGCCGCGATCTGCGGCTACGGCATCGCCTATGTGCCGGAAAACCTCGTCAGCCGCCATATTGCCGAGGGACGCCTGTCGCTGGTGCTCAACGACTGGAGCCCGCCCTTCGCCGGCTATCATCTCTATTATCCGAGCCGGCGGCAGCTCTCGCCGGCGATGACCGTGATCGTCGACTCGCTGCGTCATAGGAGCTGAGTCGGCGCGCCGCTTGCCGCTTCGACGCAGGTGAGGCGCAGGAAATCATGGACTATTTCGGATACTCGCTGGCTGAGCGTCCGACTGAGCATTGATGGCCGACCTAGGTATTGAGTCTATCGCTCGAGCAGCCGTGAGACCTTAAGCCGTGGCGCGAAGAAGCAGCGCAGATAGGGCTGGTTGGTTATGACGTAATGGTTCTCGCAGATGTGGTATTGGCCGTCCGGCGATTCCTGCACGCGGTCTGGCGAGATGTTGAAACCATCGGGCACATAAACGTAGCCGCCGTCGGCCCTGGACTGCACCGAGGACTCCGGTATGGGGCGGCAATCCCTGCCGCCGCAACATTTCAAGTTCGTTACCGGGTCGACCTTGTTTTCGTACCAGTCATGCGCATTGGCGCCCGTCATGACGGCTAGGCACATGGCTGTGACGATGACCCTTCGCATGGCGTTCCTCGGCGCCGAGGCGCCGCTCGTTCGAGCGCCATCTATATTAGCGTTCCGCCAAGAATGCCATTGTTCAGCGAAGGCCCGGCAAGCGGCCCGCGGCGACGACGGACGGCAATGGCTGGAGCCGGAGCTTCAAACCGAAGCTCCTGCCTTGCCGGCTCACACCAGCCTCTGCCCGCCGTCGATATGGATGGTCTCGCCGGTCATGAATTCGTTCTGCATCAAATAGAGATAGGCGGGCGCGATATCGGCGGGCTTGGCGATCCTGCCCGATGGAATGCGGGTGCCCATCTGGTCGAAATAGCCCGCCTTGGCCTCGCCGACGATCTCGTCCCACATCTCGGTGTCCACCCAGCCGGGCGAGACGATGTTGACGCGGGTCGGCGCAAGTTCCAGCGCCAGGGCGCGGGCGAAATAGCTGAACGAGCCGGCGACCGCCGAGACGACGGAGCCGCCGGGGACCGGCGGGCGGTCCTTGTTGATGCCGGAGGTGAAGATCATCGAGCCGCCTTTGTTCAGCATGCGTGCGGCATGCTTGGCGAGCATCACCGCGCCGATAAGCTTGCCGTCGACGAATTGGCGCACGAATTCCATGTCGGTCTCGCCGATCGGATAATTGGGCGGCGGCGTGCCGGCCGTCGCCACCAGATGATCGAAGGCGCCGGTTTCCTCGAACAGACGGGCGACGTCGGCCTCGTTCGCCATGTCGGCGGCGATGCCCGTCAGGCGCCCTGCCATGCCGAGCCGCTTTTCGGCGGCCTTCAGCTTTTGCGCCGAGCGGCCGGCGATCACGACTTCGGCACCGTCTTCAAGCGCGGCGGCCGCGACACCGAAGCCGATGCCGGAGCTGCCGCCGACGACAATGATCTTCTTTCCGTTGAGTGAAGCCACGGGGAGCTTGGCCATGGGTCATCTCCGTCTTTGAGTGCTGGGTAGAAATCAGGCTTGGCGGCCGGCGTGGGCGGCTGCGATGTCGGCGAGGATGATCTTCTTCATCGAATACATCGCCTGACGCGCCCGGCCGGCCTTCGCGCGATCCGGGTCGCTCATCAGTCGCAGCGCCTCACTGGGGATGACCTGCCAGTAGACGCCGAACTTGTCCTTCAGCCAGCCGCAGGGCTGTTCCGAGCCGCCGCCGGCGGTCAGCGCATTCCAGTAATAATCGGTCTCGGCCTGGTCCCTGGTTTCGATATAGAGCGAGATCCGCTCGTTGAAGGGCGGCACCCCGCCGGCGTTGAGCGCGGTGAGACGCAGGCCTTCGAGCTCGAAGTCGAAGATCGCATGCGGCTTGTCGGTGAACTCGATGGTCTCCAGCGCCCGGCTATTCTTGAAAACCGACAGATAGAAGGCGCGCGCCGCTTCGGCGTCGAGGTTGAACCAGAGGAAGGGATGAACGGTAGCCATATTGTCCTCGCAGGTTTCGATCTTGAGTGAGCTTTGATCACAAATGCTGTGAGGATTTTTGGCCAGAAAAAGCTCGCTGGACAAACCAAAATTTGGCAAGTATTTGTTACCATAACTCACAAATGGCTTTCGTCGTGACACGCAGACTGCCGCCGCTCAACGCCTTGCCGGCCTTCGAGGCCGCCGCCCGGCATCTGAACTTTTCGCGGGCCGCGGACGAGCTCAACCTGACCCATGGCGCGATCAGCCGGGCGGTAAAGCATCTCGAGGACCAGCTCGGCGTGCAGTTGTTCGAGCGGGCGACGCGCTCGGTGCGGCTCACCCCCGTCGGCGAGCCTTATGCGGTTGCCGTGCGCGAGGCGCTCGACCAGCTCGCTCTGGCGACGCAAGCGGCAACCTCGCGCCATTCCGGCTCGACATTGAACGTCAGCACCTCGGATGGCTTTGCCGGAAAATGGCTGGTGCCGAGGCTCTACCGTTTCCACCGCGCGCATGGCGACATCGACGTGCGTGTCTCGACCACCGGCAGGCTGACCAATTTCCGCGGCGACGGCATCGACGTCGCCATCCGCTACGGCGCCGGCCACTATCATGGGCTGACCTCGGAATTCCTTACCGGCGAGGAGGTGTTTCCCGTCTGCAGCCCGAAGCTGCTCGAAGGGCCGCATCCGCTCAGGACGCCGCAGGACCTCAAGCACCACACGCTGATCCGCGACGGCTACCGGATCGACTGGGCGGCGTGGCTGGCCAGCGCCGGAGTCGAAGGCGTCGACGCCAACAGCGGCCTCACCTTCGATTCCGCCACCTTCGCGGTGGAGTCCGCTGTTCAAGGCGAAGGCGTGGTGCTTGGCCGGACCATGCTGGTTTCCGCCGACCTCACCTCCGGCAGGCTGGTCCGGCCTTTCGACCACGCGCTGAAGGCCGTCTCCAGCTTCTACCTGGTCTACCCGCCGGAAGCGATCCGCCAGCGCAAGGTGAAGGCGTTTCGGGACTGGCTGTTTTCGGAGATCGAGCCGAGCTGAGTTCAGCGGCCAATGCAGGCGTCGCCGGCTCTTATCGTCTCGAAAAGGCAACCCACGGGATCGTCGGTTTTCAAACGATTTGCCGACCGCACCTTATCAAATTCATCCCCCCAATCCGACCTCACGGTCTTGCTCTCTTCGACGCCGGCGACGGGTATCTTGACGGCCGAAATTGGCAACCAATATTTTTTGGCGGGCGGCCGCAATCGGCCACGCCCATTGCAAACTCAAATGTTCGTTCGACTTGGAGGATCTTATGAACGACCGGATATTCGACAGCCCTGTTTTCGTTAAGAGCGGAAACAGTCTCGTCCAGGAAATCGCGTGCCTGGAGGACGCCTTGGAATTTCTCTACGAATGGCCCAAAAACCGACGCGGCAACATCTATGAAACCGCTCTGCGCGCATGCCAAAGAGCGTTTGACGGCACCTACCCGCTGTCGGCCGCCAGGGAAGCGTTTTGCGGCTTCGCAAGGTCGGCCAGAATCCATGAGGAAGTTACAGCAGCCTTGCCCTGGATGATCGGCAACCGCGGCCAAGGTGGCGGAATGGCTGTTTAGGCAACGTGAGAGGAGGAGTTCACGATGCTATCCCAACCCTTTGAAAAGCCAGTCCGGGTATGGGTCGGACTCGGCTTTCCACGCCAGCTCAACACGGTCGCCGACGCCTATCAGTTCGCGGTCGATTGGTGTGGCAACAGCCCGGAACAGAAGGCGGCGATCCGTGCCTGCAAAGCCGCATTGGCCGGAGATGTCGACGTCGAGACTGCAAGAGGCGTTTTCATAGCCTTTGCCCGCAAGAAAGACATTCTGCTCGAGGACGGCGCAATGCCCCTGCTTTCGGGAAAAGTGCGACCGAGACACGTCTGACGTCGCTGGAAACGAGCGGCGGCCGGCCGGCCGCCGCCATCATCATCTTTACCTCATAGCGAAGACCAGACGGGGGCGCCGGATATCCCGGCGGCCTGGATCAAGATACTGAACGAAGCAGCCGGCTGGGATCGCAATCGCGCGGCTTCCGCGTTGATGTATCTGGCGGCAAAGAGGCTACGGTCCCCCTGATCAAATCTGCTCTTCGGCGATGCCGCCTTCCTCGCCAGCCAACTCGGCTGGCGGGCTCCGCCGGGTCCTTGAACAGGGCAACCGACGGCGCGGGTGGGGGGCGTTGGGGTGCCGCCGGTTACCAGGAGGAGGGGCCATGGAATGAGAAGATGCGTAGGCCCTGAGATGATAATGCCACCTCTCCGCGTTCTTGGAAACTGATTTCTGGCTTAAAATTCAAACATATATGGGAGGGAGTTTACACATGATGACCTTCGGGCGGCTGCCCGCGACAGGAACCGGATCGGCCGTGCCGCGTCATAGAGACAGGTTCTTGTCTCGATTCGGGAGTGACGTCGGTGGCCAGGTTCCTTCTTGTCGTCGCGCTGGCGCTCGCATTCGCCTGCGGTGGGACGCGAGCTGCAAAGCTGGACCTCGATGCGGTCAACCAAGCGCAATTCAGCGACGGCGAGCCCCATGGCGTCGATCCGATGCTGCTCAAGGCGCAGATCCTTCTGGATCGGGCCCGTTTCTCCCCCGGCCTGATCGACGGCCGCCTTTCCGACAATTTCACCAAGGCCGTCGCGGCCTTCCAGGCTGCGAACGGACTGCCCTCCGACGGCAAGCTCACGCGGGAGACCTGGGACAAGCTCGCGGCCACCTTCGCCGGGCCGGTGCTGACAAACTACGAGATTGCGGCCAAGGATGTGCGCGGACCTTTCACCAGGCACATCCCGGCTCGCATGGAGCGGATGGCCCATCTGAAGCGCCTCGGTTATCGCAACGCACGGGAGGAACTGGCGGAGCGTTTCCACGTCAGTGAACAAGTGCTGAGCCAACTCAATCCCAAAATCGGCTACAGGAAGGCTGGCACCAGCCTGGTCGTGCCCGACATCGGTCGAGGCGATCCTCCTGCCGGGATAGAGAGCGTCGAGGTCGACAAGGCATCCCGCCAGGTGCGCGCCCTCGATTCGTCGGGCAAGCCGATTGCGGTCTACCCAGCCTCGATCGGCAGCGAGGAAAAGCCGGCGCCGAGCGGCGCGGCGCAGGTCAGGCGCGTGGTGCACAACCCGACCTATCACTACAATCCGAAATTCGCCTTCAAGGGGGTGAAGACCAGGCGGCCCTTTACCATTGCCAAGGGGCCGAACAACCCCGTCGGATCGGTATGGATCGACCTCTCCATCGAGAGCTATGGCATCCACGGCACGCCCGATCCCGGCAAGATCGGGACGACCTTCTCGCATGGCTGCATCCGGCTGACCAACTGGGACGCCGAAGACCTCGCCGGCATGGTCAAGCCGGGCACGAAAGTCGACTTCAAGGACGAGACGGCGCAGGACGGGCAGCCTCAGTGAAGCCGGCAGGCCGCAAGCCAGCCGCAAGACCCGCTGCATAAATCCAACTTATCATGACCCCTAATTTTTGAAGGCGTTACACGGCCTTTTCTCGCCTGTAGCTTCGACCGCGATCTTTCTCAGCTCCGTCGAAAATTGGTGGTTTGATGCAGACACATGCGCGGGTGGTGATCGTCGGCGGGGGATGCGTCGGCGCAGGCATCCTCTACGGGCTGGCCAAGCGCGGCTGGACCGACGTGGCGCTGCTGGAGCGCACGCAGCTGACGGCCGGCTCGACCTGGCATGCGGCGGGGCTGATCCCGTCCTACGCCCGCAACGTCAATGTCGGGCGGATGATCAACAAGACGATCGATATCTATGAGGGTCTGGAGGCTGAGACCGGGCAGCCGGTCGGCTGGCACAAATGCGGGCAGCTGCGCATCGCCAATTCGAGAGACCGGCTCGACGAGTTCAAGAGCTATATGAGCGTCGCCGAGGTGCAGAACATGCGGGCGCAGTTGCTGACGCCTGACGAGGCGCGCAAGCTCTGGCCGCTGCTCGACAACAAAGAGATGCTCGGCGCGCTCTACCATCCCGACGACGGCCATATCGCACCGGCCGACGTGACGAATGCCATGGCCAAGGGCGCGCGCGATCTGGGCGCCAAGGTCTATCTCAACACCGAAGTCACAGGTTTCAAGCGGACGCCGGGCGGCGAATGGCTGGTTGAGACCAACAAGGGCGACATCACCTGCGAGCATGTGATCTCGGCCACAGGCAATTACGCGCGCCAGACCGGCGCGCTGCTCGGCCTCGACATCCCCGCGATCCCGATCCTGCACCAGTACTGGATCACCGAAGCGGTGCCGGAAGTGGTGGAGCGCAAGCGTGCGGGACGGCCCGAAATGCCGATCCTGCGCGACGAAGGTTTCGAAGGCTATCTGCGCGAGGAAGGCGATGGGCTGATGTTCGGCCCCTACGAGCGCACCGCTAACCTGAAGCTGTTCGCCGAGGACGGCGTTCCTTCGTGGTTCGGCGCCGATCTGCTGGAAGAGGATTTCGAGGCGGTGTCGTGGAACTGGGAGCAGGCGCTGCAGCTTGTGCCGGCACTAGGGCGCGTCGGCATCAAGGCCAACGTGCGCGGCCCCTTCCAGATGACGGCGGACGAGCTGCCGCTGATGGGACCGGCCTGGGGCCTGCCCAATGTGTGGCTGGCCGAAGGCGTGCCGGGCGGCATCCTGTGGGGCGGCACGATCGGCTATTATCTGTCGGAGCGGATCGTCGAAGGCGGCAACAGCCTCGACACTTCCGACCTCGATCCGCGCCGCTTCGGCGACTACGCCAACAAGGAATGGACGCGCAAGAAGGTGCGCGAGGCCTGGGGCACGCATGCCGAACAGAAATATCCGGGGCAGGACATGCCCGCCGCGCGGCCGCAGAAGACCGCGCCTTCCTATGACCGATTGACAGAGCTCGGCGCCGTCTGGGGCGTGCTCAACGGATGGGAAATGCCGAACTGGTTCGCGCCCAAGGGCGTCGAGGCCAAGGACCAGTATAGCTGGCGCTGGACACCCAAGGGGAACTTCGTCGGCGAGGAGGTGCAGGCGGTGCGCAACGCCGTCGGCCTTGTCGAGATGACGCCGATGACCAAGTTCGAGGTGTCGGGGCCGAACGCAGCTGCCTGGCTGGACAGGATCATCGCCAACCGCCTGCCCGCGGTCGGCAAGGTGACGCTGGCGCATCACCTCACGGCGAAGGGCGGCGTGCAGGCGGAGTACATGGTGGCGCGTCTCGGCGAGGACTCGTTCTACCTGATCTCGACGCCGCGCGCCGAGCGCTGGAATTTCGACGACCTCTCGAGACTGCTTCCCGCCGACGGCAGCGTGAGCCTGAAGAACGCCACCAACGACAGCGGATGCTTCACGGTTGTTGGCCCCAAGGCGCGAGAGGTGCTGCAGCCGCTGACCGAGATCGACCTGTCGAACGAAAGCTTTCCCTGGTTCGGCGTCAAGACCGGCTGCGTGGCTCTCGCCAGCGACGTGCGGTTGCTGCGCGTCAACTATGAGGGCGAGCTCGGCTGGGAACTCTACCATCCCCTGCCCTACCAGCGGCAATTGCTCGACGCGATCCTGAGGGAGGGCGAGAAGCACGGCATGCGGCTGGTCGGGCTGCATGCGCTGGAGTCGCTGAGGCTGGAGAAATCCTATCGCGCCATGTACCGCGACATGAACCCCGAGCTCAACGCGATGGAGAGCGGGCTGGAGCGTTTCATCCGCCTCGACAAGGGCGATTTCGTCGGGCGCGACGCGGTTCTGAAATACAAGGAGCGCAACGACCAGCGCCGCTCGGTGACGCTCAAGATCGACACTGATGGCGCAAGCTCCCTTGCCAATGAAGGGCTCTATAGCGACGGCGCGCTGGTCGGGCGCATCACGTCCGGCGGCTATGGCTACGCCCTCGGGCACGATGTGGCGCTGGCGCTGCTGCCGGAGCGGTTTTCCAGGCCCGGCACCAAGCTCGACGTTGCGATCCTCGGGGAATGGAAAGTCGCCGAAGTGATCGCGGATTCGCCCTACGATCCCACTTCGGCCAGGGCGCGGATGTAACAGTCGGAGCCTCTCGAGGCCCCGTGGAGGATGCGTTCTTTGAGGGGAGCCGTGCATGCGCATCGATCGGATCAACGTCTATTCGGCGCAGCTGCCGGTCAAAGGCGGCGTCTACCGCATGGCCAGCGCCGATGTGGAGGCGCTCGACTCGACGCTCGTCGAGGTCGTGACGGATGACGGTTTTGCCGGCTGGGGCGAGACCTGCCCGATCGGCCCGGTCTACCAGCCGCATCATGCGCTGGGCGCCCGCGCCGCGATTGCCGAAATCGCTCCCGGCCTCATCGGGTCGGAGATCGCTTCGATCAGGCTGCTAGCCAAGCGCATGGACGAGCACCTGAACGGTCACGGCTACGCCAAAGCCGCGTTCGACATGGCGTTCCTCGACCTGCTTGGCCAAAAACTCGGCGTGCCGGTCTCGACGCTGTTGGGCGGCGCGCTGACTGACCGTGTGCCGGCCTATTATTCGCTGATCGTCGGCCCGCCGGACGAGACGGCGAGGATCGCCGCCGACAAGGTAAAGGCCGGCTATCCGCGCCTGCAGGTCAAGATCGGCGGGCGTAATCTTGAGGAAGACGTGGCCACGGTCCACAAGGTCTGGGAGGCGGTCGGCTACAAGGCGCGTATCGCGGTCGACGGCAACCGGGGCCTGACGGTGGCCGCCGCGATCCATCTCGACCGGCTCTGCCAGGCGATCCCGTTCGTCTTCGAGCAGCCTTGCAACACCATGGACGAGATCGCGACGTTGAAAGGCCGCGTGACGCATCCGGTCTATCTTGACGAGAGCACCGAGGACCAGAACGCGGTGCTGCGGGCGATCTCGCTGGGCATCGCCGACGGCTTCGGCTTCAAGGTGACGCGCCTCGGCGGCCTCACCAGGATGACGACGGTGCGCGACCTCTGCGCCATCCGCTCGCTGCCGCATAGCTGCGACGATGCCTGGGGCGGGGACATCATCGCGGCGGCCTGCGTGCATTTGGCCGCGACGGTCGAGCCGCGCCGCATGGAAGGCGCCTGGATCGCTCAGGAATACATCAAGGGGCATTTCGACGCGAAGCATCCGGTCGTCATCAAGCAGGGCCACATCGCCGTGCCGCAGCGGCCGGGGCTCGGCGTGAAACCCGAGCCCGGCATGTTCGGCAAGCCGGTCGCGATATATGGGCCCTGAGCGGAAGCGGCCGAGACAAGCTCACGGTTTCGGATCGGAATGGCCGCCGGCGAGGCGATAATCATCAGCGCCGTCCCCGCTCGGCAAAGCCGAGACGGAGTGGGTGAACCACCTATGCGATTGCCGTACAAGGCTGGACGTTTCGACCTGCTGCGCGCATCGCGGATCGTTCCGCCCTGTCCTGCGTTCTTGTGACACGTAAGGAGGAAACGGCAATGGACGACGATCGGACCGAGAAGATCAGGCAACGTGCCTATGAGATCTTTCAGCGCGAGGGCGGCATCCTTGGCAATCACGAACGGCATTGGCACCAGGCGGAGATGGAGATCGACCGCGAAGCGGCGCTGCCGCTGACTGCGGACGATGCGCTGCCCGAAACGCGCGAGATCGACAGCGCGGATGTGCTGACGGTGGAGGCGCTTGCCATGCGCACCGGCATTTCGGGCGACGAGGCGCAGGAACTGCTCGACCGGCTGGGCAACGACCGCGCGGCGATCGAGCAAGCGGCACGGAGCCTGCAGGCAAAGCGGCGGAGCTGATCCGCCGACAAAGCTCAGGCGGCGGAATTCGATTGGCCGCCAGCCGCCGCCATACTCCCTTCCGGGTTGACAGGAAAAACTCATCGCTCTAATTTCGCGTTAGTGATGACTAACGCGAAATACTGGACAGCGCTCGGCGATACGACACGGCGCACGATCTTCGAACTGCTGGTCGACCGTCCCAGTTCGGTCAGCGGGCTCGCCAACGTGCTGCCCGTGACGCGGCCGGCGGTCTCTCAGCACTTGAAGGTGCTCAAGGATGCCGGGCTGGTGGCCGACACGCGCTCCGGCAAGGAGCGCATCTACCGGATCGACCCGGATGGCCTCGCGGCGTTCCGGGCGGAAATCGACCAGTTCTGGATGAAGACGCTCGCGGCCTACAAGCTGGCTGTCGAAAAACCGACAAAGGACGAGCCATGATCAAGCAACCCGGACCCGCCCCCGTAAAACATTCCGTCGTTGTCGAGGCGCCGATCGCGCGCGCCTTCAAGGTATTCACCGAGGACTTCGGCAGCATCAAGCCGCGCGAGCATAATCTGCTCGCCGTCCCGATCGCCGAGACCATTTTCGAACGACGGGCCGGCGGTCACGTCTACGACCGCGGCGTCGACGGCAGCGAGTGCCGCTGGGCCCGGGTGCTGGCTTACGATCCGCCGAACCGGCTGCTTCTGAGCTGGGACATCAGCCCGCGCTGGCAGATCGAAACCGACCTCGCCAGGACGAGCGAGTGGGAGGTCCGCTTCACGGCCGAGGCTGAAAACCGGACCCGGGTCGACATCGAGCACCGCCATATCGAACGGCATGGCCAGGGCTGGGAAGGCGTGCGCGGCAGCGTCGACAGCGATCAGGGCTGGCCGCTCTACCTGCAGCGGTTCCAGGAGCTTTTTGCCCGGGCGGCCTGACAGTAGCGCCCCGTACTGAAGAGCCTGTTGCGTTCGCTTCACAGAAATCTCGCATCCGCGAGATTGTTCATGTCCGTGTTACAAGCTCTCATTGTACTTGCATATCGACCTTCTGGTCCGGAGAGGCATGGCGATGAGGTGGAAAGCCGCGGCGGCATTTTCCCTGGTGATGTCGATAGCTGGGACAATGTGCAGCCAGGCGCTGGCCTGGGGGCCAGGAAGGGCATGCTCAACGAGACGCTGGCGGCGGACAAGTAGGCGGCGCAGACGCCCCACTCAAATCTGTCCGTATGTAGGCAACCTTCTCGCCATCCTCCTTGACGAATTCGCGCACCGGATTGTCCAGAAGCGGCAGCACCGCTTCCGATGGTCGGCAGAGCCTCGTGCCCTTCGGTGTTTCGACGATCGGCCGGTTGATGAGGATCGGATGGGCGAGCATGAAGTCGATCAGCTCGTCATCGCTCCATTTCGGGTCGGCGAGGCCGAGCTCGGCGTAAGGCGTTCCCTTCTCGCGCAGCAGCGCGCGCGGGGCGATGCCCATCGCGCCGATCAGTTCGAGCAGCCGTTCGCGGCTTGGCGGCGTCTTCAGATACTCGATCACGACGGGATCTTCGCCGCTGGCGCGGATCATGGCGAGCGTGTTGCGGGAAGTGCCGCAATCGGGGTTGTGGTAGATCGTGACCGTCATGGCTCTGCTTTCAAAGGTTGCTGGATGATCGCGGGCCGCAGCAGCCAGCCCATCAACGCAAGCGCGATCAAGGCGCCGAGCAGCTCGGCTATGATGAAGCCGGGCAGATCGAGCGGCCTGATGCCGGAAAAAGTGTCGGTCAGCGAACGCGCCAGCGCGACGGCTGGATTGGCGAAGGACGTGGACGCCGTGAACCAATAGGCGGCGGTAATGTAGAGTCCGACCAGCCACGGCACGGCCCGCCGCTCGAAGCGCAGGCCGGCGAGAATGACAGCGACAAGGCCGAATGTCGCGACAATCTCCGAGAACCATTGCGCCGGTCCGGCGCGCAGCTTCGTTGCGACTTCCAGAACCGGCAGGCCGAACATGAGATGCGCGCCGATGGTGCCGGCGATGCCGCCGATGAATTGCGCGGCGAGATAGGCCGGCAGATCGCGGGCCTGCAGCGATCGATTCAAACACAAGACGAGCGAGACGGCCGGATTGAAATGCGCGCCGGAGACCGGCCCGAGGATGGTGATCAACACCACCAGCATGGCGCCGGTCGCGAGCGTGTTGCCGAGCAGCGCCAGCGCCGTGTCATGCGTCAGCGTCTCGGCCATGATGCCGGAGCCGACCACCGTTGCCACCAGCAGGTCGGTGCCAAGGGCTTCGGCGGCGACGCGGCGCGGCAGATCGAAGGTGTTCATCGGTTGACCTTGGGCAGCGGACTTGACGGTCATTGCCGGGTCCTCTCGCCCGGCTGGCAGCAAGGCGCGGCAAGCGCCGGCGCGCAGATTTCCGGACGGCCCGAGCAGCAATCCTCCATCAGGAACCGGATCAGCCCGGACAGCGCGTCGTATTCGGCGCTGTAGACGATCGAGCGGGCATCACGCCTCGCAGTTATGAGGCCGGCGCGCTCCAGTTCCTTGAGATGGAAGCTGACATTGGAGGGCGAGACTTCGACTTGTTCGGCGAGCGAGCCGGCGGCAATGCCTTCCTGTCCGGCAACGACCAGCAGGCGCAGCAGGCGCAGGCGTGTGTCCTGCGACAGCGCGCCAAAGGCGATCAGGGCCTGACGTTCGTCCACGTTTCAACAATCCTTGAAATGTTGAAATGAGGAATAGCCGACATGCCCCCTTCCGACAATCGGAAAAATGTCGTGCCGATGGAACCCCTCCGACCTGACCATCGGCAACCTGCTGGGCGCGCTGGCCAGCCGTGCCGCGGAGCGAGCCGCTGCTGACCCAGTGAACGGCGCCGCGCGCCGCCGCTGTCTCAGAACCGGATCATGCCATTGGCCCGCAACAGGTAGTGGCCCACCAGAGCGATGGCGATCAGGGCCACCCAGACGGCTGCCCTGCTCATGCACGAAATCCCTGTTGATCAACGGCACTGAACGCGCGCCGCGGTTGCGTTCCAAATAGGCGCGCGGTTGCACACCGTTTCAGGCTGGATCAACTCACGAATTGCTGCACCGAGCGCGTCCGTGCATAATACCGTCGGCGGCGCTTGGTCGAGGCCGGCGAAATGGACGACAAAGCTGACAATCCGGGCGTCGCGGTGTTCCCGCCGCTGCTCTTTCTCGTGGTGCTGATCATAATGCTGGCGCTACGCTACATCTGGCCGCTTAGGATCGGAGGCCGGCCACTCACCATCGTGCTGGGCATAGCGCTGGCGGCACTTGCGATTGCGATCATTGCCTGGGGACGCTCCGTGATGTTGCGCGGCGGCACCAATGTGAACCCGACGCTGCCAGCCACCGCGATCATCACCGGCGGCCCGTTCGGCTTCACCCGCAATCCGCTCTATGTCGGCCTGATGGGGCTGCTGCTCGGGATCGGGCTCCTCTTCGACAGCTGGTGGGCCGTCGTGGCCGTCATCGTGAGCTTCCCCGTCCTGCATTATGGCGTGGTGCTGCGCGAGGAAGCCTATCTGGAGCGTAAGTTCGGCGAACCCTACAGGGCCTACAAAGCGAGCGTGCGACGCTATCTCTGAGCGTCAGTCCTTCAGCTCATTGCTGTAGAGCGCCACGCCGATGCGGTCGTTGCGCCGCCACCGCACCAAGGCACGATAAGTCGTATCGTCGGCTGGAACCTCGAGCAGGAAGCGCTCCGGGATGTCCACATCGGCAGCGACGCGCAATTCCGCGCCATGGTGGTGCTGATTCCTGACCGAGCAGCCGATCCTGACGCCACCGGCAATGATCGTGGCGTCCTTGAGCACGAATTCACGCGCATGAAGACGGCGCTCGGTTTCGGGATAATCGGCCATATCCGGCGGCTCCTCGGGCGGGGTTCTCCTCGCCACGGAAGAGCATCGTAGCAACAAGGCGTTTCCGTTCCGTTAGCGGTCTCTGAAACGACGAGCCTGATATCCCCGGCGGACCGTGCCGAAGCTTGGCAGGTCATCCGACGGATCTGTCACGCTTGAGTGTTCAGCCAGCGACGACGCCGCTCGCATGCAGCACCCAGCGGCGGCCGTCGCTACGGAACTCGGTGATCGACAGCGGCTCGATGTCGACCTTCCAGACCGAGGACAGCGGCGCGCCCAGCACATGCACCATGGCGGCACGGATCGGCACGGCATGCGTCACCGCGATGGTGTGGCCGCTCTCGCCGGCCAGGCGGTCCACCAGCGCGGCGCCGCGCCGGGCGACGGCGGCAAGCGATTCGCCGCCATGGGGTGCCGCGTCCGGATCGGAAAGCCAGGCCGCCATGCCTTCCGGGTCCTCGGCCTGCACCTCCTCGAAGCTCTTGCCGGCCCAACGCGCGAAATCCTGCTCGGCAAGCAGCGGCTCGACCGTCGCGTCAAGGCCAAGCGCCTCGGCCGTCTGGCGCGCGGCAAGCGCCGGACTTGTCCAGACGCGGTCGGCGCGGCGCAGCGAAGCGGCCAGCGAGGCGGCGCGGCCGAGGGCCCGCGGCTCCAGCGCCTCGTCGCCCGGAAACCGGCCCTTGCGCGCGGCCAGCGTCGCCCTGCTTGCGATCATCGTCAGGCGGGCGAGCATGAAAAACTCCGTGGCACAGTGAAATTAAGCCCCACGAAGCCGTGCCGGCCATTACAATTCGTTGACAGGCGAACGAAGTGCTGACAAGTGTTTTAGCGCGATACGGGATTGGAAGCCGGTGCGAGTCCGGCACGGTCGCGCCACTGTGATCGGCACCAGCCGAAAGTCAGGCCTTATCCCGCAGCATTGTTCGATCAACGGGACGCAGTATCCCACGGGAGGTCAAAATGTCCGACACCACCTTCGCCACCACCTACGGTCCGGTGCCGATTCCGGTTCGCGAGCTTCTGCCCTGGGCCATCTTCGGTGGGCTGCTGCTGATGCTGGCGATCTATTTCATCGGTGCGGAAGAAGGCGCGACGTCGCTGATCCGCGGCATGTATGTGCACGAATTCGTGCATGACGGCCGCCACCTGCTCGGCTTTCCCTGCCACTAAGGCGGTTCAGCGAAAGTTGAACTCGCTTTCGATTCTGGTCTAACGCAATTCCGGACGGAAAACCGCTACGCTGTTTTCCTGGGATTGCTTGAAGGGATTCTGACATGGTCGGAAAACTTTTGCTGCGCGGCATGCTTGTCGGGCTGGTTGCGGGGATTCTGGCATTCGCCTTCGCCCGCGTCTATGGCGAGCCGCAGGTCGACAAGGCAATCGCCTACGAGGAACAGCAGGCCCAGGCGGCCGGCGAGGCGCCGGAGCCCGAGATGGTCAGCCGCGCCGTGCAGGCCGGCATTGGCCTGGCAACCGGCGTGCTGGTCTATGGCGCCGCGCTCGGCGGGCTGTTCTCGCTGGTCTTCGCTTACGCTTACGGCCGCTTGGGCTCGCTCGGCCCACGCGGCACCTCGGCGCTGCTGGCGCTGCTAGGCTTCCTTGCCGTGATCGTGGTTCCCAGCCTCAAATATCCGGCGAACCCGCCGGCGGTCGGCAATCCTGAAACGATCGGCTACCGCACCGAGCTGTTCTTCATCATGATCGTGATCTCGATCGCGGCGATGGTGGCGGCAGTGGGTTTGGCGCAGCGGCTGTGGAATAGGCTCGGCGCCTGGAACGCCTCGATCGCAGCAGGGCTCGCCTTCCTCGTGGTCTTCGCGCTGGTGAAAGCAGCACTTCCCGACATCAACGAAGTGCCGGAAAACTTCTCGGCGAGTGTGCTGTGGCAGTTCCGCGTCGCTTCGCTCGGCATCCAACTCGTGCTGTGGACCGTTGTCGGACTGGGCTTCGGCGCGGTTGTCGAGCGCGTGGTCGCGGTGCGCGATCAGCGCGGCCCGGCACGCCGCTACGCTTGAACTCCGATGCGTTGGCTGCCACGGTTCCTCGCCCTGGCGGCTAGCTTCCTTTTGGCGGCTGCACTGCCGGTCTTACTGGCGGCACCGGCGCAAGCGCATAGCGGATCCTCCGCCCCGCCTCCCCCCGGCGTCCAGATCCCCAGTCTCACGCATGGCCAGATGGCTGTCATTGCACGCTACCGCGGCGATATCCTGGACCTGGCCCAGCGCCAGACCGTGACCGACCCGACGTTCAGGCGGCTCTACAATCACGGCAACCTGCAATTCACCTACTGCCTGTGGGGCCTGATGCCGGGGAGCCTTGGCGACGAAGAGAGCCCGTTCAACGAATGCAGCCATGCCTATCTGGCCGCCGCCAAGGCGCTGCTCACCCATATGGCGACGATGCCCTCGGCTGCGCGTGACGCGAAGGCCCTGATCTCCGACATCGATGCAGACATGGTGCGCAGCGGCGCGTCCTGGATCCTGTGCCAGTTCAGCGGCGAGAGTTTCAGCACCGGCGCGGTCGTCGAGCCCAGATGGCGGGACATGTTTTTCCACCTGCCGAGCCTCGCCGTGCTGCTTGCAACGATAGCGGCGCTCATCGCCGCCGCATGGTCGATCTTCGGCGCGAGACGCGCACGCGGCTTGACTGACTCAGGCCGACTGATCTCCTTAAGATAACAGGCGACGTAGCGCGGCTCGTTGTGCTCCGCAGAGCGCCAAGCAGCGCGCCTACTTCGAGCGCACACCATAGGCGGCAAGGAACGCTTCGACCGAGGCATCGGCGTGCCGCTCAAGGTCGGCTTTCGAGCGCGGGTTGCTTCCGGTGAACATGGCTTCGTTCATCGGGATCCAAAGCAGCATTCCAAACAAATGGCTGGCCGCCAAACGGGGATCATCGGTCTGCAACAGGCCTCGGCTGGTGAGCTTTTGAAAGCACGCCGCCACCGAGGCAAGCATGCGCTCAAAACCTTTATCGTACCAACTGCGGCCAAGCTGCGGCATCCGATCGGCGTTGGCGATAATCAGACGCCGCAGCTTCAGCAACTCGTCGTTCATCAGCGTCGTGGTCAATCGCCGGGCAAGCTGCTGCAGGCCGCCTTCCAGGAATTTCGCCTCGGAAAGCAGCGCCGTCACGGACTCGACAACGTCGTTGGCCTGAGACGCGGTGGACTCCACGACTTCGCTGAAAAGCGTCTCCTTGTCCGTGAAATGCTTGTAGACCGTCTGCTTGGAAGCGCATGCCCTGGTGGCGATCTCCTCCATGCTGGTCCCATCATAACCCTTGGCGATGAACGCGGCCGTCGCCGCCTCGATGATTTCCCGATCCTTGCGAGCCGATCTGGTCTCAACATCAATTTTCATAGCGCCTCTCGATCAGTACTAGACGGTACCGTTCCCGCGTGATAGCTGTCCAGAGTACTAGACTGACTAGTACCGGTCAACGAACTGGAGGATTCAAACCGATGACTCAAATGCTCTTCCTCAATCTGCCGGTGAGCAATCTGCAAGCAGCGACCAAGTTTTATCTCGCGGTCGGGGGCACGCTCAACCCGCAATTCTCGAATGATCAGGCCAGCTCGATCATGTTCTCCGAATCGATCGGAGTCATGTTGCTGACGCACCAGCACTACAGCCAGTTCACGGCCCGGCCGATCGGCGACGCGAAGCGCGAGAGCCAGATGCTGATCGCGCTGACCGTCGATAGCAAAGAAGCGGTCAACGCGGTAATCGAGAAAGGCGTTGCGGCAGGCGGCCGCGCCGATCCCAATCCGGTGCAGGATCTCGGTTTCATGTTCAACCGCCACATCGAAGATCCGGATGGCAATGTCTGGGAGTTCCTGTGGATGAATCCCGCAGCCATGCAATAGACCGTCTGGGCATCCCCGATGCCGGAATCACACCACGGAAGCGACGGGCACCCGCCCCGTCGCTCTCATGTCCGGGCAATGCCGCCGTCGTCCTCGACCAGCCTTGACATCCCGGTGTCCGCCCAGCCTGCACCTGCCGAGCCTCGCCCTGCTGCTTGCCGCGATAGCGGCGCTCATCGCCGCCGCATGGTCGATCTTCGGCGCGCCGCGTATCCGTATAGCCACGGCGGAGGGGCTGACGCGACAAAGCCGACGGCCAAACCCACCAGGCATGCATCACAATTCTGCGAGCGCGTTGGTATTTCGGAGCGGCAGACGTTTTCCATTTGGGCACCTGGGCTGAACACAGGAGCAGATCATGCATGGAAAAATCATAGCCGGCCTCGCGTTTGCAGCCTCCCTTGGATTTGTCCAGCCTTCCCTTGCCGCACCTGACTGGAAGGCGGTGGCGCAGGCGCTCGGGAAATCTGGCGCAGAGGTACCAGGAGGCGTCTACCGCATCGGGCTGCCTCGTTCGGACCTGAAAGTCACTCTCGACGGAGTGCAACTCAAACCGGCCTTGGCGCTCGGCTCGTGGCTCGCATTCAAACCCATGGGCGATCACGACGCCATGGTGATGGGCGATCTCGTGTTGACCGAATCCGAGATCAGCCCGGTGATGATGAAAATGATTGAAAGCGGCATCGAGGTCACCGCGCTCCACAATCACCTGCAGAGGGCGCAACCGGAGACGATGTACATGCATGTTCTGGGGCATGGCGATCCGGAAAAGTTGGCTGCCGCGCTGCATTCGGCATTGCAGCAAAGCGGAACACCGCTCTCAGACGCACCGGCGAACGCTGCCGCTGCTTCGAAGACTGATCTCGATACGTCGATCATTGACCAAGCGCTCGGCCACAAAGGCAAGGTCAATGGCGGTGTCTATCAGGTCAACATCCCGCGCGCAGAGTCTATCAAGGATGACGGCATGGAAGTGCCGGACGCAATGGGCTCCGCGATTGCCATCAACTTCCAGCCGACCGGGAGCGGCAAGGCAGCGATCACCGGAGATTTCGTTCTGATCGCCTCTGAAGTGAATCCGGTGCTGCGAGCCTTACGGGAAAGCGGGATAGAGGTGACCGCCGTGCACAACCACATGCTCGACGATCAACCCCGGCTGTTCTTCATGCATTTCTGGGCAAATGACGACGTGGGGAAGTTGACCAAAGGGCTGAAGCTGGCGCTCGATCAAGTACATCTCAAGACGGGCAGCTAGTCTTGAGATGCTCGGCCACCGCCAGGTAGATTTCACGCTGATAATCGAACAGTCCCTGTATCATCCATGCACATGCTCGTCGTGGTGATGCCCTTCCGGCTCCGCCATGGCGAAAGGTAGATCCTCGCTGTCGGGACCGGCCGCCAATTGCAGCCTGGCGCTGAATTCATGCGGTTCGGCCGGTGCGACCAGGCTTTGCAGATAGTGATGGTCGCCGCCGACCGGAGACAGCGGCAGGCTTTCGACAGCCCCGCCGGCGCGTTCGATGGCGACGTTTGCCCGCAGGCCCTCGGCGTGACGCGAGAGCCGCAACCGCATGCGCTCGCCCTGTGGCGTATCGACGATTTCGAGCAGCCCGCTGGCGAGCTTGCCCGATACCAGGAACGGGTCAGGCACGTGATGATGCCCGCCCTCCGTCTCCGGCTCGGCAAAGCGCACCGTGGCGACGTCGAGCGCGGGAATATGCGCGAAGAGTTCGGTCTTCAGCGACGCGGCGATGTTGTTCGCGGCAGCAAGCAGCAGCCCATCATTGACCGCAATCTCCACATCGACATGCAGCTTGTGGCCAAGCCAGCGGGCCTTCGCGTCGACCATCTTTTCGATCCCCGCAACATGTTCGGCGGCATGATGAACCTCATCGACAAGCCCCGGCTCCACGCCATCCAGCATGCGCGTCAGCACCGAGCGCGCCGACTGCCAGACGATGCCGAAGATGGCGACGGTGATGAGCAGGCCGATGACCGGGTCGGCGAGCGGATAGCCAAGCCAGACGCCGATCGCGCCGATGACGACGGCAAGGCTGGTGAGCCCGTCCGTGCGCGCGTGGCAGCCGTCGGCGATCAGGGCCGCGCTGTTGATCTGGCGACCGACGCGGATGCGGAATACGGCCACCGCCTCATTGCCGAGGAAGCCGATGATGCCGGCTGCGGCAAGCCAGCCGAGGAACTGGACCGGCTGCGGGTTGAACAGGCGATTGACCGCCTCATATCCGGCGACGAGCGCGCTCGCCAGGATGATGAGCACGATGACTAGGCCGGCAAGGTCCTCGACCCGGCCAAGGCCGTAGGTGAAAATACGGGTCGGCTTGCACCGCGCCAGCACGAAAGCGATCCAAAGCGGTATGGCCGTGGTCGCGTCGGCGATATTGTGGATGGTGTCGGCGAGCAGCGCCACGCTGCCCGAAACCACGACGACGGCGATCTGCAGAGCGGCCGTTATAGCCAGGATGACGAACGACCATTTGATCGCCCAGATGCCGCGATCGGTGGTGGCGATGGTCGCATCGATCACACCATGGGTGTGGCCGTGCGGCCCGTGACGGTCGTGGCCGTTTCCGCCATGATCATGTCCGTGCGGACCGAAGCCGAGCCAGTCCAGAACTTTTTCCCACATCGCCGCCTCACAGATATTTGGTGAGCTGCTTCAGCTCCTTGAGCGTGTCCCTCGTCGGCTCGCCACCTTCGACAAGGCAATGCTCCATATGGTCGTGGATCAGCTCCCGCTTGGCGTTGCCGACGGCGCTTTCGACGGCATGGAGCTGTTGCGCGAGGTCGAGGCAGGAGCGGCCCTGTTCGAACATGGCGAGCACGGCGGCAAGATGGCCGTGCGCACGCTTGAGCCGGACGATGATATCGGGGTGGGAGCTGTGTATTGTCATGCCGATATCCTATCCTCCAGGGTAGGATGGTGCAAATGGCCAATGCGTACCGCAAGCGGACAGAATTCAATTCTCATTCATACCTGACACCCAGTCGGCGCTGACCACCAGGGAAATCGATGTCGCCGAGGGCGTTTGGCGAGCCGTCAACTACAGGACCGGCACGCTGCGCTTCCCCCGTGGGGGGCCGGGTGCGGTCGCCCTGCCGCGGGCTGCGTAAGGGCTTCGGAGCCGCGCTCCTACAATTTGTCGGGCCAGCGTTGGGCGCCGTGCATGACAGTCACGACCTCAACCGCCGAGGCCGTGACGCGATAGGCGACAATGTAGGGAATATCGGCGAACACCAGTTCCCGGGTTCCTTTGATACGGCCGGGGCGCCCCATGCCCGGCTGCTCGCCGAGTTTGTCCACCGCCAAGACGATCCGCGCGATGACCCGGCTGGCAGCGCCCGGATTGTCCTTGTGGATGTGACCGCCAATCTGGTCCACCCGCAAGGTCGCCCTGCGGGTCCAGCGGACGATGCGGCGGCTCATGAACTGGGCTTGACGTATTTGGCGACAACGCTGGCGAGTTCGTCCGGGCCGGCGAAGTCACCGGCGTCTGCCTCGGCAAGCCCGGCCTCGATTTCGGCCAATTGCCATTCCTGGCGGGCAACATATTCCTCGATCGCTTCGGCTGCCGTGTAGGATCGGGATCGATCCATCTTCAGCGCGATCTCTTCCAGCTTTTTTGCTATGTCGTCGGACACGCGGACTGTAAAGGCGGCCACGATGAACTCCTTTGGTTCATATTGATTTTGGAAGAACCTTTTCGATCCGTCAAGGTTCAGGGTGACCCGCAAAACCTTGGCCGCCTCCCGGTCTGATCAAGTCCTTTCTCGCTTCCCAAAGGCAGCGCCTCCGCGTGCGACATTGCGGCCGGATTTTCTGCAGCCGCGGGGGTCAAGCCCTCGCGGCGACAGGCAATCCAGGGCAACCAAATGCTTGTTTTCGCGTTTATTTCAGCGGCTGCTGGCGCTCATCAGCCGGCTTCGTCGGGCGAGGAACCGCGCGGAGCTGAAAGGAGATCGCAATGACACGCCCGGCAGTGGAGATAGGTGACCGCGTGGCTGTCATCGCCACGGTGGTCGAACGTGTCGGCGACCGCGTGACGCTGGAACTCGAGAGCAATGCCCATCGCTATTCAATGGTCGAGCCCAATGCCAAGCCAGGCGACAAGCTCAGACTCGAGGGCGAAGTGGTCCATGTCGACGAGGGTCTTGGACGCACGACTGTGCAGGTGCTGGGGCGCGTGACCGTCGACACCAAGTCGGTCGAGATGGTGACGAGACGTTGCGACCTCGACCATATCGGCTCAAACGTGCCTGACAATCCTCGCCCGCGCACCCAGCCGAGACCGCACGGGTGAAACCAGGACCGCAATCCTTCCCGCCTGCAACGGTGACCGCTCCTAAAGCGCGTTACGTTGAAACGGATTCAATCGACGCGCTTTAAAGTCTTTGTTTTTGATGCATGTCGGCCCCCCAAAACCGCTGCGCACTTTTGGGCGACATGCATTAGTGACGCTTGAAATACTGCACTTCGCGTTCGTGCTTTTCAGCGGCTTCGCGCGATTTGAAGGTACCGAGATTGCGGCGCTTGCCGGTTCTCGGATCGACTTTGCGCGAATAGAGGCGGTATTCGCCGGATTTCAGTTTGCGGATCATGGCGCCCTCCTGTGCGAGCCAGGACTCTAACCCGCCGGGGCCGTCGCGGGTTCCGGGCAGACCATTTCGGCAGCTCCCGGCAGAGAACAAAAACGCCGCTGTCGGTGAACCATTTCACGGACGCAAACGACCCAATGTCGGAATCGACATCGTAGCGACACGATTGAGTCGGATTATTTGTATTCAAATGACTTTCGCGACGTTATGCGAACGTTGCTGGTGTGCCGGATCTGAGGAGGGTGAGATGGTGACGGCGAAGCTTCACGGCGTTGAACTCGTCAGGGGCCAGAAGTGGACGGTGCGCGTCACCGCCTACGGCACCACGCTCATTTTCCCCTTTGAAGCCGAGCAGTATGCACGCTCCTATGCCGATGGCCAGGCCTTCCGTCTCGGTGTCGAGGTTGTCGAACTGAAAGACTGCGCCTGAAGAGGCCCAGCCGGTGATCGCCAGTGGTCTGACGACCCGCACAGCCGTATATAATAGGCGCATGTCGGCTCTCGCCTCGGCAAAGCAATGGGCGCGCGGAATCAAGCGTGATGTAGTGGCGCTGTGGATTGCCGCCCGTGATCCGCGCGTGCCCTGGTATGCAAAGGCCACCGCGGGCGCCGTCGCGGCCTATGCGCTGAGCCCCATCGATCTCATCCCGGACTTCATCCCGATCGTCGGCTACCTGGACGACCTGCTGATCGTGCCGGTCGGCATCATGCTCGCGGTCAAGCTTGTGCCGGTCAACCTGATGCAGGAATTCCGCGAAGAGGCTACGCGCCGCGAGAAACCGGTCAGCAGGGCCGGTCTCGCCTTCATGATCGCGCTCTGGGCGCTGGCGGCGCTGGCGCTCGCTTGGTTGTTCTGGCCGAAGACGGCCTAGATGCCAGCTTCGAGTTCGATTGGGCTCGACCCAACTGCATATGCGTCAGTAGCGGTGCACTCTCACACCGCTCCCGCTTGAGCGATACCAGCGCTCGCAGGCGATGCCGTCATGGTCGGCATCATGCGTCGGCCAGTAGCCGGGCTGTCCAGCACGCGCCGGAGCGAGGCTGACCAAGCGGGCTGTGGCGCAGTTGGGAAAGGCTGCGAGATGGCGCAGCAGCGACCAGGGCGAAGTGAAGTGGATGCCAATCGAGCCGTAGACGATGTAGACAGAAAGGAGGATGAACGGCGCGCCGAGCGCCATCCATTTCCATCTACCCAGCCGGCGGCGCTGATAGGCCGACGGCCAATGGAAAAACGGCAGGAACAACCCGCCCCCCTCACTGATAATCCAGCATTAAATTAGCAATCTCTTGTGTTTGACGCAAATCAGGATCATGCTTGTCGAGAGCGCGAAACGACATGCGCAACGGGTGGGTCAAAGGGGGTCCGGCTTGATGGAGTTTGCAGTCTGCTACGACCACAGCGGGTTCGATCTGGCGTGGTCGATCTTCCTCGATGTCACGGCCTTCTTTGCGCTGATGACGCCATTGGCGATCGCGCGGCTGGTCGAGATATCGCGAGAGGATGCCGTAGCCGAATTGCAGGCCGCGTGAAGGGCTGAAAGCCGCCGAGTTCTAGCCCTCGCCATCGACCTCTCGGATCGACAGGTCGCGGAGCAGCGCCGAACAGTCGATCTCCTCCTGGAAACGCGCCTGCGGATCGAACACCAGCCACGAAGCGTGGGTGCGAAGGTTTTTCAGCCTGGAATTCTTTTGCGCGCGCGCCAAGCGCTCGGCCTCCACAGTCGAGGCCTGAAAAGACCTTTCGGCCTTGTGATGGTGAGGAGCCCTCGGCATCACCGCAAAAACGCGCTTGCCCGGCCTTCGTTCCGTCGAAATGGAGGGATCGGGTGCCTCCCCGCCTTATTCATCACGGGTTCCGCGGTCGGCGGCTGGATGACCGAGCAACGGCGCGTTGCAATGATCGGTATGGGCCACGACTGCCGGCATGGCATCGCGCCACTTCCCTCGGCACCGTGGCTCACGCCATATCGAGCATGGGAAGGCAGTTGGGGTAGCCCGGCTTGCCTTGGCGGCAAAAGAGTACGGCTCTTTGACAGGCAAGCCGGGCTAAAGCGACGACCATTGGGTTTCCTTGGGGGGAGGCCGACGCAGGGACAGAGTGTCCGTTTCCAGCTACGCTCGCAATTGTGGCTGAGGTCTTATGCAGCAGCGCAAAGGTCCGAGCGGGTCCGCCGCTATATATTCGTATCTACAACGACGGATGAAAAGACAGGACCGACCACCGCAGCTGCGGCGTGTCGCTATATTCCGTGGGGCATATATCTTTTGCTCTGGACCCAGGGCTCGATTGGTGGTTGTGTCGGCGTTGCGAAAAATGATCCCGTGAATTCAGGTGGCAACCGGCCCGCGTCTTCCCCGTCGACAGGAGTGGCGCGGGCTTTACTTCTAAGAATGAGGACGCTCGTTGCGAATCCGGGCCTGCCCGCCGGCGTACGCGAACCCAACCGCCGGCCATTAACCTTCCCCACGGGCACGGACCAAGGTCGGTGTCGCAATTGCCTCCCCTCACCTATACTCTCGCTGACGGGTGGGTGAATGGTGCCGATGTTTGGGAGGTATTTAAAACGACTTGCACGAGTCTGGAGTGGGCTCTCGCTGGCCTGGCAGTTCGTGATCGCGGGCGGCATCGGCCTTCTGGCCGTGATGCTCGTGGTCGGGCTGTGGGTGACATCGCAGATCCGTGACGGCGTCTTGCACAATTCCGCCGCCACCACCGCACTCTATGTCGACAGCGTGATCGCCCCTCTGCTGCCCGACATGCGCAAGAGCCAGGAGCTCGACGACACCGTCAAGCGGGCGCTGGACGAGACGCTGGGCCAGGGCGCGCTCGGGAAGAGGCTGGTCTCGTTCAAGCTGTGGCGGCGCGACGGAACGATCCTCTACTCGAAGGACGCCGACCTCATCGGCAGGCAGGTCAAGCCCAACGCCAACCTCCTCGCCGCTTTCGCCGGCAATGTCATGGTCAAATACAATAGGCTCGAAGACGAGGAAGACGACAAGGAACGGTCGATGGGCATGCCGCTGCTGGAAATCTACAACCCGGTGCGCGAGCCCTGGTCGGGCGAGGTCGTGGCCGTCACCGAATTCTACGAATTGTCCGGCGATTTCGAGGAGTCCCTGCACTCCGCCCTGTTGTGGAGCTGGCTGGTGGTGGCGGCCGCCACGGCGGCGGCGCTTGCCCTGCTCTCGGGCATCGTTTTCCGCGGCAGCCGCACCATCGTCACGCAGCAGGAAGCGCTCGAGGCCAAGGTTTCCGAATTGCAGGCGGCGCTGGCGCAGAACTCGTCGCTGCGTCAGCGCGTTCAGCGCGCCTCGCGCCGCGCCACCGCCCTCAACGAGCGGTATCTGAGGCGCATCGGGGCCGACCTGCATGACGGGCCGGCGCAACTGGTGGCGCTCGCCGCGCTGAGGATGGACAGCCCGGCGCTGGTCGATCCGGCCACATCGAGCACGCTGCGCGAAGCCGAGATCGCCGGCATACACAAGACGCTGGGCGAAGCGATGCGCGAGATACGCGGCATCTGCAACGGGCTGGTGCTGCCGCAGATCGAGGCGCAGGCCATTGCCGATATTTTGCGGCTGGCGGTAGCCGAGCATGAGCGCCGCACCACCACCAATGTGTTGCTAACGCTACCCGAGCGCTTGCCGGAACTCGGCACCTCGGAAAAGATCAGCATCTATCGCTTCGTGCAGGAAGGCCTGAACAACGCCTTCCGTCACGGCAAGGGCAAGGGCCAGCAGGTCAGAGCCACGACGAAGGGCGGCAAGCTCCTGGTCGAGGTGCTGGATACCGGCCCCGGTTTCGATCCGGCGCGAAGCGAAGGCCTTGGGCTTGCGGGCCTCAGGGAACGTATCGAAAGCATCGGGGGGCAGTTCGAAACGCTGACCGGCCCCGGAGGAACCAGACTGGTAATCACCTTGTCTGTCGAGGAGCAACCGTGAGCACATCCATCCGCATCGCAATAGTCGACGACCACCCACTGTTTCGCGAGGGCGTGGCGCGCAGCCTCGGCGAGATAGGCGGCTTCGAACTTGTTGGCGAAGGCGCCAGCGCCGAGGACGCCGAAAGACTGGTGCGCGCCAGCACGCCCGATATTCTCCTGCTCGACATCAGCATGCCGGGCGGCGGCCTCAACGCGCTCGGCGGCATCCTTTCAGCGGTGCCCGACCAGAAGGTCGTCATGCTGACGGTGTCGGAGACCAACGCCGACGTCGCCCACGCGCTGAAGGCGGGCGCACGCGGCTATGTGCTGAAGGGCGTCGGCTCCAAGGCGCTGGCCGAGATCCTGCGCGATGTCGCCAACGGCCAGAGCTATGTGTCGCCGAGCCTCTCGGCCAGGCTGCTTTCCGATCTTCTGCAGCCGACCGGCAGCAAGCCCGATCCGCTCGCCCAACTCACCACCCGCGAGGCCGAAATCCTGAAACTGGTCGGGGAAGGGCTGAGCAACAAGGAGGTCGCCGCCCGGCTGTCGCTGCAGGAAAAGACGGTCAAGCATCACATGACCAGGGTGCTCGCCAAGCTCAACGTGCGCAACCGCACCGAGGCGGCGCTGCTGATGCATGAGGCGAGGGAGAGGAATTAGGTGTTTTAGGCAGCAGGGAATAGGCAGTAGGCAGTAGAGAAACCACCTATTGCCTATTGCCTATTGCCTATTGCCTATTGCCTACAACAAATCACCCGCCTCAAGGGACGGGGGTGACGCGCGAGGGCGCCGAAAAAGGGGTAGCTCCTCCAGGCCCTCATAAGTTCAGCAGGCGCGAGACGTCCTCCTGCGTCGCCTGGCGGTCGATGATGGTGCGGCCTTGCGCGTCCGTCATCTCGAAGCGGCCGTTTTGGACTTGCTCCTTCATGCCGTTGCTATGGATGACGGTGATCTTGTCGCCATCGATAGACAGCGTGTCGCCGGTCGCCGCGTTGCTGAAGCTGTTCTTGCCAGCGGGATTGGTCTTGCCCTTGCCGCTGTTGTTGCCCGGGCCGGCATTGGGGTTGCCGCCGCCGGCGTTGCTGTTGCCGCTATTGCCGGAATTCGAGCCGCTGGCCGAGCCCGAATTCGACCCGCCGGCGGAACCCGAATTGCCGCCACTGCCATTGCCGCCATTGCCACCGTTGCCATTGCCGGCATAGGCGGCGGATACGAGCTTGGTCACGTTGTCCGGCCCCAAAAGACCGGGCGCGACGACAAGCGCCAGCGCGGCAGCGACGTGCAGCGTGAGGTGGGCTAGCCTTTTGCAAGCGGGTTGGGGCATTCCGTGCTTTTCCTACCGGTTCCACCTCGGCATGGGCCGAAGTTCCGCTCGCGGCACAAGCAAGGCGGAACCGGGCATTTCAACGGGGCAAGGATTCACATTCCGACAGAGCGACGAAAGCGGCCCACGACCCATGCCCCGGCCAGTCGGACCATTTCCACCGTCATGGCTGACCAACGTCGCAACCGGCAAGCCGCGGCCGGGGCTTAAAGCGTATCGCGTCGAAACCGATTCAGGCGACGTGCTTTAAGCCCTAGTTCTGATGCAAAGTCGTTCTCCCAAAACCGCTGCGCACTTTTGGGCGACATGCATTGAAAAAATTACCCCCGCACGGAGGCGGGGGTAAGGTGAGTAGCCAAGTTTTATCGAAAGACGATCAGGACCGCGGAGACGAAGCAAAAGGTGGCAACCTGATTTTGCAGCGCTGACCTTCGGTCCCTTAAGATCTAATCCCGATAAAACCTCGCTCTCACAAACTGCGTCTCACAAACTCTTCAGGCGATTGAGATCGGCCATGGTGGCCTTGCGGTCGACGATGGTGCGTCCGTATTTGTCTTCCATCCTGAACCGGCCGTTCTCGATCTGCTCCTTCATTCCGTTGCGGTGCGTGACCTGGATTCTGTTGCGAGTGGCCTCGACCTTGTCGCCGGTAAGGGCGTTCAAATGACTATCGACGTCCGCGGTGCTTGTCGCGCTGGCGCTATTGTTCTTGCCGCTGTTCCCTTTGTCGCCGCTGCTGTTCCCGTTTCCGTTGTCGCCGCCGCTGTTGCCGTTGCTTCCGCTATTACCGCCGCTATTACCGCTGTTGCCCCCGCTCCCGCCATTGCCGCCGCCGTTTCCACCACCATTGCCGCCGCCGTTGCCACCACCATTGCCGCCTTTGCCGGCATAGGCCTTGGCCACGACGGGACCATCGATGGAGAGACTGAAAGGCGCGACAACAAGCGCCAACGCAGTCAGCGCTTGCAAGGCCAGCCTGCAGCCCCTGCGCGATGCGCGCATTCCGCTCTCCCCATGCCAGCCCTTCAGCCCGTCGGCCGAACTACCCCACCGGCAATGTCGCAGCATAAGCATCCCCAATCCGCTCATCATAAGGAAGTGGCCCACGACCCTTGTCTTGTCCACTCGGACTTATTGCGACATCTTTCTAGGACCTAAGTCTTATTTCAACCAGCGGATGTAGCTGGACGTGGCCCCGCGCGGATCGATTTTTCCAGGCCGGGCAACCCTTTAGACGGGCAGCGGGGCGCTGGCGCACGACCAGCTTCAGAGGAGTCAGGCCGGCGAAGGCAGCGGGCGCCGCGCCACGACCGCCGTGCCGAAGGCGGCGGCAATGACGGCGGCGATGCCGGCGCATTGCGGCAGGTTGAGCTTCTCATGCAGGAACAGGAAGCCGGTCAATGCGCCGCCCGCCGGCTCCAGGCACACCAGCATGCCGTAGACCTTGGCCGGCATGCGGGCCAGCACCAGCATTTCCAGATAGAAGGGCAGCGCGCTGGAGAACAGGCCGACAACGGCGGCGCCCGCCATGATGTGCGGGTCGGCGAGATAGGGCTCGGCCGCGCTGAAGCCGAAAGGCAGCGCCAATACCGCGGCGATCGCCATGCCATAGGCGGAGGTGCGCACGCCGAGCTCGGCGCCGGCCTTCTGGGCGAAGATGATGTAGAGCCCCCAACAGGCGCCCGCAGCGAGCGCCAGCGCCACGCCCAGCGGATCGAGCCCTCGGCTGGCGTCGGCAAAAGGCGAGAGCAGCACGATGCCGGCGACGGCCAGCGCCACCCAGACGAGGTCGAGCAGGCGCCTGGAGCCGAGCATGGCGACGAACAGCGGCCCGGTGAATTCAAGCGCCACGCAGATGCCGAGCGGAATGCGCTGGAGCGCGGCATAGAAGAGCATGTTCATGGCGCAGACGGTGATGCCATAGGCGGCAAGCCAGGGCAGGCTTTTCCGCGAGGGCAGCACCTTCCATGGCCTGAGCACCACCGCAAGCATCAGCGCGCCGATGGCGAGCCTCAGCATCGTCGTGCCTTCCGACCCCAGCACCGGGAAAAGGCCCTTGGCAAAGGCGGCGCCGACCTGCACCGACAGGATCGCGCCGAGCAGGCCGAGGACGGGTAAGGCGCCCACAGCAGGAACTGAACTGACGGCCGGCGAGGACATGCATTCTTCTCCCTTATCCCGTCCTGGCGCGACGGGATCGATAGGGCTTACTGCGAGGCACGGCACCTGTCGTGAGGCAGCGAGAGACGGTCGGCTGGGACAAGGGATGGTTGCGCCGCAGACGCCGCCGGAACCCACCGAAGGAATACATTGCACTGCGGCAAGGTCGCTGCCGCAGCGCACAACACCTTGAACTTAAAGCGATTTTAGCCAAAAGTTCGCAATTTCTTTGAGTACAAACCTCAGCGCGCCGACGTTATCCTCAATACTCTATCGTTGGTTGCAGATATTACTTTAACATACTTCACTAATAATTACCCACACTCTCGGGACTAAAGTCCTATATACTTTAGGACCACAGGGGCATCTCCTAAAAAATTCGAGGGAATTCATAACGTTCCGCGCAATGATCACGATTTTGTTTCAATCGTGAAAGCATTGTGTGTTGCGCCGCAACATCGCGGCGACAATCGTTCGCGACAGGCATAGTGGAGGATTCCGTCATACACGTGACAATGGGCATTGCGCTGACCGCTGCCGACGATCAGCATTTCGGGTGCGGCAGGCGACGCTTGCCGGCAGGGCCTTGTGTCATCCCTCCTTCGCATAACGGGAGACATGCGGCCCGCGGAAGCCACTGATGGCCAAGACGCGCGACATCCAGCTTGATTCGCTGCGGGCCATTGCCGTGACGCTGGTGCTCTACTCGCATTTCTTCGCGCCCGGCGGCTCGTCCTTCGTCGGCCATCTCGGGGTCAGGCTGTTCTTCGTGCTCTCCGGCTTCCTGATCACCCGGCTTTTGCTGGAGGCGCGTGACGCCGCCCAATTCGAGGCCGGGCCGGCGCTGCGCTCCTTCTATGCCAGGCGCATGATCCGGATATTCCCGCCCTACTTCGCGGTGCTGGGACTCGTGTGGCTCGCCTCGGAACAATCCAGGGCCTCGTTCGCCTGGCATGCGCTCTACCTGTCGAATTTCTGGTATGCGCTGCACGACGACTGGACGCCCTGGCTGCTCTGCCAATTCTGGAGCCTCAGCATCGAGGAGCAGTTCTACCTCGCCTGGCCGCTGATCGTGCTTCTGGCGCCGCGCCGGCGCATCGAGGCGATCACCATTGGCGTCATCGCCTTCTCGCTCGCCTATCGGTTCTACTGGCCGATCACCGCCAACCCGGCGCTCGCCCGGGACCTGCTGCCGCCGGCTTCGATGGATGCGCTTGGTTGCGGCGCCCTGCTTGCCGTCCGCCGCGCCAGGGGCGTAGACGCGCCGCAATGGATGCGGCTTGTCTGGCCGGCCCTGGCGGCGATGTTCCTGTTCGTCGTCTGGTCCGATCCGGGGTCGGTGAATTCGGCCTGGGAATGGCCGCGCTGGGCGCTGGTGCAGGTGCTGCCGCTGGTACCGATGCTGGCAATCGTCGCCGCGTTCTCCAATGGCCTCGGCGGCACGCTGGGCAGGTTGGCCGAACTCCCCCCGCTGATGGGGCTTGGCCGCATTAGCTATGGCGTCTACCTCTATCATTCGATCCTTCTGGCCTGTGCGGTCAGGGCGCAGTCATGGATCCCGGTCAACGTCTCGGAACAGGGGCCGGGGCGGTTCCTCGTCGCGGGCGCCGCCACGCTGGTGGTCGCCTCGCTCTCCTGGGTGTTTTTCGAGAAGCCGCTCAACGGCCTCAAGCGCTATTTTCCCTATGTCGCGCCCTCGCGCCCACGCGGCGCGAGCGAGGCCCGCCGGTTTGGCGCGGCACCGGCGCTCGATCTGCGGCCGACGGACCGCAGCCGACCATGACAGCCGCGCCCCTCATCTCCGTGCTCTTGCCGGTCTACAATGCCGAGCCCTATGTGGCCGCTGCTATGCAGTCGATCCTGCAGCAGGACTACCGCCGGATCGAGGTCATCGCGATCGACGACGGATCGACCGACAAGTCGCTGGAGATCCTCGAACGCTGCCGCCGGGACGACAGCCGCATATCCATCATCTCACGGGAAAACCGCGGCCTCGTCGCCAGCCTCAACGAGGGACTGGCGATCGCGCGGGGCGAGCTCGTCGCGCGCATGGATGCCGACGACTTCGCCTATCCCTGGCGGCTGTCGCGGCAGGCGGCGCTGTTTGCCGCGCGGCCGGAGCTCGGCTTCTGCGGCGCGCTCGTGGATACGCTGCTGCACGGCCGCGTCGCCAAGGGCCGGCTCGATCCGGTGTTCCGTCTCAGCCTTCCCGTGCTGTCGAAGTTCTTCACCATCTTCATGCACCCGACGGTGGTCTACAACCGCAGGATCATCGACGAGGCCGATCTCCATTACGACGGCGCTTACCGGCATGCCGAGGATTTCGACCTCTTCCGGCGGCTCGCCGAGCGCTATCCGGCGGCGCTGATGCCGGAAAGCCTGCTGGTCTACCGCGTCCATCCCGGCAGCGTGACCAGCCGGCACGGCAAGGAGATGCGGCGCACGCATCTCAAGATTGTCGGCGAGAACCTCGCGCGCCTCGGGTTGGCGCAGGACTGCGAGGACCTGCGCGCCATCGGCGATCGCGTCTCCTTCGAGACCGTGCGCCGGGCGGCCGCCTTCATCCGCGCGCTGGAGGCGCGGATCGCCGCATTGCCTGATCCTGCGCGGCCGAGCTTCGAGGCCGGCGCGCTGAACCTGTTCTATTTCCTCTACCAGCTGGTCAACGACGAGGAGCGGCCAGCGCTGGCGCATGAATTGCTGACGCTGACGGGGAAATGGAACGCGATACGACGGCGCGAGAAATACGCGCTCGGCCCCGGCGCCTGGGCGCCCTGGCTGAGCCAGGCCTCGATGTGGGCGGGCAAACGCGCGGATTGGGTCGCCTACCGCTTCAAATCCACGCCAGCGGCGCCAGTGCTCGCGCCTTACAGGATGGGGGCTGCATGAACGCCGAGCGCCGTCCGTTGCTGCAGCACCTTCGCCCGGCCCTGCCCGTCCCTCCCTGGCCCAGACAGCGGCCGCAGGTCTCCTTCATCGTCTGCACACGCGACCGCCTCGCCGTGCTGGAGGCCTGCATCGATTCGATCCGCGCCGCCTGCCGGGCGCATCCGGCCTTCGCGGCCGAGCTGGTGGTGGTCGACAATGGCTCGCGCGATGGCACGGCCGAGTACCTGTCGGTGACCGCTGCTACCTCCGACATCGTGCTGACCGCAATCTGCGAGCCGCGGCGCGGACTGGCGGCGGCGCGCAATGCCGGGCTGGCGCAGGCGCGCGGGCGGGTGCTGGTGTTCGTCGACGACGACTGCAGGCTCGACCGCGGCTATCTCGTCGACCTCGAGCGGCATTATGCGAGCGGCGAGAGATGGCTGATCCGCGGCGGCCGCGTCGACATCGGCGACGCGCGCGACCTGCCCTTCACCGTCAAGCGCTGCGACAAGCGCGAGCGGCTGACGCCGGCCGTCCATCCCGGTGGCTTCGTGCTAGGCTGCAACATGACCATGCACCGAGAGGTCGCCGCCCGCATCGGCCCCTTCGACGAGCGCTTCGGCGCCGGCGGGGCGCTGCGCTCGGCCGAGGACACCGACTATCTGGTGCGGGCGATGCTTGCCGGCATGGCGGTGGAATACGTGCCCGACATGACGATCTTCCACCATCATGGCCGGCGCGACCGCGTGGCGATCGACCGGCTGCACCGCGACTATCATTTCGGCAACGGCGCGCTCTGCCTGAAGCATTTGCGCCGCGCGCCGTGGCTGCTGCGCCATTTCTACTGGGCGGTCCGGGCGGCCACGCGCGAACTCGTCGGCGGCCAGCGCTTCGACCAGGAGCTCAGCCTGTCGCACTGGCCGATCGTTGCCATGAACCTCGCGGGCGCGGCGAAATTCATGGCGCTCGTGCTCACCGGACGGTCGCAGCGGCAGGCACGGCCGAGCAAGGAGGCCACCGACGCCAGGGCGGAGGCCGGCGTGCGATGAGCGGGCGCCCGACGCTATCGATGCTACGCCATGCGCTCCACCGGCGGCAGTTCGGCCTGCTGCCGATCGTCGTCGTGCTTGGGCTTGCAAGTGCTGCGCTCGAAGGTTTCGGTATCGGGCTGATCATCCCACTGCTCGGCATCATCATGGGGCATGGCGACACCGCCGGCATGGCGGGCTTCTCGGCCCTGTTGCAGAAGGTCGGCGCGGGGCTTGGCGAGCGCGAGCGGCTGATCGCGATTGCGGCCGCGATCCTTGGTTCGATCCTGCTCAAGAACCTGCTCGCCTTCGCCAATTCGGTGCTCACCGCCCATATCTACGGCAAGGCCAGCCAGGCGATCCGCGGCGCGCTCGCCGAGCGGCTGCTCAGCGTCGGCTACCCTTTCTTCCTCAAGGAAAGCCCCGGGCGGTTGCTCAACATCATCTCCAGCGAATCCTGGCGCGCCTCCGACGCCATCCAGGCGATGCTGGGCTCGATCGTCAGCGCCTCGGCGGCGCTCATCCTGCTCGCCTTCCTGATGCTGCTCTCCTGGCAGATGACGCTGCTGGTGATGCTCGGGCTGGCGCTGGTGCAGATGGCGCATATGGCGCTGTCGGCGCATCTGCGGAAGCCTAGCCGCAGCGTCGCGGCGCGCAACAGCGCCCTCGCCTCACGGATGCTTCACCTCGTTCATGCCGGCCGCCTGATCCGCATCTTCGGGCAGGAGGCGCGCGAGAAGGCGGCATTCGAGGCGGCGTCGGACGGCGTGCGCCGGGCAGCCTTCCAGCTTTCCAACCGCCAGGGCGCGCTGGGACCGTTGACGGAGGTGCTGCACGCCATGCTGTTCCTGACGGTGGTGATTGGCGCCTGGCTCGCGGGCTTGAGCTTTCCGTTGGTCGCCGCCTTCCTGATCCTGCTTTACCGGCTGCAGCCGCATGTGCGGGCGCTGCAGATGACTTGGAGCCAGTTGCAAGGGCTTTCCGGCTCGCTGGAAGAGGTGACCTGGCTGCTCGACCCCGAGGGCAAGCCAGCGGCGCCGCAAGGCAGCAGGCCGTTCGCCGCCTTGAGCAAAAAAATCGCCTTCGAGGGCGTGAGCTTCAGCTATGCAAACGAAGAACAGCGAGCGGCGGTGCTGCACGCCGCGAGCTTCGACATCCGAAGCGGCCGCTCGACGGCGCTGATCGGCCGTTCCGGCGCCGGCAAGACGACCATCGTCAACCTGCTCTGCCGCTTTGTCGAGCCGGACGGGGGCCAGATCCTCGTCGACGGCACGGCGCTCGGCGAGATCGACCCGGTCGCATGGCGGGCGCACATTGCCTTGGCCAGCCAGGAGCTGGAGCTGGTGGACGGCACCATCCTCGACAACATAATCTACGGCAAGGACACGGCGAGCGTGCAAGAGGCGCGGCGCGCCGCCGAGCTCGCCGAGGCGCATGAATTCATCGAATGCCTGCCGCAAGCTTATGAAACCGTCGTCGGCTATCGCGGCGTCAACCTGTCGGCCGGACAAAGGCAGCGTATCGCGCTCGCCCGCGCCCTGCTTCGCGATCCCGACATACTGATCCTCGACGAGGCCACCAACGCGGTGGACGGGCTTTCGGAAGCGGCGATCGTGGAAACGCTGAAGTCGCGCGCCGGCCGCCGCACGACGATCGTCATCAGCCACCACCACTCGACGATCTCGTTCTGCGACGACCTGGTGATCCTCGATCATGGACGGGTGAAGAAGCAGGCGCCGTTCGCCGAGCTGGCAGCGCGCAGCATGGATGAGTTGTATCATCCGAAGTGAGATTGCGCTCAGCCGATTTCGCCAATCTCCGAGGCTGCAGGAGCGGCGCCGGCGCCCTACCTTGTAGGGAGGTCGGACCGAAGGTGGGGGCCGGCACAGCCCCCTCCCCGCTGCTTCGCAGCGACCCTCCCCACACGGGGGAGGGTAAAGCTCACCCCGTCATGGCCAGCGGCGCAGCGCTCTTGTTGGGGATCTGGATGTCGATCTCCAGCGTCGACATGGTCGCGCCGCGGTCCATCGAGACCTGGAGGTAGTCCTGGTCGATCTGCACATGCCTGGCAATGACCGCCATGATCTCCTCGCGCAGGATCGAGACGAGATCGGGCTGGCCGCGGCTCTGGCGCTCATAGGCGAGCAGCAGCTGCAGCCGCTCGCGCGCCACCGGCGCGCTGGTGCGCCGCTTGAAGAGATCGAGGATGCTCATGCGGCCCTCCTTCCGAGCAGCCGGTCGAGGAAGCCCTTGCGTTCGAAGGGGATGACCACCGGCAGGTCTTCGCCTTCCAGGCGTCTTGCCGCTTCAAGATAGGCCTTGGCGGCGGAATTCAGCGGTTCCGAGAGCGTGACGGGCGCGCCGAGATTGGAGGCCCTCAGCACGTCCTGGCTTTCCGGGATGATACCGAGCAGCGGCGTCGAGAGTATCTCCAGCACATCGTCGATCGACAGCATCTCGCCGCGCGAGGCGCGCGCCGCGTCATAGCGCGTCACCAGCACGTGTTTTTGCACCACCTCGCCCTGCTCCGCCTTCATGGTTCGGGCGTCGAGCAGGCCGATGATGCGGTCGGAGTCGCGCACCGACGACACTTCCGGGTTAGTGACGATGACCGCCTCGTCGGCGAAGCGCATGGCCAGCTGGGCGCCGCGCTCGATGCCGGCCGGGCTGTCGCAGAAGACGTAGTCGAACACCGAGCGCAGCCTTGCGATGACTTCGGCCACGCCCTCCTCGGTCAGCGCATCCTTGTCGCGCGTCTGCGAGGCCGGCAGCAGATAAAGCGTTTCCAGCCGTTTGTCGCGGATCAGCGCCTGCGAGAGTTTCGCCGTGCCCTGGATGACGTTGACGAGGTCGAACACCACGCGGCGCTCGGCGCCCATGATGAGGTCGAGGTTGCGCAGGCCGACGTCGAAATCGACCAGCGCCACCTTCTTGCCGGTCTTGGCCACGGCGGCGCCGAGCGCGGCCGTCGAGGTCGTCTTGCCGACGCCCCCCTTGCCCGAAGTGACCACGACTACCTTGCCCATATATCCAGCCTCCATTGGCGGTTTTTGTTCTCTGGCCGTGCACCGCACGGCGGGACTCTTTCATTCTTGTTTTGGCGCATGTCGTTCTCCCAAAACCGCTACACACTTTTGGGCGACATACACCGAACCTCGCACGCGAAACCGGTCCGAAGCTTGCGGCCAGAAAACTCAGCCGAGCGGCACCACGCACAGCGCATCGTTGTCGAGGAAGGCCTGCACGGCCTTGCCGCGCGACACGCCCTCCATCTCCTCGGCCGTCGTGTACCATCCGTCGACGGCGAGCAGCTCGGCCTCGTTCTTGCGGCAGAAGATGCGCGCCGAAATATTGCCTTCCGAGCCGGCGATCGCGCGTCCGCGCAGCGTGCCATAGACATGGATCGAGCCGCCGGCGACGATTTCCGAACCGGACGCGACCGAGCCCAGCACGATGACGTCGCCTTGCGGATGGAAGACCGACTGCCCCGAGCGGATCGGCGCCTTGATCATCAGCGTGCCGGCCGAAGGTTCATGCCGCACCGTGTCGGCGCCCTGTCCGGGGAGCGCCTCGGCTTGCGCCGGCTCGATCCGCACCGCTTCGAGTCTTGCCAATTCGGGATCGACCGGCTCGTCGCTGGACAACTCAATCTGGGGAACCCCGTCTATCCGGGCAAACCTGTCTACCTGGGAAACTTGCGCCGGCGCCGCTTCCTCGCCAGCCTGCGCCCGCTCCTGTGCGGCGGCTTCCAATTCCTCCGCCCTCGCCTGGCGCGCGGCCCTGCCCAGCAGGCCCTCGGCGGTCGCCTCCTTGGCGCCGGCAAGCAGCGGCGGCAGTTCAGGCCCGAGCTCGGCGCCTTCGAGCTCGACGGCATAGACGCGGATGCCGCGTGAGCCAAGCACGCCGACAAGCGCCGCGATCTCCTCCGGCCCCGGCTGCAAGGTGTTGAGATCCAGCACCACCGGGCGGCCGTTGAAATAGCCGGGAGAATTGGCGATCCAGTGGTCCAGCCCCTCCAGCCAGTCGGCAATCGGCGCCTCCGGCGTCAACGTGAAAGCGACAAAGGAGCGGGCGCGAAAGCGGATGGATTTGTTCTGCAAAGGGGCGGCGAAGGTCACGGTCAGGCGAATCCTTACTCAATGGTTAAAGGGTGCCGGGGCAATGGTTAACAAAAGGTTAATTTCGGGGGTGCGGGCCGTTAAGGAAGTGGCGCGGCCAAGTTCTGTGGCGGGGTGGCCACACAGCCTCCCGCCGGCCGCGATCCATCGAAGACCGGGGCCCAATCGGCCGGCCATGTGAAATTCCTAATATACGAAGGCGGGCCGCGCAGGCACCATCCTGCCTGGATACTTCCATTCTCCAGGGCAAAGGGGACGAGGCATGCGCATGAATCAAACTGATACCAAACTGGCACTCGGTCGGCAGGCAAGCAAGGCAGGCGCGGCAATCGGCGCGCTGCTGCTTCTTGGCGGATGCATGATGAGCGGCAGGGACCAGACGGGCAGCATCGCATACCAGGGCAAAGACCAGTGGCTGACGACCGAGGACGCCAACAAGGCAGTCGACGCCATGGCGGCGAAGGGAATGACACCGGCGACCATCGACTGCCAGTTCGTCGACACCACGCCGGGCCAGTTGGCCTACGCTTCGAAATTCACCTGGAAGCGCGCGCCGGCAAACACCCGCTACCATTGGGAAGTCGGCGACCCGGCCTATCTCGCGAGCAACGAAGTCAAGGTCAACAGAGTCGGGCTACGGCAGGTGTTTGCGAAGGTGGTGCGGGATCCGGCGACAGGGCAGAAGGTTGGGTGCTCGATCTGGACGAGTTAGGGCTGCTGCAGACCGTGGCTAGGACGGCTAGTAGTGTCGCAGCCGAGTTGCGTTGCAGATCGGTGATCGAGCCCTCCAGCCGGTTCCCCTTGGTCCCCACCGGCGCCGCGCTTATCAATGGTTCCGCTGGCCAGAAGGGAATCATCGGCGCACAATGAAAACTCGCTGGTGCGGCGAGGACAGTCCGGCCTGATTTCTTGCTGCCGGTCGGGCTGTCCGGAAGCTTCGCTGTCGTCTTGCATCGACGCGGAAGGCGGCCCGCGGGGGACCTTCTGGCCAGCGTATTCGTACGCCCGAACGATCCGATCGACATTGCCGTCCGACGGATCCGCCAAGAACAGCGCTTGCTATGTTGCGCGCGCCAGCCTAAGCCCGGTGATGGCAAATGAAAAATTCGACCAGCCGGTGATAATTGTCGCCGATCCGGCCAGCGGCGGGCAAGAGGCAATCGGCGATGCGGCCGCCTGCCTGGACTTCCTGCTCAAGAGATGGCGCGGCAAGCGCAGCGAAAAGCACCGTGCGGCCATTCAGGCATGTTCCGATACGAGTAGCGGGCGCCGGCCACCCTCGTTCGCGCGCAAGGCATTCATCGTTGCCGCCCGCGAGGCCGCCATTCTGGTGACGCCCTAAAGCGCGCCGCGTCCAGACGGATTCAGGCGACGCGCTTAATCTTTGTTTGGATGCAGGTCGTTGTCCCAGAACCGCTGCGCGCTTCTGGGCGACACGCATCAAGGTTTGTCACGCGACCTGAAATTCCTGCTTTCAATATCGATGATGTCGCCGCAATTTTCGCACTCCATCTGGGTGTGCGTGCGAATCCAGCCCACGAGCGTCCTGGCCTGGTGATGACACCGCGGGCATTCGACGTCGATCTCGAAGTGGTCGGACTCTCGCTCTGTCATCGCAGTCCCAAGGCTGGCCTGACGCGGCATCAGCCGTTGTCAGTATTCGGCTCCCGCTCGTCTTCCTGCTCCACTGTCTTGTCTTTCACCTCCTTGGCCGCGAGCTTCGCCTCCTTCTTTGCGGCTTTCGCCTGGTCGCGCTTGTTGCGCTCGAATCGATAGTTGGGCTTCATCGCCATAGCGCTTCTCCTGCTTGGGCCATGGTAAGCTTGTATCCGGGCAAGCGGGGTCAGGAAAGACCGGCGCCGCGTCAACCCGCCCGAATGTCAAATCAGGCGGTTGCGTTCCGCGACCTGGCGTGCCCGCCGCACTGCGCCGTCGGTGTCCGCGAGCTTGCGCCTTGCCGCCTCGTCCTTCCTGATCGTCAGCCGCGCCGACATGATGCTTGAGGGTATGGCCGCCAGCTCGATCGCGATGGGCGCGGCCTCGGGGGTTTTCATGGAGCGCATTGGCATTATCCTTTCACGTAAAATGGCAGCTTTGAGCTGCCGCATCGCTTGCCTGCATGCCTGTTCCTTCGAGCTTCCCGCCTATCGGAAATTGGCGGGGGTCAATGTGTAGGCGTCCCGGCGCCCGGGTACATATGCCTTGCGGGCGGCGTTCTGGATGGAAGCGCGCAAGGCGTCGAATGCCGAAAGATATGCGATCTCGGCAGTTTCCTTGCCTTCACTACGGCGTTCAAATGTCCCCAGCGCCTCCACCTCGACGAAGAAGCGGACCTGGAACATACCGTCATGGCCGATGAAACAGACGGCGTTGCGCGTTTCATCGAAGCTGCGGCTGGGATTTGGAAAAGCGAGCGTCATGAGCGCCTCCCCTGCATTTCAGGGTGTCCAGGCGCCGACATGGCTCCGGCCCACGCCTTGCGGTCCTCGGCATTGCGGCGGTTGAGATCCAGCATGCTCTTTGTCGCCTGCATGCGGGTAAGGCCAACCAGCTGGGCGCCGTCGACATGCGCCGGAATTCCGGTGAAGACATGGTAGACAGTCCAGGAATGGTCGGCTTCGACCCGGCGGCCATATTGGCGATCCCTGAAGCCGTGGCCCGACACGCCATTATGCTGCAAACCGTCGAATTCGGCGTTGTGAGCCCACTCGGTTTCGCCATTGGCGATGGTTCTATTCATGCTGTCCTTCCTCGCCTTGCTGCGCGGCAATGATCTCCGAGTAGAGCGATGCGCCGTCGGCTTCCGAGATTGTGACGGCATCCGGCCATTGCGGCATATTCAGCGTCCTCGCCAGAAGCCGCGCAATCGCGATTGCATCATCGAGGTCGGTCGCCAGCGCCGTCTCACGACCGATGACGGCATGCGCGTCGTCGGCGATGCGCGTGCGATAGAATTCGATCACGACCTTCACCGGGGCCGCCGCGCGCAGTCAGCCCTTGCCCTTGGCCTGAACATTGCCGACGGCGCCCTTGATCTGGCTGCCGAACTGGCTCTCAGGCTTGACCGGAACCTTTGCCTGCTTCGGCTTGCGGATCTCGCGGCTCGAGCGTTTCTGTCCCTTGGCCATGTCCGAACGTCCTTTCGATGAGGGCAATGCCGTTGTCCGATGCAGACGTGCCGGCGCGTTCCAAACTGTCTTCGGTCACCACGCGCTCATGCGGTTCGCCCTCGCTGCGGATGCGATATTGCGGCGAGGTTCCCTTCGGCGGCAGTGTGCCGGTGACACGATAGATCTCGTCGGACTTCGGACCGACGCCAACACCGCCCTTCAGCCGGACCGCTTGTCCGATGTCGAAAAGACGTGCCGGGGCCCCGTGCTGGATGGGGCGTGTGTTGCGTCGCAGGAGGGTTGTCATGGTTGTCTCCGGTCCTCGACGAGCGCGGCCTCGAGCGTGGCCGGTTCGATCGGTACCATTTGCCGCGTGAACCCCTTCGCGGAGATCGCCGGCAGGTGAATGAAGGCGGCCACGCGGCGCCATGCGGTGCGCGAAGCTCCTTCGAGGGGTTCCTCGTCGAGATCGACGCGATACTCGCCGGGCGGCTGCGGCGCATCGAAGCCCGGCAGCATAAACGCCGCATTGAAGCGAATGACGGTCGGCGTGGTGCGAGTGGTCACTTGCGGCTTTCCGCGGAAACGCGCGCTGCGCCTTCCGCTCCAATTCCAGCCGAACCGCCGAAACAATGTCCGATGCTGCCAGTACATCCGTGGTCAGCGCCGGCATCATTTCAGGGTTCGAATGAAGCGAGCTGCCGCGCCGGAGCGGCGCAGTGCATTCGCTATCGAAAATTCGGAGGCGGATGGCGAGGCTTCACTGTGACGAAAGCCACCTCGACCAAATCAACGAATTTTATATATGCACCCCAATTGCGCTGCGGACAAGGCAGCGACGTCGCTTTATTTTTCTTGGTTAAATAAAAAGCCTGGCTTTGAGCCCTTAAAACGAACGGAAATTCTTTCCATCCCCACTGATATTTTCCGAGTCTCGCAATTATTCGACCAGATATTTTGCGGCATCCGGTTGTTCATTTCGGCACTCCTATCTATCGCCTGTCAGGCCGTCTATAAGAACAGGCATCGTCGCGCTTGCCGACACGGGAAGAAGCACCCCTTGAAATCCGCTCAGCCAAACAGCCACGTCATCCGGCGCGTCGCTCACGTCACCCGGTACCACCTCGATGGTGAAGGCCTGAAGCGACCGGCACTCGTCGCCGAGGCGCGCCAACGAAAGGAATATGAGCATGGCAAACCGCTACGCGCTCCGGATGGATAGGCCAAACAGCTGGACCGTCTTCGACATCTTCACCGGCCAGCCTGCCGAGGTCGAGCGGAAGGTCATGGTCGGCATCAAGACACGCCGCGCCGAAAAGCTGGTTGTCGAACTGAACATCCAGGACGTCAAACGGCGGGATGACGCCCACAGGTGATCCTGCCAGGCGGATGACTCCAAGGCTTTGCTGCGCCGGAACTGCCGATCTCCCCCTTGAGGGGGATCTCCGGCAGGACAGAGGGGGCGCGACAGAACGCGGCGCTGGTCTAGCTAGGGTTCCCCCGTCACCGCCTCTTATCAAGCCGCCAATTGCACTTCCCGCGCCGCCGCGATCATCACGCCGGCGAGCAGGTTGTAGGCCTCTGTCCAGGCTTCGCGCACCTGAGGCGTGAAAGCCTCGCCGAGGCCCGCCTCGAGCGTGTCGATCAGCGCCTGGCCGACGGTCGGATAGTGATGCTCCTCGACGCCGTAGCCGACATGGCGCCTGGCGAGATCCTGGATGGCGGGCACGATGGTTTCGGCGCGCGACAGCCCGTGCACCACGAAGCCCAGGGCCGCCATCAGCTTGGCGCCCTGCTTTTTCATGTCGGTTTCGCGAAACAGTGCCTTGAGGCTGCCGTCGATGGCAAACAGCTTCTCGTAGAACAAGGCGGCGGCCGTTTCCCTAATCGGGACGACCTCGCGAAAACTCTCCTGCACAAGCTTGATCTGGTCGGGTGTCATCGGCGCTCCTCCGCATTTGTAAGCCTGCGCGAGCATCACGCCCGGTCGTTTCGCAGGCATGCCGGTTGTGGCGCTGGTGTGTTTCCATTTGGTTTCAGGTTGTATTCGATTGGTTTCGCACGCGGCTTCAAGGTCGCTTCGCCGGCCCTTTCGCGCCCACCGTTACACGCCCTGGTTTCCGAGCCGGTCGTCCACAAGCCTGTTCGTGATGCCGGTAACCGAAAAGAGCGGCCATCGCGGCCGGGGATTGGGTCTTATTTCACGTAATCCTAATGTAAGTCAGCCTGTGTTGAGGTACACTCGCAGCTTCAAGGCGGCGCGTTGGAACAGCTTTTTGCGGCGCGCTTCAGGGTCTTGTTTTTAAGCATGCCGAAACAGCGGCATTCTTGGCCGGCATGCGTCAGGCAAAGGGATGCTCCCGATGCTGCTCGAGCGAGAGGGTCCGCTTAAAACCTTGTTGGCGACCGCGGCCAGCGCCGTCGATGGCCGCGGCGGTATCGTGCTGCTCGAAGGCGAGGCGGGCATAGGCAAGACTTCCCTGCTGCAGGAATTCGCCGGGCGGGGGGGCGCCGGCTGCCGGGTGCTGTGGGGCTGGTGCGAGGCGCTGTTCACGCCGCGTCCGCTCGGCCCCCTGCAGGACATGGCGCGGGCGCTCGACCCCGAGGTCGCGTCGTTGCTCGACCAGGGGGCCGCGCAAGAGCGGCTGTTTCCCGCGCTGCTGAACGCGCTTCAGCATGCCGGGGGAACAACCGTGCTCGTTTTCGAGGACGTCCATTGGGCGGATAACGCGACGCTCGATCTCATCAGATATCTCGGCCGCCGCATCTCCGTGCTTCGCGCCATGCTGGTGCTCAGCGCGCGCAGCGACGAACTGGTCGCCGACCATCCGCTCACGCACATAAGGGGCGACCTGCCGGCGGCATCGCTGACCCGCATATCGCTTAAGCCGCTTTCGCCCCAGGCGGTCACGACACTGGCCGAACAGTCGAGCCGCGCCGGCGCCGACCTCTACCAGATCACAGGGGGCAACCCCTTCTTCGTCTCCGAGCTTCTGGCGAGCAGCGAGGCGGAGCCCGGACATGTTCCCGATTCCATCCGCGACGCGGTGTGGTCGCGGCTATCGCGCCTGACGGGCGGCGAGCGCGAGGTGCTGGAGATGATGAGCATCGAGCCCGGCAGCGTGGAGCCATGGCTGATCCGCGCCCTTCTCGGCGCCAAGGCGGACGCGCTCGCCGACCGTTGCGTGGCCCGCGGATTGCTGCGGCGGGACGCTCAGGGGTCGCTCACCTTCCGCCACGAGCTTGCCAGGCAGGCGACGCTCGAGCGACTGTCGCCCAGTCTTCAGCGGTCGCTTCATGCCAAGGTGGAGGCGGCGATGGCAAGGCTCCCGGCGGCCCAGGCAAGCGCCCAGCTTGCACGCCGGGTGCACCACGCCGCCGCTGCCGACAACGGAGCGCGTGTTCTGGAACTCGCGCCGCAGGCCGCGGCGCAGGCCGCGCATCTCGGCGCGCATCGTGAAGCCGCAGCGCATTTGGCGACGGCGCTCAGATACGTTGCCGATGCGCCGCCGGCCGAGGCCGCCCAGCTTCACGAATCCTGGGCTTGCGAGGCCGGGCTGGCGCTTCACGTCTATGATACGATCATCGAGGCGGTGCATCGCGCCATCCAGTTCTGGCGCGAGCTCGGGCGCCCCGACAAGGTCAGTCTCAATCTGCGCAGCCTTTCGAGGCTGCACTGGCGCCGCGGCGAGGGCGATCTGGCGGAGCACTTCGCCAACGAGGCGGTGCGCGAGGTGGAAAGCCTGCCGCCCGGGCCGGAACTGGCGATGGCCTACAGCACGCGCTCGCAGCTGCATATGCTGCACTATCGGTTCGATGAGGCTATCGAGTGGGGCCTGCGCGCCATCACGCTCGCCGACCAGCTGGGCGAAGTCGAAACGCGCGTGCATGCGCTCAACAATGTCGGCACGGCACTTCTGTTCGACGACCGTCCGGGCGGCCGCGAAAGGATGGAAGAAAGCCTGGCGCTCGCGCTCGAGCACGGGTTCCACGACCATGCGGCGCGGGCTTACACCAACTATGCCGAATATGCGGTGGTCTCCAAGGACTTCGCGCTTGCCGAGCGGCTGCTCTCCGACGGCATCGTGTTCGCCGCCAGGAACGACCTCGATTCGCCGGCGCAGTATCTGCTTGGCCGGCAGGCGCAGCTGCGCATGGAACAGGGCCGCTTTCGCGACGCTGAGACAATAGCGCAGGGCGTGATGAAACTGGAGCGCCTGCCCGTGGTCATGCACCTGCCGGCGCTGACCGTGCTTGGCAGGGTGCGCGTGCGGCTGGGCGAGCCCGGCGGCCCTGCCCTCTTGCAGCAGGCGCTGGAGGAGGGACTGCCGACCGGCGAGCTGCAACGCATCGTGCCTGTCCGCATGGCGCTGACCGAGGCCGCCTGGCTTGCCGGGGACCGCGCGGCCGGCCATGAGCAGCTGACGGCGCTGGCCGCGATGGACCTCGCCAACTTCCGCCCTTCCGACCTCGGCGAGCTTGCCGTCTGGTGGCGGCGATGCGCGATGGAGCAGCCGCTGCCGGCGCCGACGACACGGATTCCGTGGCGGCGCGCGGTCGAGCTTGGCGGCGATCCGTTGGCGGCGGCCAAGGAATGGGAGCGCCTGGGCCTTCCCTACGAGGCGGCGCTCGCGCTGATGCAGGTGCGCGGCGGCGATGCCGCGACGGCGTTGGCGGACGCGGTGACAAGTCTGGAGGCGCTCGAGGCGCGTCCCGCCGCGATGCTGGCGCGCAAGCTGGCGCAACGCCTGGGCATCGCCGACCGGCTGCCGAAGATGCGCCGGGGCCCTTACACGGCCGCCCGCCAGCACCCGCTCGGCCTGACCCAGCACGAGCAGCAGGTGCTCGCCCTGATCGCGGAGGGCAAGAGCAACAAGGAGGTCGCCCGCACCCTGTCGCGATCGCCGCGCACGGTCGAGCACCAGGTTTCGGCCGTGCTCGGCAAGTTCAACGCCGCCAACCGGATGGAAGTGCTGCTCAGGCTGCGAGGCGAGCCGTGGCTGCTCGCCACCGCCGCGCCCTGATCCTTGCGAAAATGGGAGTGCGGCAGCCGAAATATGGGTGATCGTACCGATGCGCACGCAGGCCGCCGCGCGTAGCATCAGGCGACGCTCATGGACGGGGGGCTTCCTGTTCAGGAGATCGCCGAACCGAAGGAGGGATAGCGATGACCAGATATATTAGCGCATTTGCATTTGCCCTACTCACCGCGACGGGTAGCGCTGCGGCATCGGAACTGGCGCCGGCGAACGGCCACAGCATCCAGCTCGGCAGCTTCAGCGGCGCCGTCTACTACACGGTCGAGCCGGACGGCTACCGGGTCGTCGCGACCATGGCTTCCGGGGCCGAGCAGCAGCCGGTGCGGATCGTCTCCACGCTCGCGGCGGGCCAACGGATGATGATCTCCGTGCCTCAGGCCCTCGGCCAGCCATCCATCGATTTCGAAATAGTGCGGGACGGTAAGGCGCTGCTGGTCAGCGACCCGATCTTCGTTCCGGCAACCGCCTTGGAGAACGACCTGACCCTGGACAGCGCCCAACCGACGACGGTATCGGCCACCGCGCCGTGATCGGGCTGGTCCGGAGAAGGCGCCGCGTTGGGGAGGCTTCGGCTTATCTCGAATGTTGGCCTGCGGCAAAATGCTGTGCTGCGCCGTCCTGGGTCTGGTGGCCAGCGCCGGCGCGTCGGCGCAGGATGCCGCCGCTCCCGGCAAATTCTACCGGGTCGTGGACGGCAAGGTCGATGCGCGGACCTATGACGGTTTCCGGCGCTATCATGCGGGCTGCGACCGCTGCCACGGGCCGGACGGCGTGGGCTCGACATTCGCGCCGTCGCTCGTCAGCCGCTTGCCTGACGTCGACGCCTTCCGGCGCGCCGTGCTGAACGGCCAGGCCGGTAGCGGTTCGGTGATGAAAGGCTTTGCCGGCGACCCTAACTTCGCGCCCTATGTGGACGAGATCTATGCCTACCTGCAAGCGCGCGCCGACGGCGCGCTCGGCCGCGGACGGCCCGGCCGGCTGCAGCCGTAGAGCGGTTCGGATCGCGGTGCGCGAGTGTGGCGGGGCGCCGCAGGACCTGGGTTCTTCGTCCCGACGAAGTTACCGGGGCGAGCAATCTCCGACAGCCACCAGCCGCTTCGCCGCATCCGCCGCGGCGCTGCAGTAGCTGCGGTCGCCATGGATCAGGATCATCACCATGGCGCCCTCGATCAGCAGGGAAAGCTCGCGAGCCCGCGCCTTGGGCGCCGGTACATTCGCCTGCGCAAGCAGCGTTTCAAGATGCTGCTCCATCAGAGCCTTGTGCTGGCGCGCGATCGAGCGCGCCGGATGGCCCGACAGGTCGGCCAGTTCGATGGCCAGGCGGGTGAAGCCGGAGCCCGCCCAGCGCGGCTTGGACGACCATTTGACCAGACCGCCGAACAGCTTGTCGATCAGCTCGGCCACGCCGCCCGACAGGTCGATGCCGTAGTTCTGGAAGTCGGCGAAGGTGCGTTCGTGCTGCGAGGCAAGCACGGCGGTCAGCAGTGCGTCCTTGCTGTCGAAATGATAGTAGAGCGTGCGCTTGGTAACGCCAGCAGCATCGGCGATCTCGTCCATGCCGACACGGAAGAAGCCTCGGCGGCGAAACAGCTTGTAGGCCGCCTGCAATATCACGGGCCTTGTCTGGCCGGACGCTCTGGGCATGGGGCGCTGCCGTCGCCGATGAAAGTATACTCGCTAGTGAATTTACATCAGCGGGCACGCGGCGTCCAATGATCAGCATCAGCTAATATCGATGGGAGGACGACGATGGAAAGAGTAGTCCCCACGGTGCTCGATATCCCGACAGGCATCGTGACGTTGCCGGACAGCATTGGAACAACGGCGACCGCGCCAAAGCTCATGGCGAACATGACCTGCATCGAGGATCTGCGCAGGGCGGCGCGACGCCGGGTGCCGCGCGTCTTTTTCGACTATGCCGAGGCCGGCTCCTATGCCGAGCAGACGCTGCGCGCCAACCGCACCGATCTCGAGCACATCACGCTTCGCCAGCGTGTCTTGGTCGACGTCTCGCAGCGCGACACGGCAACCACGATCCTCGGCGAGACCGTGTCTCTGCCGGTAGCGCTCGCGCCGATCGGGCTCGGCGGCATGCAATGGGCCGACGGGGAAATCCTCGCCTGCCGGGCGGCCAGAGCCGCGGGCATTCCCTACACGATGAGCACGATGTCGATCTGCTCGATCGAGGATGTCGCCGAGGCGGTCGGCAAACCGTTCTGGTTTCAGCTCTATGTTATGAAGGACCGCGGCTTCGTGCGCTCGCTTATCGAGCGCGCCATCGCTGCCCGCTGCAGCGCGCTGGTGCTAACCGTCGACCTGCAGGTGCTGGGGCAGCGCCACGCCGACGTCAGGAACGGGCTTTCGGTGCCGCCGCAGCTGAAGCCGCGCACGATCCTTGACCTTGCCAGCCGGCCGGGCTGGGCTGCTCGCATGCTGACTGCAAGACGCTGGACCTTCGGCAACCTTGCCGGCCATGTGAAGGGCGAGGACAGCGTCGCGGCAGTGGCGGACTGGGTGTCGCATCAGTTCGACGCGACGCTGGGCTGGCGCGACGTCGAATGGATCAGGAGCCTCTGGCCGGGCAAGCTGATCATCAAGGGCATCCTCAATGTCGACGACGCGCGCTCAGCCAACAAGGCAGGCGCCGACGCCATCGTGGTGTCCAACCATGGCGGTCGGCAGCTCGACGGCGCGCCCTCGACCATCTCGATGCTGCCGAGGATCGCAGAGGCGGTTGGCTCCGAAGTCGAGGTGCTGTTCGACGGCGGCGTGCGCTCGGGCCAGGATGTGATGCGGGCGCTGGCCCTTGGCGCCCGCGCGTGCCTGGTCGGGCGCGCCTATGTCTATGGCCTCGGCGCCGGCGGCGAAGCGGGCGTGGCGACAGCGATCGACATCCTGCGCAACGAGTTGTCTGTCACCATGGCGCTCACCGGCACACGGAGCGTCGAGGAGATAGATGGGAGGGTGCTGAACTAGCGCGACACCCCCGTTCACGGCGTTCACGGGGAGAAGATGCCCGAGGGCGGATGAGGGGCGCGCAAACCTTGGCGGCTGCGCACCAAGCGCAAGCTTTCGAAGGACGGCGATGCCCCTCACCTGCCTGCCGGCATACTGACAAGGAGAGGGAGGCTCTCGCCGGCGGTTTCGCAAATCGCAAACGCCAAGGATAGAGCGAGGAAAGCGCCGACCTATTCGCACTGCCGGCGCGGGCCGCCGTCATAGGGCTGGTAGGTGTTATCCTCAGGCCGGTAGGACTGGTAGCGGCTGAAGCAGTAGTCGACATGGTCGCCGGAAAACTGCCGGCCCAAAAGCCGATCCCTGGGGACCTGCTCGTCGGGTGAAACCTCTTCCGGCGGGCCACCATAGGTGGTCGCGTAGCCATCCCGTGTCACTGCGTAGCCTTCCATCTCGGCCTGGTCGTCGGTGACCTCGCCTTGATCGGCCTGCTCATTCGGGCGCGTGTCGGTCGAGGCCGCGCCGCCCGGATCGAAATAGGGCGAGACGCAGGGGCGCAGTTCGCCGCTGTAGGAGCGGTAGCTGTTTTCCTCTGGGCGGTAGCTGCGATAGCGGTTGGCGCACCATTCGAGATGAGCGGCGGGCAATTGCGCCTGCTGTTGCTGGACCGGCGCTTGCCGCGAAGGCTGGGCGGCATTGGCATCGGGCTCGGGTTGGCCTAGCTGGGAGACATCGGGCAACGGCTGCAATTGGCGCGGCGGTGCGGGAGGTGGCGTCGCAAGTGCCGTGGTCTGCGTGCCGGTGTCCGCCTTGGCCGTTTCGTCCGCCTTGGCCGGCGCGCCAGTGGCCTGCCGGGCGGGGATGCGTTCAAGTTCCTGCTTTTTCGGATCGACCGGCTGGGCGTCCTTGGTCCACAGCTCGGAGACGCCGATCGCCGGGGTCGCCTGGCGCACCGGCTTGGCGGCCAGCAGCCAGGTGGCGAAGGCGAGCCCTGAGGCAAACACGGCCAGGGTCAGCACGAAGCCGCCGACGATTCCCAACAATGCCTTCACGCTGCGCTCCTTTAAGCCCCCGCTCATAGAATGCGGCGAGCGGGATGGGAGTTCCTCGCCCCCTTGAAATGAGGGAAGGAAAGGAATTAGGCGACCACCTCGCGATACTCCCGCACCGTCCCGTCCTGCCCGCGAATACGCCACGTCTGGCCGTCGCGGCCCTCGATATGGCTCGCCGCCAGCGGCACCTTGCCGCCGCCGTCGGGCAGGTCGATCACATAGGTCGGATTGCAGATGCCGGAGAGGCGCCGGCGCAGTTCCGCGACCAGCGCCTGGCCTTCGGCAATCGTGGTGCGGCGGTGCGCCATGCCGCGCGCGAGATCGCCATGGTGGAGGTAATAGGGTTTCACGCCGAGACGATACATCAGCTCGCGGCAGAGCTCCTCCAGCACCTCGACATTGTCGTTGACGCCCTTCAGGAGAACGCTCTGGTTGAGGAGCACGAAACCCGCCTGCCGCATCGTGAGGCAAGCCGCTTCGGCCGCTTCTGTAAGTTCTCGCGGGTGGTTGAAGTGGGTGACCACCGTTACCATCAGCCGGCCATGCAGCGCTTCGACCAGGCCGGGCGTGATGCGCGACGGCAGCGCCACCGGCACGCGGGTGTGGACGCGCAGCAGCCGCAGATGCGGGATCGCCTCCAGCCGGGCGCGGATTTCTGTCAGCGCCTTGTCGGGCAGCGACAGCGGATCGCCGCCGGTCAGGATCACCTCGCGGATTTCCGGGTGCCCGGCGATGTAGGCCAGCGCCGGCTCCAGCGCTTCGCGCGTATAGCCGCGGCCGATCGACGTCAGCGATTCCTTGCGGAAGCAGAAGCGGCAATAGACCGCGCATCGATAGGTTGGGAACAGAAGCACGCGGTCGGCATGGCGATGCGTCAGCCTGGGGACCGGGCTGAAGGCGTGATCGCCGATCGGGTCGTCGAGCTCACCCTCGGCCGCGACGAGTTCTTGCGGCGACGGGATCACCTGGGCGCGGATCGGGTCGTTGGGGTCGCTCCAGTCGATCAGGTCGAGATAGGGCTTGGGCACGCGCACCTTGTGGGCGGCCGCGGCCTCCTGCGCGGCGGCGCGCTCGGCCGGCGAGAGCGGCAGCGGGGCAAGGTCGCGGACATGGCGCACGCCGGCGCGGATTTCGGCTTGCCAGGTGGTGTCGGGATGGCGAGCGGCGGCTGGTTGTTTGAGGTCTGCGGTCATCGAGGGTCCCGGGACGATTTTGCGCGGGATATCGGCTGGATGGGCGGCCAGGTCAACCGCCACCGTTGCCGCAGAGCGGCAGATGCGGCTTCTCGCTCTCTATCCTCGGATAGTTGTTTCGGCGGAATGGTATTAGTCTGTGTTGTCCGGGGGCGAGACAAATGGATTTCAGCGCAGGCCATGGCTATCTTCTCATCGGCGGGCTCATCGTGGTCGGCGCCGGGCTGCTGATCCTTTCGCTGATCGTCAATCTTCATGTGGCGCACAGCGTGCGCGACGACAAACGCCATCGCGAAAAGCTGCTGGAATATTACCGCAACGTCTTTTCCCAGCTGGGCGTGATCCTGATCGGCATCGGCATTTCCCTGTTCATCTTCTTCTTCCAGCAGAACTATCAGGACCAGCGCAAACGCGAGACCGAGCTTCAGCAGGTTCTCGCCAAGCTGGCGGCACGTATTGCCCGTGGCGCCCCCGTCATCGAAACGCTCGGAGAGTTCGACGAGGTGCTGGATGAGGGCGGCGCTTATGTCAGTCCCGAACACGGCGGAAGCAACGCCGCAATCACTGCCAAGGGAGCGGAGCTCGGCAAGCAGGTCGAAAAGATCCTGCTGGTCGAACGTGACGTCGATGTTCAAGACTTCGACATCCTGAACCTGTCGCGCGACCTCGAAGCCACTTTTGTCGTCAACGAGCTCGATCCGACGCTGTGGTTCAACATCGTGCGCGACGAGAACGAGATCAAATACGCCACGACCCAGCTCGGCCTCGACTACAAGGACCTGCATGACGCGATCGGCAACGAACCGGCCGAGGCGGCGGTCGCCAAGCCCGACAAGGAACAGAAGATCAAGCACGAGGTGCTCGACATCCTCTATGACGCCGACCTATTGCGCCAGCGCAGCAGGCGATTCCTCGCCCGCGCGTGCTGGCTCTTCAGCAAGGGGCGAGGTTTCGTCACCCTCCCACCGATCGATGCGATCGAAGCCGACGCCAAATCGCAGCAGGAATGGATCGACCGCGCGAAACCGGTGTTGGCGCAGTCGATGTCGGGTGGCAGCGATTGTTTCAAGCTGCTCCGCTACGGACAGGCATCCTGAGCCCGCTGCTTTAGCTAGTCCGCGACGCGCCGCAGTGTGCCGAGATGATTGTCGTCGAGGAATTCGATGGTCATTGCCGACGCCTTTCCATCGGGGCCAACGACGAAGCTCACGCCCGTCGGCCTTTCCGGCGTCTCGGCGTCGGGATAGGTCAGGAACAGGTCGCCATCGTAGTGCGTCAAGGAATAAGACCGGGCACCTGACGGGCCTACCTTGAGGACAAGGCCGTCCCCCGCGCCCGACACGACCGCGTCGCCAATGAAGTCATTGGCATAGCGGCCCGTGTAGGCACCGATCCGCCCGGCCGGCCGGACCGGAGACGACGGTGCGGCAAATCTGGCCTTGGCCGCCTCGACCGCCGGGCCGAACATGCCGGAATAGATCGCGTTCCACGCCTCGATCCAGTCCTTCTCGACTTTGCCTTCGAAGACCAGATCGGCGAAGCTGTCGGACAGCCCCTCCGGCACGCCTGTCGGGAAGGCGTTGGCAAGAATGACGATGCCGAGCTTCTCCTTCGGGAAAATCGTCACCAGGCTGCGCGCGCCGACGCTGAAGGCGCCCGCATGGCCCCAGCTCAGGCCGTGTCGGCCGAATTCGACATTCCAGCCGAGACCGTAGAAGGAGTCGCCACCGGAAACGGGATTCTTGCCCCGCGTCATCAGCGGAACATGCGTCTGGTCCAAGGCGTCGGCGGCAATCAGCGTCTTGCCGGCATAAACGCCGTTGCCCAGCAGCAGGCGCAGCCATTGCGCGAGATCGCGCGCGGTGGAACTGACGCCGCCGGCAGGCGCCTGCGCATCCGGATCGCGCTTGATCTTCGCGGCCCAGGCGCCGTCGACCCTGACATGGAGCGCCGCGCGATCGGCTCGCTTGACGAAATCGGCATTGCGGGAGCTGGTCGAGACCATGCCAAGCGGACGGTAAAGCTTCTCCTCGGCGACCTCCTCCCAGGACTTGCCCGCCGATCTGGCTGCGGCGACAGCGCCTTCGGTCAGCCCGAAATTACTGTACGAATATCCGGCGCGAAAGCTCGACAATGGTGGCACGAAGCGCAGGCGACGCAGGATGGTGGCGCGGTCGTAGCCTATGTCCTCGAGGTCATCTCCGGCGGTGCCCGGAAGCCCGCTGCGATGCGCGAACAGATCGCGGATGGTAAGCTCGCTGGTCGGATAGGGATCGGCGAGCCTGAAGCCCGGATCGAGGTCGGCGACCTTCGAGTCCCAGGACACGACGCGATCGCTGACCAGCGCCGCCACGACCGTGGCGGAGACCGGCTTGGACAGGGAGGCGATCTGGAACACGGTGTCGGCGTCGACGGCTTCCGGCTTCCCGGCCTCGCGATGGCCGAAACCCTTCAGGAAGATAACCTCGTCGTCGTGAACGACCGCGATGGCGAGGCCGGGCACGGCGCCGTCCGCGACAGCACCCTGCGCAAGCGCCTCGAGCTTTGACAGGGCGACCGCGATCCGTTCGGGCGTGATGGCGTCGGCCGGCGCCGCGTTGGGCCAAAGCGCCATCACGGCAACGAAAGCCCAAATCCTCAAATGGCAGAGATGCCAATCAGGCCGCATGCTCGCGCCTCCCCCTCCCTGCATTCACCCGACCAATGTACAGTGTGGCGCCGGCGAGGCCAAGCCTGGCGGCAATCCGCAGGAGGATGGCGGCCCCTAAATATCCGCATAGATCTCCAGAACATTGCCGTCGGGGTCACGGATGAACAGCGTGCGATGGCCCCAAGGCTGGTCGGTCGGTTCCATCTCGATGGCGACGCCCTGCGCGCGCAGCGCCTCGGCGCATTGGTCTACCTCGGCTGGCGCCACACGGAAGGCGAGTTGCGCGGAGAGCGCCCCTTGGGGCGTCGGCGCGTCATTGAACATGACGCCGCGCTTGGTCAGCGCCAAAAGGCAGGAGCCGACCTGATAGGCGGTCCAGCCCTCGCCGAGGCTCGAATGGACGGGAAAGCCCATCACGTCCTCGTAGAAGCGCCGCATGCGTTGCATGTCGCGGGCGAAGATGACGGTGTAGTCGATATTCCTGATCTTTTTCAGCGCGTTCATTTTCGAATCCCTGGCAGCTCGGTTGCGCCGCGCAGCCGGTGTGTTGTCTGATGCGCCATCCCATTTATACTGGTAGTCAGGTGGTACAAGATGAGCGGCACTACTGGTAGCGCCGCTACTCCTTTCGAGGCAGCGGACATGCTGGAACGGACGGCTGTGGCCGCCAGACGCAAGGAACTCGGCCGTTTCCTTCGCGCCATGCGCGAGCGGATCGAGCCGGCACGGCACGGCATCAGCACCGGCACGCGGCGGCGCGCCTCGGGCCTGCTGCGCGAGGAGGTCGCGCTGCTCGCTGGCATCAGCGCCACCTGGTACACCTGGCTGGAACAGGGGCGCGAGGCCAACCCCTCTGCGCAGGTACTCAACGCGCTGGCCGACGTGCTGAAGCTCTTGCCGGTCGAGCGCGAGCATCTGTTCAAGCTCGCGAAGCCGGAATGGCTGCCCGAGCCCTCCCGGGCGGGAGACCCCTCGCCCGATCCATGGATAGCGGACCTGCTTGTGGCGCTCTCGCCCAATCCGGCCTATGCGCTCAACCGCGCCTGGGATTTCGTCGGCTGGAACGACGAAGCCTCGGTCCTGTTCGGCGGGTTCGATCCGGACGATCCGGCGAAGCGCAACCTGCTCAAGCGGCTCTTCCTCGATCCGGCCTGGCGGGCGCTGTTCGCCGACTGGGAGGCGGTGGCGCGCTCCGCCATCGCGCAGTTCCGCGCGGCGACGGTCGGCTACGCGGCGGCTGCCGACATTCGCGCAGTGCTTGATCCGCTCAAGGCGCTCAGCCAGGAGTTTGATCGGCAATGGGCCGAGATGCGGGTGGAAGAAGCGCCGGTCTGGTCGAAGGGGCTGGTCGGGCCGAGCGGCGAAGTCGTGACCTACGATTATTTCATGCTGACGCCGGCGGGGGTGGGCAAGGAGACGACAATCAGTCTTTATCGGAAGCGTGGGTAGGCGGCTCAGACGCTGGGTCCGGAACGGGCGTTAGCTTGCTGATTGGAAAGGGCTTGAGCGCAACCCCCGCCGCCTATCTCACTCGACTTTCGCCGCAATCGACCGGCGCCGCGTTTTCGGGCAATCTCTCGTCCAACCTACGCTATGGGGAGATGGCGTGGCCAAGGGAGGATTGCCATGATCGAGACGCAAGCGCTGCCGCGCTATGAGGATGCCGTCGAGCGCTTCCGCATTGGGGACGAGATCGCGCGCCTTCACGGCGATCCGGCCACCGGTATCAACGCCTATGTCGAGTGCTGCGGCCGCTATACCGGCACGAACCGGCTGGCGCTGCGCGCGATCTCGGCCGGCGGGGAGCTGCGCGAATACTCCTTCGACGATCTGGCCGACATGTCTGGCCGCGTCGGCACCTTGCTCGAGGGTCTCGACGTCGGCCCTGGCGACACGGTGGCCGGCATGCTGCCGCGCATCCCGGAACTGGTAGCGCTGATCCTCGGCGCGTGGCGCGTCGGCGCGGTCTACCAACCTCTGTTCACCGCCTTCGGCCCGAAGGCCATCGAGCACCGCCTGAGCTACAGCAAGGCGAAGCTGGTGGTGACCAACCCTGCAAACCGCGGCAAGCTCGACGAGGTGGAGAACCGGCCGCGCGTCGCCACCATCCTGGCTCCCGGCGATGGCCTTCCGGAAGGCGACATCGATTTCCGGGCGGCGCTCGCAGTCGCCTCTCCCGACTGCGAGCCGGTGATGCGCAAGGGCTCGGACCTGTTCATGATGATGTCGACCTCCGGCACCACCGGGCACCCGAAAGGCGTGCCGGTGCCGCTCAGCGCGCTGCTTGCCTTCGGCGCCTATATGCGCGACGCGATCGGGCTTCGGTCCGACGACATCTTCTGGAACATCGCCGATCCCGGCTGGGCCTATGGGCTCTACTACGCCATCACCGGGCCGTTGCAGCTCGGCATCGCCACCACCTTCTACGAAGGCGCCTTCAACGCCAAAAGTACCTACGACATCATCGAGCGTCTGGGCGTCACCAGCCTTGCCGGCTCGCCCACGGCCTACCGGCTGCTGATGGCGGAAGGGCCGGAGGCCGCAGCCCGCGTCAAAGGCAGGCTGCGCGTGGTGAGCAGCGCCGGCGAGCCGCTCAACCCGGAAGTGATCCGCTGGTTCGACGCCCATCTCACCGCGCCGATCCACGACCATTACGGCCAGACCGAGAACGGCATGATGGTGAACAACCATCACGGGCTGGCGCACACGGTGCGCGCAGGCTCGGCCGGTTTCGCCATGCCGGGCTACCGCATGGTGGTGCTGGACGAGGCGGGCCGCGAGCTCGGCCCCAACCAGCCCGGCGTGCTCGCGGTCGATATCGCCAGATCGCCGCTGCGCTGGTTCGGCGGCTACCACGAGGCGGAGACGCCGGCGATCGCGGGCGGCTACTACCGCACCGGCGACACGGTGGAATACGAGCCGGACGGCTCGGTCTCCTTCATCGGCCGGGCCGACGATGTCATCACCTCGTCCGGCTACCGCATCGGCCCGTTCGATGTCGAAAGCGCGCTGATCGAGCACCCGGCGGTCACCGAGGCCGCGGTGGTCGGCGTGCCCGATCCGCAGCGCACCGAGATCGTCAAGGCCTTCGTGGTGCTGGCGCCCGCCTTCAAGGGCAGCGAGGCGCTCGCCGAGGAACTCGCCCAGCATGTGAAGAGGCGGCTGTCGGCGCATTCCTATCCGCGCGAGGTCGAGTTCGTCAGTGAACTGCCGAAGACGCCGAGCGGCAAGATCCAGCGATTTCTGTTGCGCAAGGCCGAGGTGGAGAAGCGAGAGGGGTGAATTGGGCGCGACGCGGGAACTGCTAATCTCCCCCTTGTGGGGTTGTTTAGCAGCGTCTCCGCCGGCGCCCTCAGTCTTTTTTTGGCCCAATCTTGCCTGCAAGACACCCATACAGTTTTGGGCGGAACGGGGGTTGCAGCATGCGGTTGGTCTTGACGCTTCTCATTGCATTGGCGGGCAGCACGGCACTCGCCGCCTCGCCGGAGGACGATTATATCGCGGCGCGCGACAAGGCGATTACCGATATCACCGCGCAGGAAAGCGCCAACGCGGCAATCGAAACCATCGATGCCCAGAACGAGAAGGCGCTCGCAGATCTCCAGCAGCGGCTTGCCACTATTCTGGGCCCGCTTTCGGTCAAGGATTTTCCCACCACCGGCACGATCAACCTTCAAAGCCTCAACGCTGCCGATATCGGCTTCGGCATGCTCGACGGGCTGCGATATGCCCAGAGCGAAGACGGTCCGAGCATCGTCGCCTCGACGCGCGGCCTCACAGAGCGCTGGCTCAAGTCGAAATCCGCCGAGACGGAAGCGGATTTCAAGCTGCCCACCGACATCGGCGGGGCGTTGAAGCTGGATAGCTTCTACACCCAGGCCATAGGCAGCGACGCCGCATTCTCCGGCACGCTCGACTTTTCGCTGAAGAAGCCCGACGGCGCCGACGCGGTGGTGGCCCGGCTGGGCGGCTGGACGCAGGATGTCGGACCAATCTACGACCAGCATGTCGTCGTGGCGGTCGTCAAAGGCGACCGGGTGCTGGTTGCCGAGGCGCCCGCCTCGCCCGCCGTACCGAAGATCGCGGCGTGCGATTCGCTCTGGGCAGCCGCCGACGCTGCCGCACAGAAGGCGCAGCAGGCCGATCAGGGCTCGGACCAGGACAACCCGCAGGCTTCCGATCCCGCCAACGCCGCGTGGGAAAAGGGCGACGCCGATTACCGCGCCTGCGTGGCCCAGCGCCTGCCCGGCGACCCTTCCTTCCCGGCGCTGCTCAAGCAGGCGCAAGACCTTGCCGACGGCATGGCGGGCAAGTAGCCCGGCCGGACGTTCGGCGACTCGCCTGAAACTCGGGCGTCAGTTCCCCGTGGCGCGCATGTTGCGTTGACGGCGCGCCGTGGGCCGCGCCGGCTCCACCGCAAGCCCATTGGCAGCATGTCCGTTGGTTGCGGGAACGAGGTCCTTGCGCAACCGTGCATCGGTTACCCTGTGCAGCCGCTCGTAAGGCAACAGTTCCTTGATGCGGGCATTGAGCGCCACAATCTCGGCGCGCAGATCCTCGCATTCCTGTTTCTGGATATCGAGCTGGATCTGGTCGGATGCCTGCTGCATGGAAAGCTGCGAAAGATTCGTGCTGACCGCGGAAAGGCTCTTCTTGTCGATTTCGCTCTCGTTCTTCAGCACGGCCAGCCTTTCCTCGGCGATCTGCCGCTCGATCAACGCGTCGTTCAACTGCGTACTGAGCCTTGTCATCTCGGTCGCGGCCTCGCTCTTGTCATGCGAGGCCTGCTCCAGGCGCGCCTGCAGTTCCTGGATCTCGGAACGCAGACCGCGCAGCTCCGCGTTGCTGCGCGCCAGCTCGGCCGCGCCGTCGCTTTCGGCGATGCTGGCTGCCTCGGTCAATTCCGCAAGCTTGGCCTGGGTTGCCTCCAGCGACTTCTGCAGCCGGGTTTCTTCCTTCTCGTGCCTGCCGAGCTGCGCAAGCAATTCGGCGACATGCGCGGTTTCGCTGGCATGGGTCGCGGCGAACTCGTCCAAATTGTGCCGGGCCTCCTCCTCGCGCTTCAGCGCCTGTTCCAGATCGATCGAAAGACCCACCTGCTTTTCGCGCAGCAGCTTGTTTTCACTGGCGCGCCTGTCGGCCTCGACGGTCTTGGCGGCCAGAGCCTGGGCGACCTCGCCGAACTCCGCCTCGCGCCGGGCGCTTTCATTGCCCATTTCGACAAGTTCGAGCCGCACCGCGGCAAGCGCATCGCGCAGCGACTCCCGGTCCTGAACAAGGCTCGCCTCGCGCTGCTGCCAAACCTCGGCAGCGCCTTCGCGTTCACGCTGCTTCCTGAGGGAATCGAGCAGCTGATCCGAGAGGGTCTTGTGCTCCGCGGTCAGAGCGGCATTCGCCAGCTCCAGCTCGTTGGCGCGCAACACGTCGCGATGCAGGACATTCAGAACTTCGCGCGTCGTCTGATGCGCTGTGGCGATTTCAGCCAGCTTAGCCCCGATTTCCTCAATATGCCCCTGCCCGTCACGGAAGAGGCCGGCCACGGCTTCAAGCGCGGCCAGCCGCGTCTGGGTGTGAGCTGACAGTCGCCAGGCCATTGGTTCAGGCTGGACGGGATCCGGCGGATCCTCGCCGCTTGCCGCCGGTTCCTCGCCGGAGTCGGTATCACCCTGTGAGGCGGTCTGTTCCTCATCAGCAAGACACTCGTCAAATGCCTCGGCGAGATCCGATTGGAACTCCTGAAACTCCTTGTCGACGTCTTCGGCCCGCTTGATCAGAGACTTGAAATTCATAACGGCATACCTCTTACGCTCACACCCGCCGTATTACTTAACGAATGACTAATGTAGCTCTTTACCTTCCGCGCGGGAAGCCTATCCAAAAGGAGGAAGAAATTAAGGTTATCATGGATTTCCAGACGCTTGCGCGAGGTTCCGCCAGCGGCATCTGCGCCAGGCGTAGCAAGTGCTTCTCCTTGACGTGCGATGTCATGCACCCGGGCGACCTAAGATGTGCCGACGATGCCCCCTTGCACTTCGATGGCGCGGCAGCGGCATCGAGCCGGCGTAGCGCATCCATGATCTGGTCGAAAGAGACGGGCTGGTCGCTTCCCGGCGGCTGGCGCAGCGCCGGGACGGATTCAACGGCGCAGGCATCCGAGGCCCAGGACGAGAGGATCACCCGCTTTTCCTGAAGGTCGCGGGTGTCGTCATTCAAGACCTCGTCGGGATGCCTGAAATGCCTTGCCGTCGGCAGCAGCGGGTCCAGAGCAAGGCCGGATGTTTCGGGGTCGAGAGAAGCGGCGATCGGCGAGGGATCCTGTCTGCCCACCTTGGTCCTCCGTCTTCCAAAAAACTCCCTTTGGCGGTTCCGGGTTCAACGCCGTCGCTCGGTAGCGAGGGTTCAAATCATTTTTGTTCTGCCGTTGAAAAATTCAAGTGTAAGGCACAGCCGGCGTTCCAATTAGGCCTATGTTTTCAGGCGACTAGCACTCGGCCGCGGCGAGTGCCAAAAAATTTTCAGCGACCTCTTGAAACCCGAATGGACAAAACCAAATCCACATGCGCGATGCCGAAAGGATCGCGGGCTCCGCTCCGATCCTTCCCGGTTCGGAGCGGAGGAACCTCTCACAATCTGTTTGTCCAGAAGGAGAACGATATGACGTTCCGTCCATTGCACGACCGTCTGCTCGTCCGCCGCACCGAGGCCGAGGAGAAGACGGCCGGCGGCATCATCATTCCCGACACGGCCAAGGAAAAACCACAGGAAGGCGAAGTCATCGCCGTCGGTCCGGGTGCCCGCGACGAGAGCGGCAAGCTCATCCCCCTTGACGTCAAAGTCGGCGACCGGATCTTGTTCGGCAAGTGGTCGGGCACCGAGATCAAGCTCAACGGCGAAGACCTGCTCATCATGAAGGAAAGCGACGTGATGGGTGTGATCGAGCAGACATCCGCGTTGGAAAAGGCGGCCTGAACCCGGCTCGGCCGCAACTCGATCCAGTCAATGAAAGCTGCCTAGTGAAGGAGTGATCCAATGGCTGCCAAGGAAGTGAGATTCCATTCCGACGCCCGCGAGCGCATGCTGCGCGGCGTCAACATCCTCGCCGACGCGGTGAAGGTGACGCTCGGCCCCAAGGGCCGCAACGTCGTCATCGACAAGTCGTTCGGCGCCCCGCGCATCACCAAGGACGGCGTCACCGTCGCCAAGGAGATCGAGCTCGAGGACAAGTTCGAGAACATGGGCGCGCAGATGGTCCGCGAAGTCGCTTCGAAGACCAGCGACATCGCCGGCGACGGCACCACGACCGCGACCCTTCTCGCCCAGACGATCGTCAGGGAGGGAGCGAAGGCGGTTGCCGCCGGCATGAACCCGATGGACCTGAAGCGCGGCATCGACAAAGCCGTCGAGACTATTGTCCAGGAGCTAAAGAACAACGCTCGCAAGGTGACCAGGAATGACGAGATCGCCCAGGTCGGCACCATCTCGGCCAATGGCGACGCCGAAATCGGCCGCTTCCTTGCCGAAGCGATGCAGAAGGTCGGCAACGAGGGCGTCATCACCGTCGAGGAAGCCAAGACCGCCGAGACCGAGCTGGAAGTCGTCGAAGGCATGCAGTTCGACCGCGGCTATCTCAGCCCGTATTTCATCACCAACCAGGACAAGATGCGCGTGGAGCTCGAAGAGCCCTATGTGCTGATCCATGAGAAGAAGCTGTCCAACCTGCAGTCTCTGCTGCCGGTGCTGGAGACCGTGGTGCAGTCCGGCAAGCCGCTGCTGATCATCGCCGAGGATGTCGAGGGCGAGGCGCTGGCGACGCTGGTCGTCAACAAGCTGCGCGGCGGCTTGAAGGTTGCGGCCGTCAAGGCGCCGGGCTTCGGCGACCGCCGCAAGGCCATGCTGGAAGACATCGCAATCCTCACCGGCGGTACCGCTATCAGCGAGGATCTCGGCATCAAACTTGAGAATGTCACGCTGGAGATGCTCGGCCGCGCCAAGAAGGTGGTGATCGAGAAGGAGAACACCACCATCGTCGACGGCGCCGGCAAGAAGGAGGATATCCAGGGTCGCGTCACGCAGATCAAGGCGCAGATCGAGGAGACCACCTCGGACTACGACCGCGAGAAGTTGCAGGAACGTCTGGCCAAGCTCGCCGGCGGCGTCGCCGTGATCCGCGTCGGCGGCTCGACAGAGGTCGAGGTCAAGGAGCGCAAAGACCGCGTCGACGATGCCATGCATGCGACGCGCGCAGCGGTCGAGGAAGGCATTCTTCCGGGCGGCGGCGTGGCGCTTCTCAGGACCGCCAAGGCGCTCGACGCGGTGGCCGTCGACAACCCCGACCAGAGATACGGCGTCGACATCGTGCGGCACGCCATCGAGGCTCCGGCACGCCAGATCGCCGAAAACAGCGGGGCGGAGGGCTCGATCATCGTCGGCAAGCTGCGCGAGAAGACCGACTTCGCCTATGGCTGGAATGCCCAGACCGGCGAATATGGCGATCTTTACAGCCAAGGCGTCATCGACCCCGCCAAGGTGGTGCGCACCGCGCTGCAGGACGCCGCCTCGATCGCCGGCCTGCTCGTCACCACCGAGGCGATGGTGGCGGAGAAGCCGAAGAAGGAAGCTGCACCCGCCATGCCCGCCGGCGGCGCCGGCATGGACTTCTAAGACCCTGACCAGCGGCCCGCTCCCGGCAACGGAGCGGGCGCTCTACGACAGATGGGAGGTTATCATGGATGTGACGAGCGGTACCGGTCCAGTCCCGGCGCCGACACATGCGCCAAGCGAGTTCCTCGCTTATGAGGCGGAGTGCCGCAACGCTTTGCAGCCGATGCTTGCGGGTTTGCTGGACGCGGCCGAAGCCGCCGGTTGGAGCCGCCGTACCGCCGCCTCGACGCTGATGTTCCTGGCGGCGCAGCAGGTCTCGGCAGCGGCGACGCCGGCCAAGGGCTGAACGGGAGGCTGGCCCCGCCTGAGCAGGCTGGGTCATCGAGCCAACTACGCCGCATCGGTGGAACGGCAACTGGTGCGGCGTGCCAAAAGGGGACGACCGTGTTTGCAGGACGTTTGCGTGAATGCATGAGGTTGCTGAGATGGCAAGCCGCCGACCTGGCTGAGGAGCTGGATCATCCCCTAAGCGAGGTGGCGCGCTGGCTTGACGGTCGCGCGCGGGCGCCGCTTGTGGTCGCCGCCTGGCTGGAGGCTCTGGTCAAGGCCCACAAGGCGCTGCCGCCGCCGGGACTGAACCAGCCCAAATCCATGGCGCAGGCTAACTCGATCGAAGCGGTTCAAGCCTCGGCGCCTGAGATCAAGCTTCCGGAGCCGCGCGGCGTCGTCTTGCAGTTGCCCTATCCGTGTCGCCACCCCCTCGCCGAGGGTCTTCGCCGCGGTCCTATGGCGCCGCAATCGAAAGGAGCTTCGGACCATGCGACCCGACCGCTTTGAAGAGCCTGTCACCATTCTCGTCGGCATGGGTTTGCCGGTACGGATCGAGACGTCAAGGCGACCCTGGTTGCCTTCGCCCGCCGCCACGATATTCTCTTCCCGACATGGCTTCGCCGGCACCCGCGGCGCGGGCAGTGCTTCCAGCACATGCAGCAATGGTTGACCGATTAAGAACCCGGCGCGTGCTGGCGCGGCGGACAGAGCGCAGGAATTTTTGAATGACGACGGACACCAAACAGGCTGAAACCAGGACATTCGAGGCGGACGTCTCGCGACTGCTGCACATGATGGTGCATTCGGTCTATTCGGACCGCGATGTGTTCCTGCGCGAGCTGATCTGCAACGCGGCGGATGCCTGCGAGAAGCTGCGCTTCGAGGCGGTGAGCCGGCCCGAGCTTTTGGGCGACGACGCAAAACCGCGCATCACAATCGCCGCCGATCCGGACAACAAGCAGCTTGTCGTAGAGGACAACGGCATCGGCATGAGCCGCGACGAGATGGCGGAGGCGCTGGGAACGATCGCGCGCTCAGGCACGCGCGCCTTCATGGAGCGCGTCGAGGCCGGCAAGGCGGCGGAGGACACGCAGCTCATCGGCCAGTTCGGCGTCGGTTTCTACTCGGCCTTCATGGTCGCCGACCGCGTCGACGTCATCAGCCGCCAGGCCGGCAGCGACGAGGCCTTCCGCTGGTCGTCCGACGGCAAGGGCACCTATGAAATCGCGCCGGCGCCGCTCGCGGCGGCACCCAGGCGCGGCACGCGCGTCGTGCTGCATCTGATGGAAGACGCCTCTTCCTACACCACGCCCTACCGGCTCGAAGGGATGGCGAAGTCGCAGTCGGGTCACGTGCCGGTGCCGATCACGCTCGTCGAGAAGCCTGGCGCGGAGCCGCGCGATGTCGCCGACGGCACGGCGCTGTGGGTGCGGCCGAAAAGCGAGATCAAGCCGGAGGAATATACCGATTTCTACCGCAGCATTGCCGGCCAGTATGACGAGCCGGCCTCGACTATCCATTTCCGCGCCGAGGGCCGACAGGAATACAGCGTGCTTGCCTTCGTGCCTGGATCGCGTCCGTTCGACCTGTTCGACCAGGACCGCAAGGGTGGCATGAAGCTCTATGTGCGGCGCGTCTTCATCACCGACGATGCCGATGTGCTGCCGCGTTATCTGCGCTTCGTGCGCGGCCTGGTCGATTCCGCCGACCTGCCGCTCAACGTCTCGCGCGAGATGATCCAGGAAAGCCCCCTGCTTGCATCGATCCGCAAGGGCGTGACCAACCGCATTCTCGGCGACCTCGTAAAGCTCGCCGACAACGATGCCGAAGCCTACGAAAAAATCTGGGAAAATTTCGGCGTTGTCCTCAAGGAAGGGCTCTATGAGGATTACGAGCGGCGCGAGCAGTTGCTGAAGCTTGCCCGCTTCCGCTCGACGGCTTCGGGCGAAGGCTGGCGCAGTCTTGCCGATTACGTCGCCGCGATGAAGGAAGGCCAGAAAGCGATCTTCTTCATGGCCGGTGACGACCGCGCACGGCTCGAAGCCTCACCGCAGCTTGAAGGTTTTCGCGCGCGCGGCATCGAGGTGCTGCTGCTCACCGATCCGGTCGACAGTTTCTGGACGACGATGGCGCCGGAATTCGACGGCAAGCCGTTCAAGTCGGTGACGCAGGGCGGCGCCGACCTTTCCGATATTCCGCTGCCCGACGATGCCGCGAAGCCCGAGGCCGAGACATCATCCGACATCGCGACATTCCTGGCTTTCGTGAAGACGACGCTTGGCGACGAGGTGTCGGAGGTGAAGGCCTCCGACCGGCTGACCGAAAGCGCCGTCTGCCTTGTCGCGCCGGAGCATGGCCCCGACCGCCAGTTCGAGCGCCTGCTCAACGCCGCCGGCCGGCTCGACAAGGCCGCCAAGCCGATCCTCGAGATCAACCCGCGCCACGAGCGCGTGGCGGCGCTGGCAAAACTCGGCGACGACGAAAAGGCGTTCAAGGAAGACGCCGCGCATCTGCTCTATGACGAAGCGCGTGTGCTCGACGGCGACAAGCCGGCCGACGCCAAGGCCTTTTCGGCGCGCCTTGCGCGGCTGATCGATCGCGGGTTGGCGAAGGGGTGAGCCGTAGCGCTGCCATTGGTTGACGCCACAATGCCAGAGCGTCCAGTCGGAAGTGGACGCTGGCACATTCGCGACAGCTCGCTAAGCTTTATCGTATTCCCGCGGAATGAGCGGCAGGAGCCCCCCGATGAAGCGCATTGTTCTCGTCAGGCACTCGGAAGAACCGGGCGACGATCATGTCCAGACGACGCTCACGACGAACGGCCATGCGGTCACGACCGCGATGCCGTTCAAGGGCGAACCGATCGATCTCGAAAGTGTCGACGGTGCGGTGATCTATGGTGATCCGTTCAATGTCTTCGACACCGACAAACATCCATTCCTCGATGACGAAGCCGCGCTGATCGAGCATTGCCTGGAGAACGACCTGCCGCTGCTCGGCATCTGCCAGGGCGCGCAGCAGATCGCCTGGCATCTGGGCGCGGATGTCGGGCCGGTGGAGAGCGGCATCAGGGAATTCGGCTATTTCGAGATCACGCCCACGGCCGAGGCCGGCGGCTTCCTCGACCGGCCGCTCTTCCTGCCGCAGAACCATTTCCATACCTTCGCCCTGCCGGATGGCGCCGTGCACCTGGCCTCGAGCGAGACGTTCCCCAACCAGGCGTTCCGGATCGGCGACACGACCTACGCGCTGCAGTTCCACGCCGAGCAGGGCCCGGCCGGCTTTCGGCGCTGGCAGGAGCGGCAAGGCGCGCCTTACGGGACGCTCGGCGCACAGGACCGAGGCGAACAGGACAGGCTGATGGAAGCCCACCACGCAGCGCAGCTTGCCTGGTTCAGCGACTTTGTGACCAAACTGTTCGGTTGAGGCGCTTGGAGCCCCTCGGAGCGATTGTCAGCTCCTCAGCCCCGGCGCTTCCTGGCCGGTGCGCGCCACATATTCGGTATAGCCGCCGCCATAGGTGTGGACGCCGTCTGGCGTGAGCTCCAGCACGCGGTTGGAGAGCGCCGCCAGGAAATGGCGGTCGTGCGATACGAAGAGCATCGTGCCTTCATATTGCGACAGCGCCTCGATCAGCATCTGCTTGGTCGTTATGTCGAGGTGGTTGGTCGGCTCGTCGAGCACCAGAAGGTTGGGCGGATCGAACAGCATCAGCGCCATCACCAGCCTGGCCTTCTCGCCACCAGAGAGCACGCGGCACTTCTTCTCGATCTCGTCGCCGGAAAAGCCGAAGCAGCCCGCGAGAGCGCGCAGCGGCGCCTGGCCGGCCTGCGGGAAATTATCCTCCAGTGTCTGGAAGACCGTGCGCTCGCCGTCGAGCAGTTCCATGGCGTGCTGGGCGAAATAGCCCATCTTGACGCTCGGCCCGCGCGCCACCGTGCCCGTGTCCGGCTCGGAGGCGCCGGCGACCAGCTTCAGAAGCGTCGACTTGCCGGCGCCGTTGACGCCCATGACGCACCAGCGCTCGCGGCGGCGGATCTGGAAGTCGAGGCCTGAATAGATGTTGCGGCTGCCATAGGCCTTGTGGATGCCCTTCAGCGTCGCCACGTCCTCGCCGCAGCGCGGCGCCGGCTGAAACTCGAAGCTCACCGTCTGGCGTCGCTTCGGCGGCTCGACGCGGTCGATCTTGTCGAGCTTCTTCACCCGGCTCTGCACTTGCGCGGCGTGCGAAGCGCGCGCCTTGAAGCGCTCGATGAAGGCGATCTCCTTGGCCAGCATCGCCTGCTGACGCTCGAACTGCGCCTGCAACTGCTTGTCGGCCAGCGCGCGCTGCTCCTGGTAGAATTCGTAGTTGCCGGAATAGGAGGTGAGCGCGCCGGCGTCGATCTCGATGATCTTGTTGACGATGCGGTTCATGAACTCGCGGTCGTGCGAGGTCATCAGCAGCGCGCCGTCATAGTCTTTCAGGAATTTTTCCAGCCAGATCAGGCTCTCGAGGTCGAGATGGTTGCTTGGCTCGTCGAGCAGCATCGCGTCTGGGCGCATCAACAGGATGCGGGCGAGCGCGACGCGCATCTTCCAGCCGCCGGAGAGTTTCGAAACGTCGCCGTCCATCATCTCCTGCGAGAAGCCGAGACCGTCCAGCACCTCGCGCGCGCGGCCGTCCAGCGCATAGCCGTCGAGCTCCTCGAAGCGATGCTGCAACTCGCCGTAGCGCTCGATGATCTCATCCATCTCGCCGGCGCGGTCGGGATCGCCCATGGCGTGCTCGAGCTCACGCATTTCGGCCGCCACCGCGCTCACCGGCCCGGCGCCTTCCATGACTTCGGCGACGGCGCTCAAGCCGCCCATATCGCCGACATCCTGGCTGAAATAGCCGATGGTGACGCCGCGATCGACCGAGACCTGGCCCTCGTCGGGCTGCTCCTCGCCGATGATCATGCGGAATAAAGTCGTCTTGCCGGCGCCGTTCGGACCGACCAGCCCGACCTTCTCGCCCTTCTGCAAGGTGGCCGAGGCTTCGATGAAGACGATCTGTCGGCCGTTCTGCTTGCCGATATTTTCGAGACGGATCATGGAGGGGAGTCCGGACAACTGCGCTGACGTGGCGGGATTTGCCCGGGGCATACGCGAATGAGGAGGCGGAGGGAAGAGCGCAAACGCCGCAGCCGAAGCGTTGGAGATTGGCGAAGACAGACGCGACGGCTGATCCCCCCCCTCGTGGGGGAGATGTCCGGCAGGACAGAGGGGGCGCTGTCCCGCCGACGTTTCCATCTTTTCCTGCGTGTTCTTCGGCCAATACGCGTGCGGTCGGTGCTTACGAAATCGAGCGCCGCGATCCTTCGCGCCCCCCTCTGCCCTACCGGGCATCTCCCCCACAAGGGGGGAGATTGAGCGCTCCATCGCCGCGCCTTACTTCGCGTCGTGGAAGATGATGCCGACCGTATGCCGCTGCCCCGACCGCAAACGGCTCACGCCGTGGCGCAAGTTGACGCGATAGAAGCCCTTCGTGCCCTGCACCGGTCGATTGTGCACCGCAAATATCACCGCGTCGCCGCGCCTCAGCGGCACCACTTCGGCGCGGCTCTGCATGCGCGGGCGCTGTTCGGTCAGGACGAACTCGCCGCCGGTAAAATCCTCGCCGGGCTCGGACAACAGGATCGCCACCTGCAGCGGAAAGGCGAGCGCGCCATAGAGGTCCTGGTGCAGGCAGTTGAAGTCGCCGCGGCCGTATTGCAGCAGAAGCGGCGTCGGCCTCACCTGGCCTTCGTCGTGACAGCGCTTCAGGAAGGCGTCGTGCTCGGCGGGATAGCGCAGCGCTACGCCCATCTTCCCGTTCCAGTCATTGGCGACCGTGGCGAGCCTCGGATAAAGGGCTGTGCGCAGACCCTCGATCAGATCGGGAAGTGGGTATTTGAAGTAGCGATATTCGCCCTTGCCGAAGCCGTGGCGGGCCATGACCACATGACTGCGGAAATGCTCCTCATGCGCATAGAGACCGGCGATGCCGGCGCATTCCTCGGCCGAAAGCAGACCGGGCATGACGGCGCAGCCATGGGCGTTGAGGTCGGAGACCAGGGTGCGCCAGTCCTGCGCGGCGACGCGGGATTCGGCTGAGCGGCTCGCGCGCTTAGTGTTCAGGGAATGGACGGTCATGGGTTGGCTCCTTACTTACCCTGAAGATGGGGCGCGCGACGGAAGGGAGCCACCCGATTCATGCGGAGGTAGGCGCGGCTTCCCCTTCTCCCCCTTGTGGGAGAAGGTGTCGCCGAAGGCGACGGATGAGGGGTGTTGGAAGGAATGAGGCGGTGGCAATTTCAAGCCTATTGCCAAGCTGGAACACCCCTCATCCGTCTCGGCGCTGCGCGCCGATCCACCTTCTCCCACAAGGGGAGAAGGGGAAGCCGCGCTTCACCGCCTCCGATATCCCTCCAGCTCCGGATCGAGATCCACCTTCACCGCGTTGGTGAACACGCAGGTCGCCACCATGATGCCGGCGAAGGCGGTGAGGTTGACCAGCAGCGTCTCGTCATAGCGCGCCTTGAGCGCGGCCCAGGTTTCATCGGACACGGCATTGGCATCGGCGGCGACCGTGTTGCCGAATGCGATGAGCAGCGCCTCGGTCGCGGTCGGCTGAATCGCTTCGGGATCGAGGCCTGAGTCGATCAACGCGCGGCGGAAGAAGGTTACCGGAACCTCCGCGCGCATCATCTCGGAAATCGCCTTCGAGAACAGCCAGATGGCGCGGTCGTCGAGCGTCGGCCTGAGCAGGTCGCGCAGCGTGAACCATTCGGCGTAGATGCGGTGGGCGGCCGGCGAATGGAGCAGGATGCGCTTCATGTTGGTCATGCGGCCGCGCAGCGCGAGCTCGCGGTCGTGCTCGTCGCGGATTTCTTCCGGGGCGGTGGCGTAGTTGATGGGAGACAGATGCGCCATCGCCCTCATCCCAGCGTCGCGTGAAGCGCCGGCGCGCCGCGCAGCGTGTTGGAGACGGTGCAGATGTCCTCGGCGTCCGCCAGGATCCGCTGCTTCGTCGCGGCGTCGAGGTCGCCGGCGATTTCCAATTTGACGGTGAAGGTCTCGACCCGCGACGGCTCGTCCTTGGCCTTCTCGCCACCGACATCGGCGCTGACCTCGCCGAGCCGGTCGGCGACGCCGAGGCGCGTGGCGGCGATGCGGGCGCTGAGCACCATGCAGGCGGCCAAAGAGGCATAGAGCAGGTCGAGCGGGTTGAAGCCGGGCGCGCTCACCTGGGTCACGACATCGACCGTGCCGCCGGTCGGGGTCGTGACCACCGGCAGGCCGCCCGGCGGCAGGACGGCAAGCGCGCCGACCGTTCTGGTGCGTAGCTTTAGGTCAGCCATTGGCTCTTTCCCTCAGTGGTCACGCTGATTCGCGGCTTGCCGACGTGGCGTCAAAGACGTCGCCAGATCATCCTAAGTGGCGAGCCGATCACACGTTCAAGGGCGTGCAGCTTGTCGTCGGCCACGGACGAGACGCCAGGATTCGAAACCGATACCGCAAAACTGCCGAACGCTGCCGGCCAGATATAGTTGAGGTCGTTGAGGGAGGACGCCTTGCCGCAGCAAGGCATCGCGACAACGAGATCTTCAAAACCTGAAGCCGCCGCGCCATCCATTGCCTCAGCCCACCAATCAGCGACGTCGCTGCCGCAGAACGCACATTCAATGCTTTCCGTATTCGCGCCTGCGTCGAAGAAGGTCACCTCGTCTTTTTTTTCGACCGTGACCTGTTCTGCCTGGGGAAAAAATTCCCAAGCCAGCTTCGCCGCCTCTTCTGCCGCTGTTTCGTCAGGCCGCCAGTGAGGATCGAGAGGAACAAAGCTCAGGTTATTGTCGGACATCGTACTTTCCTGGGCAAAAAGCCCAGCCAAGGCAAGTACTTTCAGCCGGGTCTGAAACGCTACTTCGTCAGATCAAGCGCTGCCGTCAGATCGCCCATCGGCGGCTGGTCGTTGTTGCGCAGCGCCTTGTCGCGGGCGACGATGCCCGGTAGCACCGGCAGGTCGTAGCGGTTGGTGATGAAGCGCAGGATCGAGGTCGTGTCGTACTGCGTGTGGTCGACCATGCCCATTTTTGCGTAGGGCGAGATGATGATGGCGGGGACGCGGTTGCCCGGGCCCCAGCGGTCGGCCTTGGGCGGCGCGACGTGATCCCAGAAGCCGCCATTCTCGTCATAGGTGACGACGACCAGCATATGTTGCCATTGCGGGCTCTTCTCCAGATGCGAAACAAGGTCGGCCAGATGCTGGTCGCCGGATGTCACGTCGGCATAGCCGCCGTGTTCGTTGAGATTGCCCTGCGGCTTGTAGAATGTGACGGCCGGCAGCTTGCCGTCGTCGATCGCCTTGATGAACTCGACCCCGTCGAGGCCACCGTCCTTGAGGTGTTCGGCCCGCGCGGCCGTGCCCGGCGCGTAAGCCGCGAAATAGTTGAAGGGCTGGTGGTGGAACTGGAAGTTCGGCACGGGCGTGGCGTTCTTGCCGTCGAGCGTGGCCTGCCACGCGCCGCCATACCAGGCCCAGGAAATCCCCTTGAGCGAGAGCAGATCGCCGATGGTGATGTCGTGCTGCGGCGGCAGCGTGCTCGGCTGCGCCGGATCGGCGAGCGCCTTGTCGCCGCCCTCGGCCGGCTTGTTGGCGCTCGGCTGGTAAGGCGGCTGCATGGTGTTGACGACGTAGAAGTCCGGGGCGATCGCCCCGTCATTGACGAATTTCGGCACGCCGCCGAGAGCCGAGGCCGGCGAATTGTCTGCCACCTTCAGCGTCACCCCGTCGGGTTCGACGGCCGCGATCTGGCCCTTTGCCGGGCCGGTGTCGGCATGCGGGTAGACAGGCACGCAGGCGCAGGCGAGCATGATATGGTTGAGGAAGGAACCGCCAAAGGCGCCCTGGAAGAAATTGTCGGCGAGCACGTATTTCTTGCCGACCGCCCACATCGGCAGGCTCGAGCCGTCATAATGGCCCATGACCAGCGAGCCGGAATCGGCCCAGGCGACGAACTTGTCGTTCTTGCCGGCGTCGATCTGCATCTGCTCCTGGTAGAAGCGGTGCCAGAGATCATGGGTTATGACGTTGGGGCCTTCGTTGAAACCCTTGGGGTCGTCGATCGAGAACGCGGCATTGGCGAGATGCGCGGTCTGGGCTTCGGTCACGGCCGGCGTCACGCCCTTGCCGGTCAGCCCGCCCCAGGCCGGCGGCAGTTCGGCAAGCTGCGTGCCGTCGCGGTCGAGTTGACGCACCTGGCCGGCGGTAAGATTGGCGAGCCCATTGGCGCCGGGGAAGCCGCCATAGAGATTATCGAAGCTGCGGTTCTCCGCGTAAATGACGACGACGGTGTCGATCTTGTCGTAGCCGGGAGGGGCGGCCTGCGCGACGGCAACGAGCGATGCCAGCGCCGTTGAGGCGAGGCAAAGGGAAAGAAAGGACCGGATCATTGGAGATGCCTCGTGGCTTGGGAATGGCTGGAGGACGGCAATGCAACTACATCAATGCCCAGCTACTTGGGCGCCTTGTCACCTTTGTGACAGTTGCTCCCCAGCCGAACACGGTTTCGTGAGCGAGAAGGCCGGTCATCAATCCGTTGCACTCGATCCTTACGTCGCAAAAGAAATCGGGCCTTACGTCGCGAAAGAAATCGGGCGAAGAAATCAGGGATGTCGCCGAGGACGATGGGACATCGGAAAAATCACGCAATCGCCATTGCAGCGGCCTTGACGGCCGGCTTCACCGCGCCTGCCAACACCGCGGAGCCTTCCGGTGTCCATCCCGGCCCGATGTCGCGCCAGGAAGCCTTTGCCCGCGCCGATGCGCTGACGGCGCTCGGGCGGCAGATGTTTTTCGACCCTTCGCTTTCGGCCTCGGGCAGACAGGCCTGCTCGTCCTGCCACGATCCCAACCATGCCTTCGGGCCAGCGTCGGCCGCGCCGGTCGAGATGGGCGGACCGAAGCTCGACCAGCCCGGCGTCCGCGCCGTGCCGTCGCTGCGCTACCTGCAGGCGGCGCCTGCCTTCACCGAGCATTTTTATGACTCCGAGGACGAAGGCGACGAGAGCGTCGACAATGGCCCGACCGGCGGCCTGACCTGGGACGGCCGCGCCGACCACGGCAAGGACCAGGCGAGGATCCCGCTCTTGTCGTCCTTCGAGATGGGCAACAAGGACGAGGCCCAGGTGGTCGCCAGCCTGCGCAAGGCGCCCTATGCCGATGCCTTCAAGGCCGTGTTCGGCGCCGATGTCTTCGACCATCCGCGGGACGCCTTCGACGCCGCGGTGGAAGCGCTCGGCACCTTCGAGCAAAGCAGCGCCGATTTCTATCCCTATTCCAGCCGCTACGACGCCTTCCTCGCCGGCAAGGCGCAGCTCTCCGCGCAGGAGTTGCACGGCCGCGCACTGTTCGAGGACGAGGCGAAGGGCAATTGCGCGAGCTGTCATCTCAGCGAACCGGCCAATGACGGCGAGCCGCCGCAATTCACAGACTACGGCCTGATCGCGATCGCCGTGCCGCGCAATCCGGCGATCGCCGCCAACGCCGATCCCGATTATTTCGACCTCGGCCTGTGCGGGCCGCTGCGTACCGACTTCAAAGGACGGACGCAGTATTGCGGGCTGTTCAAGACGCCGACGTTGCGCAACGTGGCCCTGCGAAAAAGCTTTTTCCACAACGGCTATTTCCACACGCTGCGCGAGGCGGTGGCCTTCTACGCCAGCCGCGACACGGATCCCGGCCGCTGGTATCCCAAGAAGGCCGACGGGGAGGTCGACAAATTCGACGACCTGCCAAAGGCTTACTGGCCGAACCTCAACACCGACCCGCCCTTCAACGGCAAGAAGCCCGGCGGCAAGCCGGCGCTGACTGACGCCGAGATCGACGACATCGTCGCCTTCCTAGGCACGCTGACCGACGCCGACCAGGCGGGGCAGTAAGGCCGAGCTGCCAAGCACACAGTCGGGGAAGCAACGTGGCGCGGCTCCAGTCGGAACTGCCAGCTATCCACCGCATTTTGTGTGCCAATGTGAGGCATGTCATAGGAACGTCGAACCGCGCCTGCTATATTGCTGCCATCGTCACAGATGGAGTCTCCCCATGAGGTTCGTCGCGGTGCAGGAGCCGCCCGGTAGCAGCTGGACGGTGTTCGATGCGGGCAATGGCGTGCCTGCCGAATATGCCGGCCGGGTGCTTATCGGCCTGACGTCGCGCGAAGCCCGCTGGTTCGCCGCCGTGGGCAACGACCACTGGCCACGATCCGACCGGCCGGCCGTGCAACTGCGGCTGGTCAGCGGAGGCAGTTGCCTGCCGACCCCGGAAAGGCACAGCCAAACAAGCAGTTGAGAAGCCGCGCTGCCAGATTGATTCAGGCAATATCGGTTGTCTCTCATCCCGCCGGCGCATAGCGGCTCACCACCATGCCGCTGGCGTAGGCCTTCGAGCCGAGTAGCTTGAGCCTGCCGAACCCGCCCTTGTCGAAGATGCGGCGGCCGCTGCCCAGCACCGCCGGATTGATGAAGAGCTGGAACTCGTCGACCAGGCCGGCGGCGATCAGCGCCGAGGCGAAGCCGGCGCCGCCGAACACGGCGATGTTGCCGCCGTCGCCTCGCTTCAGCGCGTCGACCTCGCCCGGCAGGTCGCCGCTGACGACCCGCGTGCGCTCCCAGCGCGAGGCCTCGAGCTTGTCGCTCGCCACCACCTTCTGTGCCTCGACGATGCGCTGCGCGAAAGCATAGGAGCGGTCCTTCGGATATTTCCTCGCCGCATTGCTCCAATGGGCCAGATACCCCTCCTGCGCCATCTTGCGGCTCAGCAGGATGGTGTCGATGGTCTTGAAGACGGCGTTGAAGTCCTGTTTCAGATCCTCGTCCCAGGCGCTGTCGTCGCCCCATTCCCAAAGCTGCCAGCGATGGTCCTCGTCGGCGCCGACAAAGCCGTCGACCGACATCTGCATCTGAAGGATGAGCTGTTTCATTGTCGTTGTCCTCGTCTGGATTTTCGGGGTTCAGACGGCGTTGCGGGTGCGGGCGAAGTTTTCAGCCCAGGCTTCGAAGCTGGTCGGCGTGGCGTTTTCAACCGACGGCGCTTCCAGCGCCCAGCGCTCACCCTTGTTGAAGCTTGCCGCCGTTTCGCCGAGCGCATCAGCAAAATTCGGCGATATGCCGTTGGCGACCATGCGGGCCCGCGCATCGGCGAAAGAGGTTTTATAATAGGCGACATCCTTGCCGATCGCCCGGCCCAGGATCATTGTGGCCTGTTCGAGCGTGTAGTAGCCGCCACCATGCAATTCGACGACGCGCTGGGCGGGAAAATGCTTGGTGTTCAACAACGCGGCGGCGCGCTCGCCAATGTCCTTTTCGGAAATCAGCGGCATCGGCAGGTCGCCGCGAAAAGGCGCGGCAAAAACGCCAGACGCCGCCTGTTCCACGAAACCCATGCCCTTGACGAAATTCTCCATGAAGAAGGAGGCGCGCAGATAGGCAAGCTCCTCCAGGCCGAGTGCTGCGAGGCGCTCCTCCATCAGTGCCGCGCCGAGCGAGGTGCCCTTCTTGAGATGGGCGTTAAGGCCGCTGAGCAGGACGACGCGGCGCAGGCCGGCCTTGGCAATAGACGATGCCAGCCGCGCCCCGACCTCGTCCTCGAAGCGATGCAGGTCAGGCGCCGTGACGTCGAAGGGGATCATCACATAGGCGCTGTCGGCGCCAGAGAAGGCGGCGTCGAGCGCCGCCTGGTCGTCGAGCGGGATACCGAGGCTGCGGGCGACGCCGCGCACCCTGTGCCCTGCCCTGCTCAACCTTGTCGAGACCTCGGCGCCGACGTCGCTGGTTGCGCCGACGACCACGACGGTGTGGTTTGTTTGCTGGTTCACATCGGCCTCCTCTTCGCTCAATTGCTTTACTTTTGGAACCATTTGACTCAGAATTCGAATGATGTCAATAGTAAAGTGATTTAAAAATGGAACCATTGATGTCGACCAAGGGACGGTCCGGCTGCCCGATCAGCCTCTCGCTCGAATTGCTCGGCGACCGCTGGACGCTGCTGATCATCCGCGACCTGGCCTTTGCCGGGAAAAGGCATTTTCGCGAGTTTCTGCAATCCGACGAAGGCATCTCGTCGCGCACCCTGGCCGAGCGGCTGCAGACGCTGGTCGACGAAGGCATCCTCACCCGCAGCGACGACCCGACCCATGGGCTGAAGGCGATCTACCGGCTGACCGAAGCCGGCATCGAGCTGTTGCCGGTGCTGGCGACGCTAGGCGCCTGGGGCAGCAAACATCGCAGGGCCGACAAGGCCCTCAGCCGGATCGCCGATGAGCTCGCAGCCGGCGGGGAGACGGCGCTTCGGCGGATGAAAGAAAAGCTCAGGGCCGGGCATTTGCGGTAGCAAAAAACCCAAGCGGATTCGTTCATCCGATGCCGCGCGCCGACGATTGGCGAAGCCGCGGCGGGGCACCCTTCTCCCCCCTCACCATACCGGGAGAGGCATGTTGGGAAGACGCTACGCCAACGTCGGAACGCGTTCCCCCTCGCCCGTCAGCGAGCCCGTCCGCGTCGCAGCGGCGCGGCCGGTTCCTCGGCCGGCGGTTCCCCGGGCAGTCCCAACCGCAGCCGTTCCTCCTCGGCGAAGCTCTCGGCCTGCGCGTGAATGTCGAACAAATTCTGCGTCAGCCTGCCACCGTCGACGACGCGCACGATCCATTGGCCATTGACGGCTTTTACGCGGACACTGTCTGGCTCGTCCGTTACCATGTACAGCTCCTGCTCTTCGGCCCAAGTCTCTTCGGCCCAAGTCTCTTCGACCCAAGTATTGGGTGTCCGACCCAATACGATCTAGAGCGCCTGGAGTTGCCGGAAAGCGGAGATGATTGGCCTTTAGTGCAAAAGCACTCACCAATATTCAATATATTTGTGAGGCTTACTGAATAAAAACGATTTATGGCGAATGGGCACGCGCCATGCGAGAGCGGCATAACTTGCGGCGCGGCGGCGGCCCGGCAGCCTTGGGGGGGTGATACTGGGTTCGGCGGCCGGGCCTGACCGGAGTTTGCGAGGCCGCCGGCTGTCACAAACATGCGCTTGCGCCTCCGCGAGGACAAGAACGACCTAGGCCCTAGGACCAAAGCTGCATGGTCCAGACGACCAATTACAATCGGATCGACCGGACGCGCCGAAAGGCTTGCCGCGTCAAAAGCCGAAGAACTGCCGACCGACGAGATAGCCGACCGCCGCGACCACCAGCGGAAACAACGCCGGCGCCGTCTTGCTGAACAGCGAGGGGTTCATCTCCTTGGCAGGAGCGCTGGGTTTGGCATTGCCGAGGTTTTTCGTCATGAGCTCACTACCGGTTGGGGGCTAAAGCGCGTCGCGCCGAAACGGATTCAGGCGACGCGCTTCAGGTCTTTGTTTTGATGCATGTCGTTGCCGCAAAACCGCTGCGCACTTTTGCGCGACACGCATTAGCTGCCGGCTGATCCGTTACATTAGAAATCGCTTATTAAGTTTCCGACAAGGCCAACGCTACAATTCGCGGCAATTTATTCCAATTGCTGGGTGCGTTCGGCAAGCGCGAAGGCCTGGAGGTTGCGCGACTTGCCGGGGTCCTCGTCGGCATTGGCGATGATGGCGTGGAAGGCGGCGCGGGCGATGTCCTTCTTCTTGGCGCCGGGGTGCTCCTTGCGCACAGCCTTGACCAGTTCCTTCGGCGTCATGTCGGGGGTGACGAGGCGCATCAGCGTATCGCCTATGGCCCGCAATTCGCTGGCATCCATAACGATGAACCCTGTTTTGGCGGCATGAGCCTAGCATATAGCGGGGTGAGCGCGTCAGTTTTGTGATGCGCGCCGAAGCAATTGGAGCCGCGTCTTTCAGGAATTTCGTGGCGAAAGCGACGTGAAAGGCAGCACGCCGCCACGTCGCGCCTGATCACGTCCGGCCTCACTCGACTTTGCGCCGGAACTTCGAATGGCAGCTGGCACAATCCTGCAGGATGAGGTGCAGGAGATGTTCCGCCGGCATCCTGGCCGGATCGGCTTCGGCGGCGCCGGGGCGCTTGCCGAGCAGGCTGCCGCCATCCATCGGCAGGCCGGTCATCCGCATGTCGGCGGTGATTTCGGCCGGCGCGTTCGCGGCCTTGACTGCGAGCGCGTCTGCAAGCCGGCCGATATGGCGGGCAAGCGCCTCGAATTCCGGCCGGGCCTCGTCGATTTCCGGCCTGGCGCCGGACGGCGCACCAAGCGTGCCCTGCGGGAATTCGGCAATCAGGGCAGCGCCGGCGCGGGTGCTGAGCGCGTCCGCCGCCGCCTGGAAGGCGTGCCGCTCATAGGCGCGCTTGCCGTCGAACATTTCAGCGATCGCCTTGGCGGCGGCCGCCATCTCTTTCATTGAGGCCTGGCGCGCCGCCACAATGGGATCGCCCATACCCGCCGCCAGCGACGGAGCAGAGACCGTTGGGCCGGCGAGCGCCAGCATCGCCGCCGCTAGAATGACGCGGAACATCACGCCTGCACGTCGACTATACCCATCATGCCGAGCTGCTCATGCTCGAGGATGTGGCAGTGATACATGCGCGCGCCCGGCCGCTCCTGGCGCGTGACGAGCCGCACCGTCTCGCCGCGCGCCACGTTGACCGTGTCCTTCCACGCCAGATAGGGCGACTTGGAGACCTTGCCGCCGCGCTCGCGCTCGACCACCTGGAATTGCGTGCCGTGGAGATGGAACGGATGGTCCATGTCGGCCTGGTTGACGATTTCCCAGAGCTCGGTATCGCCGGCCCTGGCGACGATGTCCACGCGCCCCGTGTCGAATGCCTTGCCGTTGATCAGGAAGCCCATCTCCATGCCGGTGGCGTTCATCACCATGGTTTCGGTGAAGACGAGACGGCGGCTGACCGTGGGCCGTCCAAGCGGCGCGATCGGCCTTAGCAGCTCGGGCAATGGGGGCATCGCCTCAGCCGGCGCGTCGGAGACATCGACCGTCAGCAGTGTCAGCCCGGCGTCCGCCGGCCGGCCCGGCCCCATCCAGCCGCGGTCGTAGTCCAGCGTGGTGAGGGTGGCGACGCCCGGCCTGTCGAAGGCGACCACCAACTCGACGCGCTCGGCCGGGCTGAGCAGTATCTCCTCGACCGCAACAGGCGCCTCCAACAGGCCGCCATCGACACCGATCACGGTCGTCGCGGCGTTGGCGAAGGCGAGCCTGAGGAAGCGCGCATTGGTGGCGTTGTAGAGCCGCAAGCGCCGTTTCGCACCCATCGCGACGGCCAGCTTCGGATTCTTCTGGCCGTTGACCAGCACATGGTCGCCAACCCGGCCGTTCATCAGATCGGTCATGGTGTTGGCAGGCATCGAGCCGTCGGCGGCAAGGCGAAGGTCGGTGAGTACGAGCACCGTGTCGCCATAGGCGGCCGGTATCGGATCGGCCTTCGCCTTGACGACGAAGGCGCCGGCAAGGCCGCGATAGACCTGCTCGGCCGTCCGGCCATGCGGATGCGGGTGATACCAGTAGGAGCCGGCCGAGCCCTCGGGCAGCTCGAAGGCGTAAATGCGGTCGGCGCCAGCCGCCACCGGGTCCATCGGATTGCCGTCCTGATCCGCCGGTACCGGCATGCCGTGCCAGTGGATGGTGCTCGCCTCGCCGACCCGATTGGCGAAGGCGATCTCGACGCGGTCGCCTTCAAAGGCCTCGATCAGCGGCCCCGGGCTCGTGCCGTTATAGGCGAGGATCGGGGTGTCCTGGCCCTCGGCAAAGCGCGCCGTGGCGGGCTCCGCCGTCAGCCTTGCCCTGAACAGCCCGGACCGGCCGGCTTCGTTGGCAAGCAGCGGCAATTCACGCAGCGCCGCGCCCTCGGGCAACGCGGCGGGCGCTTGCGCCATGGCGCCCATGTCATGGCCCGCATGACCGCCCTTATCCATCCCCGGCATCGAATCCATGTCCGACATGCCGTCCATGTTCATCTGCGCGAGTGCGCGAGAGCCCGACAGGACCGTTGCCAGGCCCGCCACCAGAAAGCCGCGTCGGTGCATTTCTTCGCTCCTCGATCTCGATTGGAAGATCCCGCCGAAAGACCTCGCTCCCGACGCTAAAGGTTCCAGTTGCTGGAAGGTCAAGCGGGTCGAGCGGCCGGAGCCGAAAATTCCGGTGGGTGGATCGTAATGGCTTGGGCTGCGTTCATCCGCAGGTACAACCAGCCGTTTCATAGACCAGATCGAGAAGCCGGATCATGCTCGTCCAACCGATCGACTATTTCCTTGTTGCCTGGTTCGTGCTGGCGCTAGCCTCGACGCTCTATGTCGGCTTGGACCAGTATCGCAACAATCCCGAGCCAGTGGTGATGAAATGGGGCTTCATCCTAGTGACGCTCTATATGGGCCCGCTCGGCCTGCTGCTCTATGTGCTTGCCGACAAGGAACCGCGCCCCGGCGAGCATGAGGTCTTCACAAGGCCGCTCTGGAAGCAAGGCGTCGGCTCTACCATCCATTGCGTCGCCGGCGATGCAACCGGCATCATCCTTGCGGCAGTCGTCACCGCCACGCTCGGCTTGCCGATGTGGCTCGACCTCATCGTCGAATACCTCGCCGGCTTTGCCTTCGGCCTGTTCATCTTCCAGTCGCTGTTCATGAAATCGATGATGGGCGGCAGCTATTGGGAGAATGTGAAGAAGAGCTTCCTGCCCGAATTCATCTCCATGAATTTCATGATGGCCGGCATGGCGCCGGTCATGAGCTTTCTGATGATGGGCCGCGACATGCGCGCCATGGAGCCGACCGAGCTTCTGTTCTGGGGCGTGATGTCGCTCGGCGTCATCGCCGGCTTCGCGCTCGCCTATCCCGCCAATGTCTGGCTGGTCGCGCGCGGCCTGAAGCACGGGCTGATGACCGAGCGCTCGCAGCAAGCTGAAGCGGGCGGGCACGGGCCTCATCGGCAGGGTCACGAACCGGCGGCCGGACAACACTCTGCCGGCCATCATATGCGCTCGGACGCCACCACGCCACAGATCGCGGCGCTCGGCGCGGTGTCGGCGCTGGCGTTGGCGCTCGGCATGGCGGCGCCTGCGAACTGGCTGAACCTGAGGCTCTCGGCTCGCGACGTCGGTGGGGTGATCATGCCCCAGGGCATGATCATGGATCGCGACACGTCGGCCGACGCCATGCGCGACATGGCGGCAGCCGATCCACGCCTGGTGACCGCGTCCTACGGCCTATCGGCCAGGGGCGACCAGGAATTGCCGTTCCGCATGGAGAAGGGTGTCAAGGTGTTCGAACTTAAACCGTCGGTGATACGCTGGCAGATCCTGCCGGACGTGACGGTCGACGCCTATGCCTATAACGGCCAGATACCGGGGCCGCGCATCCATATCCGCCAGGGCGACCGCGTGCGCATCAATGTCACCAACGCACTGCCCGAAGAAACCACCGTGCACTGGCACGGCCTGATCCTGCCCAATCAGATGGATGGGCCGGCCGAGATCACCCAGGCCCCGATCGAGCCCGGCCAGGCCTATTCCTACGAGTTCATCGCCACCCAGCACGGCACCTATTTCTACCATCCGCACGCCAAGCCCGACCGCACCCAGGCGCTCGGCCTCTATGGCGCTCTGACCATCGATCCAGCCAATCCCGCCGACGAGGTCGCCGCCGATCACGACTACGCCATCGAGTTGCAGGAATGGTTGGTGCGCGAAGGCCTCACCTATCCGTCGATGCCGATGGACGGCGGCATGCCGAACTTCTTCACAATCAACGGCAAGGCCTATCCCTCGACCGATACGATCCGCATGAAGGTCGGCGAGACGCTGAAGGTCCGTTTCATCGGCACCAACAACGCCTTCATCCACCCGATGCACATCCATGGCGGCCCGTTCGAGGTGGTCGCCCGCGACGGCGAGACCATTCCCGCCACCGCACGCTTCCTTGCTGACACGATCAATGTCGGGCCGGGCCAGCGATATGACGTCGTCTGGACGGCGAGGCGTCCGGGCAAATGGCTGATCCACTGCCATATCCCGCATCACACCACGAACAACAATGCCGAGGAAAAGGGCGGCGGCGGGCTGATGGTGGTCATCGAGGTCACGTGATCGCGGCAGGTCGCTCGGCAATCCGGCGAACGAACGTGGCTGGAACCCTTGCCGCCCTCGCAGGGTTTATGTGAGAGGCGAACTGCCATGGAAGACGAACCGCCCGCCGAAACTTGGGAAGGATCGTCGCGCCGCACTGGCGGCCTGCCTCATCGCCTTGTTCTTTATCCGCCTTCGGATGTTCGGAGCGCGATCAAGCCTTGAAGTTTTGCCTGCCGGGCTGAAGGTTCGTGCCGTCTCCAGGCTCTTGCGGCACGGCGCCTTTTCGGGTGCGGAAAAGGCTGTAACGCTTTGATTTACCTATCATCCTTGCGAACCTTTAGGCTCGGGATCATGCGCCAGGAAGAAACAGGTTTTCCGAAACGTTTATCGAATAGGCAACGCTCAAAGCCAGGCACCCGTTGCCGATAAGCAGAGCCCTCCGACAGCAGCGCCACGGTTGGACCGTGCCCGACGCCCAGGAGACAGAACATGACCGCCAAAGCCTATATCAACCGGATCGCGACAGCGGTTCCGGAGCATGAAGTCCATCAGTTCTACCTGCGCTACGCGGCTTCCATGCTGGCCGCCGACCGCCGCAGGATTTTCGAACGCATGGCCGGCCTTACTGGCATCGAGCACCGCTTTTCCTGCTTTGCGCCGGCTCTCGATCCCGAAGGGCCCTCGGCCGACCTTGCCGGGATATTCAGCCGCGGCGCGTTTCCCGGAACGGCCGCCAGGATGGCAATGTTCAGCCAAGCAGCGCCCGCCCTGGCGCAAAAGGCCGTCGACGGACTACGGCTTGGCGACGAGGCACCGCGCATCACCCATCTCATCATCACCACCTGCACCGGTTTCTCCGCGCCGGGCATCGACCTCGACCTTGCCGCGCGCTGCGGGCTGCCGGACGGTATCGAACGTACGATGATCGGGTTCATGGGCTGCTACGCCGCGGTCAACGCCCTCAAGCTTGCCCGCCACATTGTCCGCTCCGACCCGCGGGCGAAGGTCCTCCTGGTCAATATCGAAGTCTGCACCCTGCATCTGAGAGAAACCACCGAGTTGGAGAAGCTTTTGTCCTTCTGCCTTTGGGGCGATGGCTGCGCGGCGACGCTCGTCACCGCCGAGCCGCCCGGCATCGAGCTCGACAGCTTCCGCTGCGCCGTCGCGGACGAGCGGCGGGAGCTGATGACCTGGGATATCGGCGACGATGGCTTCGACATGTTTCTCTCCGGTCAGGTACCGGCGGCGATCCAGGAGGCTCTGCGCGCCAACCAGGACGCCATCCTTGGTGGCCGACCACCGGACGCGATCGACCTCTGGGCCGTGCATCCCGGCGGACGCACCATTCTCGACGCAACCGAGAGGGCGCTGAACCTCGCGCCCTCAGCGCTCCAGCCGTCGCGCGAGGTGCTGCGCCGATACGGCAACATGTCGTCGGCGACGGTCATGTTCGTGATGGAAGAGATGCTGAAGGCGCCGAGCGAACTGCTCGGCTGCGGCATGTCGTTCGGACCCGGACTGACGGCCGAGACCATGTTGTTCAGGACAGTCTCATGAACGCGCTCGATCGAAGGACACTGGTCCCGGAAATCCTCGATCGCCTTGCCGCGGACGATCCGCGGGCGCTCCGCTCGCGGCGCGATCTCGCCCGCATCAACGCGCTGATGTTCCAGGCGCCGATCATGACGTCGCTCATCAGGAAATTCATCGCCAGAGCACCCGGCCGCATCCTTGAGATCGGCGCCGGCGACGGCACCTTCATGTTGAAAGTAGCGCGGCGCATGGCAAGGGACTGGCGCGAGGTGCAGCTGACGATGCTCGATCGCGTGGATCTCGTCACGCCGAAGCTCTCGGCGGATTTCGCCGCGCTGGGATGGACGGTCGAAACCATCACCGCCGACGTCTTCGACTGGGCGGAAATGGCGGATGGCAGGCCCTTCGACGCGATCACGGTCAACCTGTTCCTGCATCATTTCGACGATTCCGGGCTGCTGCGCCTGTTTTCGCTTTTGCGGCGCAAGGCGCCGCTGCTCGTGGCGACGGAACCACTGAGGACGGGCTTTGCGCTCGCCGCCGCGCGGCTTCTGCCGGCAATCGGCGTCAACGACGTCACCCGGCATGACGCGGTGGAGAGCGTCCGCGCCGGCTTCCGCGGCAGCGAGCTTTCCGACCTCTGGAGCGCCGCTGGCGGCAGGCCGCTTGAAGAGCAGCGCGCCGGTCCTTTCTCCCATGCCTTCGTCGGCGAGGCGCGGATATCGGCGGAGGGCGCGTGATGAAGCAGCCTTCCACCCGCGATGCGATCGTCATCGGCGCCGGCCCGTCGGGCACGTCGGCGGCCCTGGCGCTGGCCCAGCGCGGATGGGCCGTCGCGATCGTGGAAAAGAGTGCGTTTCCGCGCAGAAAAGTATGCGGCGAATACATCTCCGCCAGCAATCTCACACTCCTCGACCGGCTGGGGGTCGGCGATGCGTGGCGGGCGAAGGCCGGTCCCGAAATCCGCCGGGTTGGTCTCTTTTCCGGCGACACCCGCGTCGAGGCGCCGATGCCGGGCGCGAAGCTCGGGGCCGCGGCAAGAGACGGGTTTGGCCGGGCGCTTGGTCGCGACGTACTGGACTCGCTGCTGCTGGATGCGGCCCGATCGGCCGGCGCGGAAGTCTTCCAGCCTTGCCGCGCCGTCGCCATCGAACGCGATGGCGCCTGTCAAGCAGTTCGTATCCAGGCCGGAGCCGGGAATTCTCGCGACGAGGCGACGATCCTGCGGGCACCGGTGATCGTCGCCGCGCATGGCTCGTGGGAACCGGGACCGTTGCCGAGTCAGCTCGAAAAGAAAAGCCGCCCCTGGGACCTGCTCGGCTTCAAGGCGCATTTCACCGGGTCGACGCTGCCGCCCGACCTGATGCCGCTGCTGACGTTTCCCGGCGGCTATGGCGGCATGGTGCTCGCCGACCATGGCCGCATGTCCATCTCCTGCTGCATAAGGCGCGATGTGCTCGCCCGGTTGCGCGGCAGGCATGCCCGCGAGCACGGTGGCCATGTCTCGGCGGCCGAAACTGTCGAGCGTCATCTCAGGGCGACATGCCGCGGCGCGCGAGACGCGCTGGAGGAAGCCCGCCTCGACGGTTCGTGGCTGGCCGCCGGCCCGATCCGGCCAGGCATCCGCGCCGGCTACGAAAAGGACATCTTTCGCGTCGGCAACGTCGCCGGCGAGTCGCATCCGATCATCGCCGAGGGCATATCGATGGCGCTTCAATCCGGTTGGCTTCTGGCCCTGGAACTCTCTGCGGCGGCAGGCGGTCAGGCGGAGCGCGAAGCGGTCGGCAGACGCTACGAGAGGGCCTGGAGAGGATTGTTCTCGACCCGGGTCCTCGCCGCTGAGGCCATTGCGGGCATCGCCCTTGGCCATGGCGGCGCCGCTATGATGGGAGTGGTTGTCCGCAATTTTCCGCAGGCGCTGACCTTGGGAGCGCGGCTCAGCGGCAAGACGAGAGCGGTGCCGGGTTTTGGCTGACAGGGCGCGCTTTCAGTCTTGATGTCGCCTCCGCCCTCTGGCGGAGGTGACTTTTTTGGGTGATCCCGGCGCTGCAATGTGTTCCGTCGGCTTTGGCGGCTGGTCCACTGATCTCTGGCTGGCTTGTTCCAGCGCCAGGCTATAGGCCGCATTTCGACCCTAATCACTCCATAGGCGGCCCGGATTGCTGCGGTTCTAACCCTTACGGTTTCTTGACAGGGGCTACAAAAACGGGCAGCAAAGCGGGTGAGGAAGGGCATTTCTACCGTGGCGAAGACCATGGCGGGCTCTTTTTTCGTATGGACCGTCGCCAAATCGGCGATTGGTGGAGGGATTGGTTAACCAACTTTGTCCATCTTTTGAATCAATCGGCAACAGACGCGTGAAGGTGCAGGGGGCACCAGCGAACTGTGATCGTGACGGGTGCCCGGTCCGCAAACCGGCATGCCGATTGAGAGTGGTCGTATGGCGTTTTTGCGTTTGAGAAACCGGGGTGACGCTCCTGATGGGGAGATAACTTCGAAAAAGTCTGGTCACCGTTGGGTCGCGGTGCCTGCTGTCGGCGCCGCCCTCGCTCTATGGTCCGTCGCCACCTTGGCGGGGCTCTATTCGGTGAGCACTTCGCTGACCGCAGCTTCCAATGGATTGCCGCAAGGCCTGCTTTCGCCGCGCAGCATCGCGCTTGGCGACCAGCGCCGGCAGATCGCCAATGCCTGGGCGCCGCGCCTTGCCGCCAATGGCGGCTACAAGGCGGGCTCGCTCGTCGGTGGCTGCGACGCCGGCTGCTTCAGCCTCGCAACAAGTTTCAGACGTGACGGCAAGGCCGTCGACAAACCGACGAGTGAAGACCAGATCCACGACGGCAAGACGGCGCGCCTCAAGCTGCGGGCGCCCGACAGCGTCGCGCATGAGAAAGTCGTGGTGGTGGCTTCAGCCGCCGGGGCCGCGGACCGTTTCGACGGCGTGGTGAAGCGCGCGGCACTTTCCCCGCAAAAGCTCGCCGAGGCCTTTGCCCGGGCCGAGAACGCGCCGTTCCTGCTTGCCAGCCTGCCTTCGGCGAGCCGCTTCGGCGGCGCGCAGCCGGAGGCCCCGATCGAAGCCCGCTTCGGGTCGCAACCGGCCGAAATCGCCGGCGCTTCCGAACTGGCGCTGGCGCTTGCCAACGCAGCGCCAGAAGATACGGCGGATGTTCCGACGGCCGTCGCGCTCGAAAACAGCGATGTGCCCGATCCCGCCGGCAATTCGGACAATGGCCAGGGCGGCGACTACCAGGTCGCCTCCCTGCCGCCGCAGGACGATTTGCCCGACACCATTGCCGTGCCCGGCCTTCGCCCGCGCACCACGCTCGAGCGCGCCACCGAGGCGCCCGAACAGAACGCGGCCAAGCCGCAGAAGCCCGAGATCGAGAAGCCGCAGGCCGCCAAGGCCAAACCGCAGCCAGCCGCTGCCGACACTACGCAAAGCGCGCCGACAACGGCCTCGCCGAGAAGCGGCAACCAGGCCCTGCCGGGAGTGCCGGGCTCGAAGCCTGTGGTAGCCGAAACCAAGCCCGGCAAGCGCAAGGCGCAGGCGTCCGAGATGCTCGCCTATGCCAAGCCCGACACGCCGGAGCGCGGTGGGCTCGGCAACGCTTTCCGCAACCTGTTCAGCGGACCCTCGACGGGCAACGGCGTCGCCGTCTACGATATTTCGGCGAGAACCGTTTACATGCCTGACGGCTCGAAACTGGAAGCGCATTCGGGACTGGGCTCGATGGTCGACCAGCCGCGCTTCGTCAACCGCAAGAATGTCGGCCCGACGCCGCCGGATACCTACAACCTGACGCTGCGTGAATCGCGCTTTCACGGCGTCGAGGCGATCAGGCTCACGCCGGCCAGCGGCAGCAACAAATATGGCCGCAACGGCTTGCTTGCCCACACCTACATGCTGCGCGGCGGACGTGCGGAATCCAATGGCTGCGTCGTCTTCAAGGACTATCACCGCTTCCTTGCCGCCTACAAGAACGGCAAGATCAAGCGTCTTGTCGTCGTCCCGCGGCTGACAAGGTCCCCCACTCGGGTCGCCCAGGAAGGCCGCCAGGGTTAAGCCGGCCGGCGACTTGGTCGCCGGCACTTGCTAATCCCCACTTACTGATCCGATGCCTTGGCGCCCACATCGCGCCCGGTATTTGGCAGGCTGTTGCCGCTTCAAGGCAGGGCGGCGATCGCAACTCGCGTCGGGGAAGCGATAACGACCTCTTCCCAGAACATAAATATGGCGCGGCCCGGGCTTGCGGCAAGCCCCCCGCCATGGCGTATCAACGCTGCTCCGAAAAACGACAAGGAGCGTGGAATGCGGATCTTGTTATCGACTTACGGCTCGCGCGGCGACGTCGAGCCGTTGGCGGCGCTGGGCGCGGCGCTGCAGGCGCTCGGCGTCGAGGCCAGGGTGAGCGCGCCCGGCGACGAGGAGTTTGCCTCGCTGCTCGCCCGTGCCGGCGTGCCGCTGGCGCCGGCCTTCGCGCCGGTACGCGAATGGGCGAAGGAAATGATGCGCCGGTCACGATCGGCTTCGCCCGAGGACCGAGCCAAGCTCATTTCCGGCCAGGCGGCCGAGATTGTCGCCAGGCAATATGAGGCGCTGACCGCGGCCGCCGAGGGCTGCGATGCCGTGGTGGCGTTCGGCCTCTTTCCTTCCTGCGCCGCGGCGCGGCTGGTCGCGGAGCGACGCGGTATGCGCTACATGCTCGGCACGTTCTGCCCCGTCTGGCTGCCGTCGCCACACAACCGGCCGCATGAATATCCGGGCCACCCACTGCCATCCGGCGTGACCGACAACCGGCTGCTGTGGCAGATGGACATCCAAACCAAGAACGCGCTTTTCGGCGAGGCGATCAACGGCCATCGCGCTTCGCTAGGACTGACCCCGGTGCAAAATGTCCGGGACTATGTCTACGGCGATACCGTCCTGCTCGCCTGCGACCCGACACTGGGGCCTTGGCTGCCCTCGGACCTGATCGATGCCGTGCAGACCGGAGCCTTCATCCTGCCGGACCAGCGGCCCCTCCCCGACGGGCTCGAAGCGTTCCTCGATGCCGGGTCACCGCCGGTCTATGTCGGCTTCGGCTCGATCGCGGTCGCCAGGGAGGCCGGACGCGCGGCCATCGAAGCGGTCCGCACCAAGGGCCTCCGCGCTGTGGTCGCCCGTGGCTGGGCCGAGCTCGGCCTCATCGACGACCGTGGCGACTGCTTCGCCGTGGACGAGGTCAACCAGCAGGCGCTGTTCGGACGCGTCGTCGTCGCCATGCATCACGGCGGCGCCGGCACCACCGCCGCTGCCGCGCGGGCGGGAGCGCCGCAAGTGATCGTGCCGCAGATCGGCGACCAGCCCTATTGGGCCAAGCGCGCCACCGAGCTCGGCATCGGCGCCGCGCATGACGGCCCGGTGCCGACGGCGGACTCACTGTCGGCGGCGTTGGGGATTGCCCTGACGCCGGCGGTCCGGACTCGCTCCCGCGAGGTGGCGGGCGAAGTTCGCGCCGATGGCGCCGAGAGGGCCGCGAAGTGGTTGATTGAAGCTTTGAGCCGGCCGTGATCTCACTGCTCCAGTTCCGCCAGCGCCCGCTGCAGCGGCGCTGGCGAAACCTGGATCGGCCCGGAGAATGGCGTGTCCATGTCCATGATCAGATAAAGTGCCGCGGCCGCCAGCACGCCTGAGACGATGAAGGTGCCGACGATGGTCGCGTTGCGCGGCGCGCGGAAGCCAAAGCTGGCGAAGATCAGCATCAGCCAGGCCACCAGCAGCGCGATCAGCGACACGGGGATGACGCCTTCGGACTGGCCGACCAGCACCCAGCGCTGTTCGATGACCTTCTGCAACTGCTGCGTCGCGGTCTGCAGGGTCGCGGCGTGCTTGGCTTCCGGCGGCGTCAGCTCCGCCAGCTGGTCGCCGACCTTGTTGAGGAGCAGTTCCGACAGCCGGTTGGCGACCGCGGGCGTCTTCTGCGTCGGCGAGGTGGCGTCGACCAGCCGCTGCAGATAGGCGGTGAGCGTCGCTCGCGCGCCTTCCGTCTCCGGTCCATACAGGCGCATCGAGCGGTCGAGAAGGATCAGCTGCGTAGCGAAATTGTGGACGTTGTGATCGATCGTCTCGAAGGTGTTCTTGGCCGAGTTGATCATCAGGCCGAGCACCAGCGACGACATCACCACGAACAGGTTTGCGGCAAGCCTGACCACCGCGCCGGTGTCGTCCTGGCGGTGGTGCTCGGGGAAACGCGGGTAGATCATCAGGCTGGCCAGCGCTGCCCCGGCCAGACATGCAAAGATCATCATCCCTACAAGCACTTCACCCATCGCTAATATTGCGCACGGGAAAGGTCGCTTGCCAATCGGGTACGAAGACACGGGAGCGGGGTTCGAAAACCGCTTTCAATACCGGGCGAAGGCGCTATCTATGGCGCGGGGCGGCTCCCAATCACTCACGAGGCTATCCATGACAATTCGCGCTGTCGTCTGGGGCGAGAACATCCATGAGCGGACCAATGAGGTGGTCGCCGGCATCTATCCGGAAGGCATGCACACGACCATCGCCAAGGCGCTGAACACGGATGAGGCAATCTCCGCCTCTACCGCGACGCTGGAGCAGCCCGAGCACGGCCTGCCTGAATCCCGCCTCGCCGAAACCGACGTACTGGTCTGGTGGGGCCACAAGGACCATGGCGCGGTGGCCGACGAGGTGGTCGAGCGGGTGGCGCGAAGGGTCTGGGAAGGCATGGGGCTGATCGTGCTCCATTCCGGCCATTTCTCGAAAATCTTCAAGCGGCTGATGGGTACGCCCTGTACGCTGAAATGGCGCGAGGCCGGCGAGCGCGAGCGGCTCTGGGTGACGAGCCCCAGCCATCCGATCGCCGAAGGCGTCGGCGAGTTCTTCGAGCTCGAGAACGAGGAGATGTATGGCGAGCAGTTCGCCGTGCCGGAGCCGCTGGAAACGGTCTTCATTTCCTGGTTCCAGGGCGGCGAGGTGTTCCGCTCCGGGCTGACCTACCGGCGCGGCGCCGGCAATGTCTTCTACTTCCGCCCCGGGCACGAGACCTATCCGACCTATCACGATGCGACGGTCCAGAAAGTGCTGCGCAATGCCGTGAAGTGGGCTCACAATCCGCAGGGATCGAAGCCCGCCATCCTCGATGCGCCGAACGTGCCGGTCGAGAGGGCGCTGGAGCCGATCGAGGAGCGCGGCGGCAAGTTGCATGCCTCGGGCGAGGCTGGTTTCCGCTAAAAAAAGCGTCTCTCTTCTTTTGCCTGGGATTGCGCAGAAATAGCGCTTGGATCACATTTGTTTCCGATTATTGAATCGAACCAAATCGCTCGGAGAGCAGAAAAATGCGGCTTTTGATATTGGGTACCGGCTGGATGGCGCAAGAACATGCCCGCCGCTTCAGCGCCATCGAGGGCGTCGATATCGTCGGCGCGGTTGATGTCGATCCGGCCCGCGTCGGCTAATACGCCGACGCCCACAAGATCCCGAAGCGCTTCACTTCGCTAGAGGCGGCGCTCGACTGGGGCGATTTCGACGCGGTCGCCAATGTCACGCCCGACCGCATCCACCACCCGACCACCATGGCGCTGGTCGCGGCTGGCAAGCCGGTGCTGTGCGAGAAGCCGCTGGCCGAGAATTTCGGCAAGGCCAGCGAAATGGCCGACGCCGCGGAAGCCGCCGGCGTCGTCAACATGGTCAACCTCACCTATCGCAATGTGGCGGCGCTCCAGAAGGCGCGCCAGATGGTGCAGGCCGGCGAGATCGGCACGGTGCGCCATGTCGAGGCGTCCTATCTGCAGAGCTGGCTGGTATCGAAATTCTGGGGCGACTGGCGCACCGATCCGAAATGGCTGTGGCGGCTGTCGCGCGGCCACGGCTCCAACGGCGTGCTCGGCGATGTCGGCATCCACATCCTCGATTTCGCCAGCTATGGCGCGGCGCTCGACATCGACCATGTATTTTGCCGGCTGCGCGCCTTCGACAAGGCGCCGGGCAACAGCATCGGCGACTACCAGCTCGACGCCAATGACAGTTTCGCCATGACGCTCGACTTCGCCAACGGCGCCTTCGGCGTGGTGCATGCCAGCCGCTGGGCCACCGGGCACATCAACGAATTGCGCCTGCGCATCCATGGCGACAAGGGCGCCGTCGAGGTGGTGCATAATCTCGTTAGCTCGACGCTGAAAGCCTGCGTCGGCGGCAATGTCGAGAACGCCAAGTGGGAAGAGCTCGATGCCGGCACGGTGCCCACCAATTACCAGCGCTTCGCCGAGGCCGTCGGCAGCGGCGTGCAAACCGAGCCGAACTTCCGCCACGCGGCGGGCCTGCAGAAGGTGCTGGACCTAGCCGTGGTGTCGGATGAGAGGCGCGCGGAGTTGAGGGCCAACGCGGATACGCAGTGAAGGCGGAGTGCTAGTCTGCCGGCTTCGGGGGAGACTGGCGGTTTCCGCGCACAATTCTTTCAACGATTTCTTGAAGCATGGACGGACCGCTGCGTGGTTTGATGTGGCCACGAATTCGGGAGGGAGGCTTCATTGACCGATTACATCGCGTTGCCGAAGGCAGAAGTGCATATCCACGTCGAGGGCTGCTTCGAGGCCGACGACGTGATCAGGAATTGCGAAGAGGCCGGCATTCCGCTACGCGCGCCGCGCGACAGGCTGTTCGAGGCGCACGACCTGAAGAGCTTCCTCGAGATGCTCGACTGGCTATGCGGCACGTTCCGCACCCGTGAGCAACTGGCCATCACCGCCTACAAGTTTTCGCGGCGAATGGCCAAAAGCGGCGTGCGCTACGCCGACGTCATCGTCAACCCGACCCATTGGCCGCACTGGCACAGCAACATCCCCGGGATGATCGACGCGTTCGACGCAGGCTTCGCGGCTGCCGAGCAGGATGGCTACCCGCCGGTCGGGCTTTGCGTCAGCCTCTTGCGCACCCAGTCGGCCGAAGACGCGATCGAGCTGGTGGAGTTGCTGGGCAGGATCAGGCACCCGCGCGTCGTTGCCCTCTCGGTCGACGGAAACGAAGCGGCCGCCGGCCGCACCGGCTCGCGCTTCGCCGAGGCGTTCCGCCGCGCCGCGGCGGCCGGATTGCGACGGACCGTCCATGCTGGCGAGTCGAGCGGTCCCGAAGGGGTCCGTGATGCAATCGAATTGCTTGGCGCCGACCGCATCGACCATGGTGTGCGGGCCATCGAGGAGCCGGCTCTGGTCGAGCTGCTTGCGCAGAGACGGATTCCCCTTGGTGTCTGCCCGATCTCCAACGTCGCGCTCGGCGTCTATCGGTCGCTTGCCGAACATCCGATCGACGCCCTGCGCAAGGCAGGTGTGCCTGTCTCGATCAACACCGACGATCCGGCGCTGCTCGACACGACGCTCGAAGCCTCTTACGCAGCCTGCGCGGACACCTTCGGCTGGGACGGAGAAACCATCCGTCAGCTCGCCGCGACGTCGGTGCATGCCAGCTACGCCGACCCTGCGCTAAAGGCGCAGATACTGGCGGATTTGATGGTCTGGCGGGCCTGAAAAGCTCGACTTCTCGGTGTCTCGGAGAAGCGGGTTGGCATTCTACGGCCTACGGCGCCGCTCTGTTCTGCCGACGCGGCCAGGCATCTACCCGGTGCGATAAATCCCCACAGCCGCTGCCACCAGCGCGGCGTTGCCATTCGCCACACTCCCGTCCGGCAGTTCCTTGCCGTCCTCCAGCCCGACCCGCGTCGAGAACTTCCGCGCGGCCGCGCGCTCGACGAACGGCCACACTGTGGCGTTCTCGCCATGCAGCAGGATGGAGCGGCGGATGCCGGCTTGTTCCAGCACTTTCTCGATGCCGTCCGCTACAGCGAAGGCCTCTTCGAGCGTCTGCTCGGAAATCTCGATCAGCACGCGCAGCACCCGGCCGCCATGGTCGAGGCCGACCAAGCGCTCGGCGTCGGCGACGGACGCCAGCCCGGCCTCGACGCCGATGCCGCGCTGCCGCAGGCTTTCCATGACGACGGCTGCTGCCGTCTCGCTGAGATTGACCGAGGCGTAGTCGGGCAGCTCGCGCCATCCGGAGATAGCGACCAGGGTGCGAAGGTCGTCCTTCTCGATCCAGGCGCCGGTGGAGACGCCGATCAGCGTGCCCGGGCAGGCGCGGCGGAGTGCTGCGACCGTCCTGTCCATCGCTTCCGGCGCCAGGCTTTCTCGGCCGTCGGCGCCGCGTGCATGGACATGCAGCTCGGCCGCGCCCGCTGCGATCGACGCCGCGGCGTCACGCGCCATCGCCTCGGCATCGAGCGGCAATGCGTGGTGGAAATCGGCGGGACGGGCGCCGTTGATGCAGGCCTGGACGATCATCTTCGCGGCAATCCTGTTTCGGCTGGCGAAAGCCTAAATTAACGCAGGGCCAGGGCGACCGGAATGGGTGGCGAGGCGCCTCCTGACAGGTAGCGACATGTCCGGGCGAAGCCCCTGGTCGGCTCGACCAGGGGAACGCTGCCTGCCGGCGATTGCCGGACTTCGAAAGCCCGTTACGCCGGCACGCGCTTCAGCGCCTGCGCCATGCAGTGGATGCCGCCGCCGGTCTTGGAGATCTCGCTCATGTCGACGGCCGCGACCTCGAAGCCCTGCGCCTTCAGCTTTTCGATCAGCGTCTTGCTGGAGGTCGGCGCTATCACCCTGTCCTTGCCCAGCGACATGAAGTTGCAGCCGAGCGCCATCGTGTCCTGGAAGGGTACGTCGATGATCTCGTGGCCCTTGCCCTTCAGCCAGTCGACGATGCCGGGCTCGGTGCAGGCGAGGCAGACGGCGGTGAGCTTTTCGGCGATCGGCACCACCATCAGGTCGATATGGACATAGTATTCGTCGATGAAGGCCAGACGCGTCTCCCAGCCTTCCTTGTCGAACCAGGCCTGCACCTGACGCGCGCCCTCTTCCTGGGTGCGGGCGCCGCCGCAGCCGATCAGCACAACGCCCTCTTCGATGACGTTGAAGTCGCCGCCCTCGAAGGTGCCGGCCGTCACCATGTCGTAGATCGGGATGCCGAGCTTCTCATAGGTGCGGATCGCGGCATAGTTTTCGCCGCGCCGCCACCAGTTGGCCATGGCGGTGATGAAGGCGCCGTAAGGCGTCATGACGCTGGAGTCGCGCGAATAGACCTGCATGGGCAGTTCCGGCGTCGGCTCGTGCCAATGGATGTTGACCCCGAAATGCTCATAGGCGGCGACGAGGTCCTTGTGCTGCGCCTGCGCGATCTGGACGTTGCAAGGCGCCTCGCGCAGATGTTTTCTCGACAGCGAGCTGGTCGACAGGTGCCTGAGGAAATTCGGCGAGCCGAGCAGGACGTCGGTCAGCACGTCGGTTTCGTTGGCGAAGCCCCAGGCGGTCAGCGGCTCGGTGCCGCCGGCGGGGTTGCGGCGCTGCAGCGAGAAAGGCTCGGCGACGATGCGGTCATGGACGGTCATGGGGTTCTCCTCGAGCTAATGTTGCGTGTTCATGCGGTGGACGCGGCCGGTATCCACCAGTCGCGCCCGCGCGGCGTGGTGACATATTCCGGCCAGCGGAAATGGATCGGCGGTTCGTAGTCGCAGAGCGGCGCGACCCAATTCGAGCCGCCGACGCCGCCGCCGGTGCGGGCGACGAACTCCTCCATGGCGGCATCGCGCGCGGCCTTGTCTTCCAGCAGGCGCAGCGCCGTCAGCGCGACCGTCTTGGCGGCGCAGGTGACCATCGGGTCGATCGTGGCGGGAATACCGCCCAGCGCATTCATCACCCAGGCCGGATAGGCACGGCCGTTGGCCGAGCGCAGCGCCGGGCGGGCGACGTAGAAGCGCGACGTCGGCGCGTGCCAGCTCATGTCGGTGTAATCGTCCGAGGTGGAATTCACCTGCGACGGCGGCAGGTCGCGGCGCAGGATCGCCTCGGCCTCCCGCGGCGAAATCAGCCGCTCCAGCTCATCGATGAACGGGTTCTCGGTCGCCTCGCCACCGGCATTGACCTGGACTTCGCGAGCAATGGCTTTCGCCTCTTCACTCCACTGTGGCGCGCCAACGGTGGACAGCGCCGCATAGGTGACCTCCGCCATGGCGTGGTTGGCCAGCCCCGGCCGCGACTTCGAGACCCAATGGCGCTCGTGGCGGCAGCCGCTCATCTTGGCCGCCGCTTCCGCGTTGCGGTCGAGCACGGCGGTCACCTGCTCGGCCATGGCGATGGTCGGCACGCGGATCATGTACTGGATCTCGGCCAGACCGGCCGGCAAATTGTCGGCGGTCGCCTGCCCCGCGGTCAGGATCGCTTCGCTGATCGACCAGCCGCCCTGATGCGTCAGCATGGAATCGCGCAGCGCCTTGGAGGCCATGTACATCATCATCAGCGCGTCATTGGCGCCCGGCGCCCGGACCGCCGAATGCGCCTGCGGGATGGGTGCCGCATCGCCTGCGCGCGCCCAATTTTCGGGTTCGTCGCAGACGAAGCGGTAGATCATCGCGTAGGCAGCGCCGCAATGCGTGTCCCAGCGCGCGGTGTTGCAGAGCGGCAGCATGTAGAAGGGATGGAAGGAGATCATGCCGGCAAGGCCGTCATAATAGCCCTTGGCGGCATGGATCGGCTTCGAGCCCCTCACCTTCTCCGCCGGCTCGCCGGTGAAGCGCAGCGTGCCCTTGATGCCGTGCTCCAGCATCGCCGCCTTGGTGGCTAAAAGGCCGCCAAGGCTGCCGAGGCCGAGGCCCGAATGCGGATCGGTGTGGCCGCCCGCCTCGACACCCAGACCCGGCCGCGGGCGCTTCGTCGTCGCGGCATCCTGGCAATTGCCGGGCACGGCGTCATATTCGCCATACATGCCGATCATCGGGCCGTCGCCATTCGTCCAGTGGGCGCAGAAGGCGGTCGGCATGCCGCCCGAACCTTCCTCGACCGAAAAGCCCTCGCGCTTCAGCCGCTGCACATACCAGGCCGCCGACTGGTACTCGCGCCAGGCCGTCTCGCCGAAATCGAAGATGGTGCGCGTCCAGGCCGACAGCAGCGGCTGGATGCTGTCGATGCAGGCAAGCGCGGTTTCCTGCGCGGAACTCGTCACCGGTTTCTCCATGGGGCCAAGAAAAGCAGTGAAGCGGCTCATCAAAAAGTGATATGTTTTCCCGGTTCGTGCAAATTCGGTTCACCTGAGGCCTCTTGCGAATACCTTCCACGCAGGCGCTGCGCGCCCTCGACAGTTTTGCGCGTCACGGCAGCGTGTGGCGCGCCGCCGACGAGCTCCACCTCACCCGCAGTGCCGTTTCGCATCAGCTCCGGCTGCTTGAACGCGATCTCGGCTTCGATCTGCTTCAGCGGATCGGCAAGGGGGTTGCGCTCACCCCGCGCGGCCAGCGCTACGCCGCCGATGTCAGGAAGGCGCTGACCGTGCTCGGCGACGCGGGGACGCAGAATGCCGGTACGGGCGTCAGCGGCTCGTTCGCGGTTTCCTGCACGCCGGGCTTCGCCTCGCTTCTTCTATGCACCCATATTGCTGAGTTCCGGCAGATGTATCCGGATGTGTCGCTATCGATCCTGACGCCCAGGCGGCTCGACGACGTCAGCAATCCGGACGCGGACGCCTTCATCGCCTTCGGCGTCGGCAATTGGCCGAACCGGGCGGTGGAGCTGCTTTGCGAAGTCTCCTTCACGCCGCTCTGCAGCCCGACGCTGCTCAACAAGGTCGGCGGCTTTTCCAAACCCGCCGATGTGCTGCGCGCCAATCTGCTGCATCTCAGCGACACCGAGGACTGGGCGCGCTGGCTGGCGCTGTCCAAGGTGGAAAATCGCGACACCGAAGGCGGCATCTTCTTTTCCGACATGAACCTCGTCTTTTCGGCGGCGATCGCCGGCCAGGGAATTGCCTTGGGCGACGAGTTGACCGGCCGCCGGGCGCTGAGCGAAGGCCGGCTGGTCAAGCCGTTCGAAGCCTCGGTCCCGTCGCCGCGCTCCTATTACCTGGTGTTCGAGCATGCCAAGGCGGGCCATCCGGTGCTCGATGCCTTCAGCGAGTGGTTGAGGGCAAAGCTGTCGGAGAACAGGCTTTAGGCGCGTTGAGACTGCCGACACGCCGAAGGTGTGCGACGGAGCGCCAACCTTCAATTCGTCATCCTCGGGCTTGACCCGAGGATCCATGCCGTGACGTTGCCGAGGGCGCAGCGGCACAGAAATTCCGAACCGCTGCGGCGCTCGGAGATCACGGCATGGATTCCAGGGTCTGCGCGCGTCGCTTCGCTCCTTGCTCCGCCCTAGAATGACGACGGCATGAGTGCTTTCGCCAACCGCGAACGCGGAGGGCGCGCCGAACGCCCGCACCTGCGGTCGCGCCATCCACCCGTGAATCAAATTTGCCGATCAGGCGAAAACTATTCGGTTGCGGTGAACCATCGCCCTGCCCTACGCTCAGGTTCGGACTGAGGAAAGAGGCAGGATGCAGCAACCCGGCCGGGCCGCAGAGATCAAGGCGAACGGGATCGGCAAGAGCTTCGGCTCGTTCCGGGCGCTGGATAATCTCACGCTCGATATCGGCCGTGGCGAGTTCCTGACGCTGCTTGGGCCCTCAGGCTCCGGCAAGACCACTTTCCTGATGATCCTGGCAGGCTTCGTGCAGCCGAGCGAAGGCAGGCTTTTCAGCGACGGCGTCGACATCACCGACCGGCCCGCCGAGCAGCGCGCCGCCGGCATGGTGTTCCAGGGCTATGCTTTATTCCCGCATATGAGCGTCGAGCAGAACATCGCCTTCCCGCTCAAGGTGCGCAAGAAATCGGCCGCCGATGTCAAACGCCTGGTCGGCGAGATGATCGAACGCGTCGGCCTCAAGGGGCACGAGAAGAAACTGCCGGCGCAGCTTTCCGGCGGCCAGCAGCAGCGCGTGGCGTTGGCCCGCGCGCTAGTGTTCGAACCGGGCGTGTTGCTCCTCGACGAGCCGTTCTCGGCGCTGGACAAGAGCCTGCGCGGCCAGATGCAGGCCGAGATGAAGCGGCTGCACCAGGAGACCGGCACCACCTTCGTCTTCGTCACCCATGACCAGAGCGAAGCGCTGGCGCTGTCCTCGCGCGTCGCCATCTTCAATCATGGCAAGCTGTTGCAGGTGGGCAGGCCGGACGAGGTTTACGATCGGCCGGACAACCGCTTCGTCGCCGAGTTCCTGGGCGAGATCAACATGCTGCCGGTAAAGGGCGTCAAGCCTGCCCACAACGGTGCCACCGGTGTTTGCGAGGATCGCGCTGTCAACATGCGCTGCAAGGCCGAAAAGGTTCGCGGCGACGCCATCCTCGCCATCCGTCCTGAGCACATGTCGATCGCGCCGGAGGCAACCGCAGGCGAGAACGGCATCGCCGCCACCGCGGTCGCCTCGACCTATCTCGGTGCGGCAACCAAGCTCGACCTCACCACGCGCCAGGGCGCGAAGGTCACTGTCTCGGTACCGAACGAGGTCGCGGCGGCGGCGTTGAGCAAAGGCAATTCCGTCTGGCTGACCTGGCCGGCGGAGAAGGGTTTCCTCCTTCCGGACGGAGGACAATAAGCATCGCCGCTGCGGCCTGAGGTCGCCGCACCGGCTTCCGGATCAGATCAACGAAAAAACAAGGGGAACTGACATGAACGACACCAAGAAGCAGACGATTGAATCCCTCGCCGAGAGAATCAGGCGCGGCGAGATCTCGCGCCGCCAGTTCGCGCAGCTCGCGGGCCTCGTGCTTGCCGGCACGCCGATGCTGTTGCGCTCGACCCAGTCTTTCGCCGAGACCAAAGGACTGGTGCTGGTGAACTGGGGCGGCGACGCCATCACCGCCTATGACGCCGCCTACGGCCAGGCCTTCACCAAGGGCACCGGCATCCCGGTCAAGATGGACGGCTCGGGCCCGACGGAAGGCGCGATCGCCGCGCAGTTCAAGAGCGGCGCGCCGACCTGGGACCTGGTCGACGTCGACCCGTTCTCGGCCATCACGCTGGGCGGCCAGGGCATGCTGGAGCCGATCGACTACAAGATCGTCGACAAGAGCAAGATGCGGCCGGGCTTCGGCTGGGAATATGCCGCGTCGACCTACTTCTTCTCCTATGTGATCGCCTACGACTCGCAAAGATTCGGCTCCAACGCGCCGACCGGCATGGCGGACTTCTTCGACGTGAAGAAATTCCCCGGCAAGCGCTCGCTCTATAAATGGGGCGTGTCGAGCTGGGAAGCCGCACTTCTTGCCGACGGCGTGGCACCGGCCTCGCTCTACCCGCTCGATCTCAAGCGCGCGCATGACAAGATCGCCGCCTTCAAGGAAAACGTCGTCTCCTATTGGGGCGGCGGCGCCGAAAGCCAGAGCGTGCTGCTCAACGGCGAGGCCTCGATGGCGATCGTGTGGTCGACGCGCGCCTCGCTGATCGAGCAGGACTCCGGCGGCCAGATCAAGTTCATCTGGGACCAGGGCCTGATCTCGCCCGGCGCGCTCGCCGTGCTGAAGAACAATCCCGGCGGCAAGGAAGCGGCGATGAAGTTCATCGCCAGCACCCAGGACCCGCAGAAGGAACTGGTGATGTTCGACAAGCTCGGCCAGGGTCCGGCTAATCCTGCCGCCGACGCGCTGATCCCGGCCGACAAGAAGCGCATCAACCCGGTCGATCCGGAGAACATGAAGAAGCAGATCCCGCTCGACATGGACTGGTACGCCAAGAACTACGGCAAGGCGCTGGACGAATACACCAAGATCATCTCTGCCTGAGCAGGCGCGGATTCTCGGATCGATGAGGGGTACCCTCTCCGACAGGACGGGCGCGGCGCTGCTGATGGCGCCGCTGCTCCTGTTCCTCGTCCTTGCCTATGCCTGGCCATTCCTCGGCGTGGTGAAGTGGAGCTTCACCCTGCCAACGCCAGGCCTCGGCCAGTACCACGCCTTGCTCACCGACGACCTGGTTCAGTCGGTGTTCATCCGCACGCTGCGCATCGCGGCGATCGTCACGATCGTCTCGGTCACCGCCGCCTACGTGATTACCGTGGTGTGGGTGCGCGGCAGCCCGGTGCAGCGCGTGCTGGCCGAATTCTGCATCCTGGTGCCGTTCTGGATCTCGGTGCTGACGCGCGCCTTCGGCTGGGTGGCGCTGCTCTCCAACCGCGGCCTGATCAACACCTGGCTGCAATCGATCGGCTTCATCTCCGAGCCGCTGACGCTGGTGCGCAACGAGTTCGGCGTCATCGTCGGCATGTCGCATTTCCTCATCCCCTTCGCGGTGTTCCCGCTGGCTTCCGCCATGCGCAGCCTGGACGAGCGCGTGCTGCTCGCGGCGCGCGGGCTGGGCTCCAGCCGCATGCGCACCTTCTGGACGGTGTTCGTGCCGATGACGCGCTCCGGTATCATCGGCTCGGCGCTGATCGTCTTCGTCTTCTCGCTGGGTTTCTTCGTCACGCCGGCGATCCTCGGCGGCGGCCGCAGCGTCATGATCGCGGAGCTCATCTATCTGCGCATCTTCCAGAGCCCGGATTGGGGGCTGGGTGCTGCAATCAGCGTCGTGCTCGTGGTGTTCGTCGGCGCGCTGATGGCGCTCTTGTTCCGCTACGTCAAACCGAAGCAATTGGTGTAGCGCGATGCCGACCTACCGCCCAGGTCCCGTCTCGCTCATCCTGGCCGTACTGGTGGCGCTGTTCCTGCTAATGCCGCTGCTCGCCGTCATACCGGTGTCACTTACGCCGAGCCGCATGCTGACCATGCCGACAGGTGAATTGTCGCTGCGCCATTACCGCTCGCTGATCGAGGATCCGCGCTGGCTGGAGTCCATCCTACTTTCGCTCAGGATCGGCATCGTCAGCAGCGTCTTCTCCACCGTGCTCGCGCTTACCTTCAGCCTGGGCGTCTGGATGTTCCAGCCGCGTTTCACCGCCGCCCTGGTCGGCTTCGTGCTGTTGCCGATGGTGGTGCCGCCGGTGGTCTCGGCGGTTACGCTCTATTTCCTGCTCACTTCTGTTTCCGGCATCACCTCGTTCTTCGGCTACGACACCTGGCTGGGTGTCGCCATGGCGCATTCGGTGATGACCGTGCCCTTCGCCACGGTGCTCATCCTGGTGTCGCTCAGCCAGCTCGACCGGCGCATCGACCTTGCCGCGCGCGGGCTGGGCGCCGGCGTGTGGGAACGCGCGACACGCGTCATCATGCCCAACATCAAGTTCGGCATCGTCACCGCGGCGCTGCTTTCCTTCGTGCTCTCCTGGGAAGAGATCGGCGTCACCCTGTTCATCACTTCGGTCAACGCGATCACCCTGCCCCGCCTGATGTGGATGGGGCTGCGCGACAACATCGACCCGGCGATCGCGGCGCTTTCGGTGATCCTGATCGTCATCACGGTGCTGGTGCTGGCAGTGAGGAGCGTGGTCAACAGGCAGCGCACCGGCAACTAATGCATGTCGCCCAGAAGTGTGCTGCGGTTCTAGGACAACGACATGCATCAAAACAAAGACTTAACGCGGGTCTAATCTGTTTCAGCGCAACGCGCTTTAGGGCAATTCCAGGAAAAATGTGTAACGGTTTTCCGCCCGGAATTGCGTAAAAACAAAGAGATAGAGCGGTTTGCCGTTTCCATGAAACGCTCGTCCGACCACAACGCAATCGATCCACACAGAAAATCCGCGGCATTCCCGATCCTTGTGTGACGGGCGTCATGGAAGGCCGGTACCTGGCAACCTATCCAGCCGCATGGAAACCCTGCCGCTGGTGACGCTCGCCTTCATATCGGTGCTGGGGATGGCTGTTCCAGGACCGGATGTCGTGCTCGCCATCAGCAACGGATCCCGCTACGGGATCAGGCGCGCCTTGTTTGGCGTGGCCGGTGTGGTGCTATCCGACATCATCCTGATCTGCGTGGTGGCGTTCGGCTTCGGAGTGCTTCTGGCGGCTTCGGAATTCTACCTGTCGGCCGTCAGGATGGTGGGCGCCATCTATCTGTTTTTCATCGCCGTTGGCTCGCTCCGCACATCCACCGGTTTGCGCCATGCAATCGATCGGGACTTTCACGAGAAGGTCCACTCGACAAAGGCACTGATGTTTCGCTGCTTCATGGTGGCCGTCACAAACCCAGGCGCATGGCTGTTCTTTCCCGCGGTCCTTCCGCCCTTCGTCGACACCAGTGAGCCTATCACCGTGCAATACGCAGTTCTGGCCGTCATCATCGCCGTGGCCGACGTCTTCGTGCTGATGCTTTACGCCATGCTGGGGTCGCGGGCGGCGAAGCTTCTGGCCGGCCCGAACGCAATGTGGATCGACCGGCTGTACGGCATGGCCCTGCTTGGTTTCTCAAGCGTTCTGCTCCTGCAATCGCTCGGGCACCTCTGAGGCGCGGGCTGGTGCTGGCCGTGCGCGGCCTATCCTAGTGGTCAAGCAGCATGGAGCGCACTAAAGCGTGTCGCGCTGAAACGGATTCAGGCGGCACGCTTTAGGCCTTTGTTTTTATGCATGTCGTTGTCCCAGAACCGCTACACACTTCTGGGCGACATGCATTAGACAAACCTAACCGAGACGCGACCAAACCTGCCTAGATCGCCGGTGACTTCATCGCCGGGCTCGACGCTTATCGGCGTAACGCAGGTGCCGGTTATCACCACCTGCCCGGGCCGCAGCGCGATGCCCAGACCCGACAATTCGTTGACGATCCACGCAAGGGCGATGCGGGGATCGCCCAGCACGGCCGCCCCCGTTCCGTCATGGCGCGATTTTCCGGTAACGAACCCGACCACCGGGTGCTTCGCCAGATCGACATCACGCCAATCGTCCTCCACGGCCTCGCCGATGACAAACAGATTGGCACAGGCATTGTCCGCTATGAGCTGCGCCGCACCGACCGTGCAGAAATCGTCATAGCGCGAGTCCGGTATCTCGATCGCCGGGTGCAAAGTCGCCACGGCATCCATCACCTCAGCAATGTCGTAAAGCTCCGCGCGTGGCTGCAGCTCGCGGCCGAAACGAAAGGCGAATTCGATTTCGGCCACGCGCATCCTGCTGGTCGCCAGCGAAGCAGTTCCGCCGACCTCAACCGCCTTCTCGGCCAGCAGACGCCCCGCCATCGGACCGTCGACGTTGATATGCCTTTGTCCGGCCAGGCTGGTTGCGGCAATCTTCCAACCGAAAAGCGGAGCCGCCGAGCGGTCCATCACATGCGACTGGATGGCATAGCCTTCGGCGCGCATGTGCGGCCGCAAGCCCTCGGGTATCGCATCGAGGCGGGTGCCGTTGTCCCAATGACCCACCAGCAGCCGCGAAGCGGCCCTGGCCTTTTCTGTATCGAGCATCGTCAGCACCGAAGATCAAAAATGCCGCGCCGCCTGCATCGGAAGCCCGGTACGGATCACTGCGCACTATGAACCCACGAGACGATAGGTGACCGGGAATCGAGAGTCCAGATTTCCGGACAGGTGAGGGAGTTTCGCGACGACGCCAACCCGGCGATCACCTCGGTGATCCCGGCCGCTATCGTTGCGCCTATCGCGCGTAGCGTGATCTGCAGGCGGCAAAGCAGGCCGGGCCCAAAACGAAAGAGACCCACCGGGAGCGGCGGGCCTCTTACGGAGCCGAAGTGGAAGCTCGGCACCGTCATGATCCGGGGGTGTGGATCGCTTCGAAGGTTAGCCAACAGGGCTTGGCCGTGCGACTTACAAATCTGTAATCTTCGGCTGATCCGGACGCCGCCCACGCGAGAAAAGCCTGTTCTATCCGTGCCTTGCGCGGAGAATCCGATCTCGAAGCACCGCCTCTCAAAGAAACGTGATGAGACGCCTGGCCGCAAACGGCCCGGCGGGATCGGCTTCAAGGTTTAAGGAAAGTGCCCAGCATCGCCATGCGACCGTCTGTTCGCAGGTCTGCGCCGTCGAGGCGCCGCGCCGGACGAAGGCCCCCCGGCCTCGTCCGTGCGTTGCAGGCGGTTCAGGCGGCCTGCGGCCGACGCAGTCTCTCGACAAATGCCTGCCTTGCCGGTCCGGCAAGCGGCTTGTCCATGGCCAGCAGGCCATCGAGCAGCGCCAGAAGTTCGCGCGCTGCCGAAGACTTGCAGGAATAATAGACCATCTGACGATCGCGGCGGGTTTCGACCAGGCCAAACCTGCGCAGTTTGGCCAAGTGTTGCGACAGCGCCGATTGGCTGAGTTCGACCTTGTCGGCGAGCACGCCGACAGAGAGTTCGCCCTCGGCCAGGTAGTTCATGATGAGCAGACGCTTCTCGTTGCCCATCACCGCAAGAAAGGCTGCCGCGCTTTCTGCGTTGGCGGTAAGTTTTTTGGTGACCATCGATTTCCCCATGGTTCATGCTCTTCCGAAGGCCATGGGGGCAATGGCTTCAGAGTTCCAGAGCGTTGGTGGGCATGCCCCGATTTGGACACGGGACCTGCCCTGCTTCTTTTCGACCAGAACCCCTTCGTAACCCGGTTGCCACCACGTCGGGGTTGCTGGTCTCGGACGGACTGCGCGTCGCCTTTCTTGCCGCAAGTCAATGCAGACTCGGAAAAATTCCGCGCTGCTAATGCGTATCAGCGTAGCGCTCATTCGGCAAGCATAACGAGGCCGGCAAAGGAGCGGCGAGCCGCGGGCGAAGGGCGTGAGCCAAAGCGCCCAGCGGGAGACCTCGCCGCGATATCGCCGCGACTCACGCTCAATCTCGAAGCATGCTAATATTAGCCGGATAAAGGAGGGGTCGGGCTGGAGGAGAAAGCCATGTCCAGTGTGCGCAACACATTCACCCCCGCCGAGACGGCCATGCTTGGCCGGGTCTATGCGAACGGCAACATCGAGGGCGAGACCGCCGAGCAGAAGGAAGCGCGCGCCTCGCGCATCATAGCCAATTACATGGCGGGCATCACCGACGAGGCGGAGTTGATCGAGCTTTCGCGGAGGCCGCTTGGAAGATGAGCAGCGTATGCCGTGGTCGCGAGACGGCATCACGCTAAGTTGACGTTCCAGCACGGAACTCCACGTTAAAATATCGTGTTCCGACATATTCCGGGAGGTTTTTCGATGATCCAGGGATGGTTTTCCAGGCCGGTCGAAGTCGCCGTCGGTCTTTCGGGCTCGATCCGCCATATATCCAATGCCGAGCAGGCCGTCGAACTGCTGACCGGCCAATGGCGCGACGCCGGCAGCGCGCCGCATGGCGAGGCGCTGCGGGCCTGCCGCCGGGCGATCCGCGGCGACGTCGCGGCGGACAACGCCAGGGAGGCCTTTGTCATCGCCGCGCGCGAGGCGCATGTGCTGGTGGAGTGAGTGTCGTTTCACGACGTGATGGGACGCCTCGCCCGAGCGCAAAAAATCTTCGGAACCTAACGCGCGCTGGTTGGTTAACGCGCGGGTCCGCTGATGACGGACCTGCATCGGGCGCCATCCGGCGCCGATTGCTTGCTCAAAAGACCACCATAAGAACGGAGGAAGTGATGAACGATGTCTGGTTTTCCGAACCAGTCGTGATCGATTTCCAGCCAAACGGCCAGCGCAAGGTCTCAACCTGCTTCGAGGCCATGGAATGCCTCGACCAACGCTGGCCGAGACAGGCGCGCGACGGCGCCTGGCGCTCGGCGAACCGCGTCTGCCGCGACGCGCTTGACGGCCTGCGCAGCCCTGTGGAAGCCCGCAAGACGCTGCGCAAGGCAGCTAAAGTCGCCGGCCTGCTGGCGTAGTCTCGATTTCCTCAGGCGTCCCACCGGACGTCGCCAGCCCGTCGCGGTTTCCCATTGCCGCGGCGGGCTTTTGTTTTCAACGAGGGCAAAAAGCGACGGCCGACGCATACTTCGGAACACGTTAAAGCACGCATTCCGTGGGGCACATGAAAACGCCGGCCGCTGGGCTTCGGGGTGCCTGACGGGTTCAGGCCGTTTCATTTCGGCGAGTCGGGCGCCAGGCCGCAACGTGAGCAACGGAGCGTGGTAAACAGGCGGTTACTATCCACAGCGCACGAGTCAGTCAGGTAAACGGGGAGGCAGACGGGCCTGGTCAGGCGAAACCGCCAAGCACTTCCGGAAACTGGACCGCCATCGCACCTTCATCCGCCTGCCTGGCATAGATCCGGTGCATCTTCGTGCCATCATATCTGGCCCGGCGGCGTTGCACGTCCTTGCCGAAAAAGCCGGCAAGGGCGTCGAACCGCCGGAAGAAGCGTTTCGTGACGCCGCGTTCGAAAGGTATGCGCTGCTCGAAAGGTCTGCCCCAAGGCGTGGCTCTTGCCAGGTCGCGCCAGATCCCGAGCGCCTCGAGTTCGACCCCGACCTGATTGCCCCACGGCTTGCCGCCGGCGAAATGCCTGGCCCAGGCTTGCGAGAACCGGAACTCCCTTGTCCCAAGCGATTGCAGGTTCCAGTTCGGATGCATGGTCTGCCATTTGCCCTCGAAGGCGACGTTGAGCGCATTTTGATCGTTCATCTGACCTTCGACAGCGAGCTTACGGGCCTCCTTCATAAGCCCCTGTTCGCGCACCGGCGCCATGTTGAACACGATGATACCGGCGTTGAAGTAGGGCGCGCCGGGCTGCATGGACATTCTTTCCCGATAAGCCGGTCGGAAATACATGTAGTCGTCATGCGCAGCGAGCAACGCGGCGTGAATGGGCTGCTCCACGAGGTCGGCGATGTCCCGGTTGAAAAGAACGTCGCAATCGATATGCGCAATGTGGTCGTACTGAGCGAACTCTGCGAACTGATCGACAAAGAGCCGGATGAATGTCGCAACGCTGCCCGGGCGAAAGCGGTAGCCAGACGCGGCCATGAATTCCGTTACATCGACCAACTGGACGCGATCTTTCAACAGACGATCGGCAACCTTCTTGTCGGCGTCGCTGGCGCCGAGATGAAGAATGAAACCATCCGTCGGTTCTTGCGAAACGTCCAATATCCGGCGGGCCGCCAAGCATGCATAAGGAAAGTAGGTGGCGTCAGCCGCTATAAAAAAGCAGGACTTCGTCATTCGTCTCCATCTATCTGGAACGATTTGGTGGCAGTGCCTGCCACAAAATGCCGGGCTACGAAAGTTTCAATTGGACCGGTGAGCGCAGCCGCCTCGCTTTTGATCTTCTCGTCGTCCCAATGCCACCATCGGATAGTGAGCAGCTTTGAGATAATGTCCTGCGAGAAGCGGTATCTGATCAACCTGGCCGGAGAGCCTCCGACAATCGCGTATGGCGGCACGCTCCTGGTAACCACCGCCCCTGCCCCAACCACTGCGCCGTCGCCGATCTGGACGCCCGGCAGGACTATCGCGCCATGCCCGATCCAGACATCATTGCCGACGGTGATGCCGCCTAGTCTGCCGCCGTTTGCGATCGGCTCGGGCTGTTTCAGCAATCGGCTGTAGATCGGGAAGGACGTTGCACTCCCAGTCAGATGCTGGCCCGCGCACATGAAGAGCATCTGGCCGGCGACCGAGCAGAAGGCACCGACTTCTAGCGGAGCGTCTTTCGAAGGGAACAACACCTTTCGCCATGTCACGCCGTAGGTGTGACGGCCAACGGTCACATGCTCCGGTATTTTGGATCGGACATCCTTCAGCCATTTGGAAAATCTCGACATTCGCAATCCTCCCCCTCGGCCCTTGAACGACATAGCCGCAGATCAGTCGAAGCAGCAAGCCCAAGAAGTTCCGAAGCTTCACGTCGAAGCGACCATGGAAGCACGGTTGATACGCGATCAAGCCAAGACTATACCCGCATCGGTCAAAAGGCGGGTGGACAGTGTTACAGGAAAGCTATCTCGAATTCGTGCTGCGCTGGCATTTGTACCGCAGATGGCACCGGCCACCACGGCCCAAAAGGCAGGCTGAATTCAATTTCCATCAACTGATGAAAACCATCCCCGCGGGCGGCTTGTTCATTGATCTTGGCGCCAACGTGGGAGATGTCACACGTCATGCCCTCGGTTATGGCATGAGAGTAATCGCCTTCGAACCGGACCCCACCGCGCTTGAAGTGCTGACGCGTCGCTTCGGCAGAGACAAGCGCGTGAGGATCGTGCCGAAAGCGGTCGGGGGAACGGCAAGGAAGGCAACTTTGCATCAGCGCCCGGATACAAGCAACATCCGGATGACGGAATGGTCATCCCTTTTCGAGGTATTCGCCCACGCAAAGGGACCCACTTTTGCGGTCGAGGTAATCGATCTCGTCGAATTCCTGAAAGACATCCAGGAACCCATCGCCATCGTCAAAATGGATATCGAGGGCGCCGAGGCGGAATGCATCGAAGCCATGCTGGACGACGGCATCTACCGTTCCATAGGCCGCATCTTGGTCGAGACCCATGAGAGGCTATCGCCCGACCTTGCCGCTAGGATTCGAGCGCTCCGCGACCGCATTTCCGGCGAAAATATCGCTAACATCGACCTGGATTGGGGCTGATGAGAAGCCGAACCCGCTTTGGATGGATCAGAGAAATTCCAGCCGCTTGATTTTCCAGCGGCGCCGGGCAAAGAGAACGTCGGGGGGGTGCCGCTATTGCGAGGCAGCCTTGGCATTCAAACCGATCGTTGACAGATTGAGCCGAAGCCGGACGGTAATCCGGGTAAAAACGCTCAGAAACCAGTTCGTCTACAAGGTCTTCGAATATCGGGGGCGCGCATCCGGGCGCCTGTTTGCGAAAGAATTACAGGACGCCGGAGTATCGCGCCTGTGTATTACGATCGCATTCAATGTACCCTGGGTGATCGACGCTTTGACGAAAGCGTGGGAAATGCGGCCGCCGGGAATGACGCTGGTCGTCGTCGATAACTCAACGAAAGTTGCTGTGAGAGAAACAATTGCGCGTATCTGCAAAACGCGCGGCGTACCTTACCTTGCGCTGCCGATGCGGGTCGAAAAGCACCTGTCGAGATCGCACGGCACCGCCATCACATGGGCCTTCCACAACATCGTGCGCCACCTGAAGCCGGAACTCTTCGGCTTCATCGATCATGACTGCTTCCCAGTCGCGCCGTTTGACATCCCATCCAAGCTGACCGGCAAAACCGTGTATGGCCGCAGGGCGTACGGAAACGAGAACCACGTCTACAAGGCCAAGCCGGACGATCGGCACTGGAATCTATGGGCAGGCTACTGCTTCTACCGGTTCTCCGCCGTGGCGGCCTGCAAATTGGATTTCGACCCCCGCTTGAGCCTCGGCCTCGACACCGGCGGCGCCAACTGGGCGATCCTCTATTCGAAACTCGCCGAAGCGGATGTCGCCGTCGCAACCGTGGAACAGCGGCCAATGGCGATGGCAGGCGCGGTAGGTCACCACGAGTTCATCGAAGGCGCCTTCTTTCACCTCGCCGGCGTGTCATATCCTGAAAGGCCGGGCTATCACCACCGGACGGCGAAGCATCGGGAAATGCTTCGCGACTATGTGTGGAACACTTATCTGGGCGGTCCGGCCGGACAGGCCGTGAGTGATTTCTGACCAGACCTGCGGTCGTCTGCCTGGCCTGAAAGTGCGGCGGCAAGCGGCCCGGGATCGCCGAGGTCGGTGACGGCGACGTCGCAGCTCCTTTCGAGCCACGGCGTGCCTTTGGCTTCGTCGCGAACGACGGCGCGAACCTTGTGGCCGGAAGCCAGCAACGTCTTGGCAAGGCCGCCGCCAAAGCGGCCGATCGCGTCTCTGTCCAATAGAAGCGTTCGGCAGCTAAGGATCAGCAGAAATCGCCGCGCTGATAGCGGCCGACGAGGCGTTTCTCGCGGCGCATCCGACCACAAAACAGCCAAAGCGCCGGAGGGCTGTCCGATCGCCGCACTGATCGCGGCGGAAAACTTTTCCATGCGTGGCCCGCACGGTGGCGGGCTTATTCCTTGCGTACTCCTGTCACTCACCGCCCGCAGCAGCGTATTTTTTCGATACTAAATCGCCGCTCTTAAATTTTTTCGGCGTGTCGATAGCATATCCATCCTTCAGATTCGGTTTTGAACCGTCATAGTGGATAGACCAAAGATCATAAAGCTTTTTCCCGGAACGCCAATATTTGTTGCAATCAGTGTAGAGTTTCGGGTCACCCTTTGCCTTGCTCTTGGCGCACATCTCATTACCTTCTACGCTCCAAGTGCCCCTGAAGGTTGCTTTTATCTTAGGTTTTCCGAAAATGCCTTTCGTTGTGCCGTCAGGCGCATAATAGACAGTCGAAGTGTCATAAACGCCGGATTTCCCTGAATATATCGCCCTGACCTCGTCTGCGGTTAATTCGACTGCATCCTTCGGCAGTTTGGCCGCCCATGCGGATCCACAAACAAAAATGGTCAGAACGGCCCCTGACAGAAAGATCGGAAATGCACGCATAAAGCCCTCCCTCAATCGTTTATTCTGCATTGCTAAAATAGCAGTTTCTTTACGGGGAATCGAGAGACGCTGCTCATCGCGCAGCCATGGTGGGGGGCGTTTTATTTTTCAATCTGCTGACACCGTGATGACACGGACAAATTGCCCCAGTTCCTGAAATAATTTCAGGCGTTAAATCGCAATGAAATCAGATAGTCATTGGCGATCCCGGCAGGATTCGAGCCTGCGACCATCGGCTTAGAGGCCGGTGCTCTATCCAGCTACAGGACCGCTGGCAACACATTACGCCGCGTGCAGGGTCGGGATGGTGCTTACGTCCACGTCCCGTTCCGCGTGCCAGGCATCATAGGCGGCCTGCATGCGAAGCCAGATGCCGGGGCCATTTCCAACCAGCTTGCCGATCCGGGCGGCGGTGTTCGGACTGACGGGCTTCTTCTCGGAAAGGATGTCGTAAAGCTGCTGCCGGGAGATCCCGAGCAAACGCGCAATCTCCGCCTTGGGCTTGCCAAGGGAGGGAAGAATATCGTCCAGAACAGCTCCAGGATGAGTGGGGCATCGATCGGGAGAGCGCTTGGCTTCGTACTCAACCATGAAACGGACCTCTCAAGCCTCCGCCTTTTCAGTGATATTGCTCGAAGTCGACACGGAAGGCGTCCCTGCCGTCGAATTCGAATGTGATGCACCACGGTCCATTGACGTGGACCGTATAGCGGGTCGGGTTGAACCCATGCAGGGCATGGAAATCGTAGCCCGGTATCTTGAGGTCATCCAGACCGACCGCGTCATTCAACGTATCAAGCCGAGCAAGGATGCGCTTGTGCATCTTGACGTCGATCTTGCCGGTTTTCCCGGTCTCAAAGAGGTCCGCCAGCGCCTTGTTCCTAAATGTCTTGATCACGGCTTATGTAAGCAAATAATGTACACATGTCAAGCTTTTGTAAGCAAATAGCGTACAGGGCCACGCAGTTCGCTGATGCTACGCGGCCGCTTCCAGGCAAGTTGTGAAATGGCGATCCCGGCAGGATTCGAACCTGCGACCATCGGCTTAGAAGGCCGGTGCTCTATCCAGCTGAGCTACGGGACCGTCGGCCGGCCGGGCCGGCTGAGCGCTACGCCAGGCGACGCAAGACCGGAAGTCAGTGTGTCCAGGGCGTCCTGCGGTCATAGCGGAAATTGTCCGAATAGGAAATCTGCCGGCGCTTGGCTTCCTTCGGCTCTTCGACGCGATAGGCGATCTTTTCCTTTTCGGCATAAGCCATCGCCTCTTCCTTCGTGTCGAAGGTGAGCTTCACCTGGCTCAGCATGTCGCCCGAAGTGGTGTAGCCCATCAGCGGATCGATCTTCTTGCGCTGGGCGGGATCGAACTCCAGCACCCAATATCCGGTCTTGGCCTTGCCGGACTGCATCGCGGTTTTGGCTGGACTGAAAATGCGCGCGGACATGACCACCTCGTTGCCGCCCGACAATCCGGGCACCCTGGTTCGGCGCCATCTCCGAGCATCCTATCGGGAGCCTGAAAATCTCGCGCCAACCCGTCATTACTGTGCAATGGCCGCGGCGGCAAGGCCGCAGGCAACCCGTGCCGCCACGGCGCAGGGAACCTCGCCGCGCCGACGACATTATCGAGACGTCGGACGGCCGGCCCGAGCCGGCCTTGCCTGTGAGCCATCCATCAAAACCGGACGCTTCGCCATGACCAATGCAACCGAACACGCCGTCCTGCAGCTCGCCGTGCTTGTCGGCAGCCTGCGCGCCCAATCCTTCAGCCGCAAGATCGCCAAAGCGCTCGCCGCCCGCGCGCCGGATTCGATGCGCTGCCGCTTCATCGAGATCGGCGAGCTCCCGCTTTACAACGAGGATCTGGACGGCGACCGGCCGCCGTCGGCGTGGTCGGCCTTCCGCGCGGCGATCCGCGAATGCGACGCGGCGCTGTTCGTCACCCCGGAATACAACCGCTCGATCCCGGGCTGCCTGAAGAACGCGCTCGATGTCGGCTCGCGTCCGCCGGGCAAGAGCGTGTTCAAAGGCCTGCCCGCCGGGGTGGTCAGCGTCAGCCCGAGCAAGATCGGCGCCTTCGGCTCCAACCATGCGCTCAGGCAGACTTTCGTCTTTATCGACATGCCGGTGATGCAGCAGCCGGAGGCCTATATCGGCAATGTCGCGGAACTGCTGGACGACAAAGGGGCCGTGATCAACAGCGACACCGCCGCCTTCCTCGAAAATTTCATGGCCGGCCTGGAGACGTGGATCAGGACGGTGCATCCCGGCGGCTCGTCCTTCGACGCCTTCATGAAGCAGCGCGAGAAGATCGCCGAGGACTATGTCAATGGCGATGCGACCTCGCTGAAGGCAATCGTCACCCATGCCGGGCCGGCGACGTTCTTTTCGCCGCGCGGCGACCATCTCGAAGGCGCCGAGGCGGTCGCCGGCCGCTACGAACGCGACGCGGCGAGCTTCCACAAAGGCGGCAGCACCGATCTCGAGGTGCTGCAGGCATCGGCAAGCGGCGATCTGGCCTTCTGGACCGGGCTGCAGCACGCCAAGGCGCGCATGGGCAAGAACGGCGAGGCAGCCGAAATGACCTTGCGGGTGACCGAGGTGTTTCGTCTGGAAGATGGCGCGTTCAAGCTGGTGCACCGCCATGCCGACCCGGTTCATTAGCCGACCCTCTATAATCCGCGACACAATGCCGGAGGTCTTTGCAACGCCTACCTATTCCTTTTGGCCCGTGAGCGGCATATGTCAGATACACGGTCGTGCCATTTGAAGGCATGATGACGACGATAAAGACAAGAATGGACGCGGAAGCGAAAGTCTTGCCGTCGGGGGTCGGCGAGCCAGCGATACTGGACGGCGCGATTGTCATCGGCGCGGGCGCCGCGGGGCTTGCTGTCGCGCATGCGCTGGCCAAGGCCGGCGTGACGACGCAAATCCTGGAACGCGAGCAGCGGCTGGCCGAGCCCTGGCACCGCCGCCACGACAATCTGCACCTCAACACGCATCGCGACCTTTCTTCCTTGCCGGGCGTATCCTTTCCGGCAGGAACGCCGGCCTTTCCGCACCGCAGCACCGTCATCCGCCATCTCAACGACTTCGCCGAGACGCACCGGCTGCCGATCACCTTGGGTATCGAGGTCGAGGAGATCGAATTGCGCGGCGACCACTGGCTGCTGCGGACGAGCGAGGGCTTGAAGGCGGCGCGATATGTGGTGATCGCCACCGGGCGCGACCGCCAGCCCTTCATCCCGGCCTGGAAGGGCATGGCGGATTTTTCAGGCAAGATCATCCATTCGGCCGATTTCGGCAGGGCGAACGACTATGCCGGCAAGAAGGTGCTGGTGGTCGGCGCCGGCAATTCCGGCTTCGACGCGCTCAACCATCTTTCGCGCGCCGAGACGGGCCAGATGTGGCTTTCGGCGCGCAACGGACCTTCGCTGCTGCCCAAGCGCATCGGCCAGATCGCGGTGCATCGCTTCTCTCCGGTCATGGCCAACCTGCCGACAAGGCTGGCGGATGCTGTGATGGCGGCAACACAACGCCTGGTGTTCGGGGATCTCACGACATACGGCCTGCCCCCTGCCCCATCGGGCGGCGCCAGCCGGCTCGGCGCCGACTATACGGCGATCGCCGCCGACGACGGCGCGGTCGAGGCCATCAAGGCCGGGCGCATCATCGTCGTGCCGCAGCTGCGCGAATTCAAGCGCGACGGTGTCGTGCTCGACAATGGCCAGGCGATCGCGCCCGACATCGTCATCGCCGCCACCGGCTACCGCACCGGACTGGAGACGATGCTGGGCCGGCTCGGCGTGCTCGACGCCAAGGGCGTGCCGCTGTTCAACGGCGCCGCCAACGACCCGAAGCTGCCCGGGCTGTGGTTCACCGGCATGCGGCCGAGCATTCGCGGCTGCTTTGCCAATGCCAGAATCCAGGGCGCGGCGATCGCCAGGAAGATCGCCGGCCAAAAGCGCTAGGGCGAAAGGTCATTTCCGACGTCGGTTTTTGTGTTGCCTTCCGGGCGTCCGCCCCCTATACGCCGCGGGACGTCGGAGTGTAGCGCAGCCTGGTAGCGCACCTGATTTGGGATCAGGGGGTCGCAGGTTCGAGTCCTGCCACTCCGACCATCACTTCCTTCCCAAAGGACCAGGCCGGTCTCGCGGCCGGGATCCCGGCCAGAGGGGCGCGTATCTTGGCAGCCGGACAATTGGGACGCCAACACCGACTTCATCGTCGTTGCGGATGTTTCCAGGCGGCGATTGACCTGGGTGCCGCGACGTGTGGTCTCCCCTGATAAGCGACCGGGTCAACGCGGCCTTCGCCATCGGCAGCGGCAGGCTGCTTGGAGCAACGGTAAACCCGCCGGGCGAGAACCCCAACGCCTCGAGCCCGGCGAGCCTACAACCCGATCTGGAACGCAACCGGGACCGGGGTTAGCCGGCGTGGTCGGCGTTGCAAGAAAGATGCCTGAAAGACTGTTCCGAAATGGGACGGCTAAGCCGCATGGTCCCACGGATTGATCACGGCAACGCCTGCCGCCTGAAATGGCGCCACATCAGGCGACGCGACCTGAAAACCCTTCGCGGCGGCCACAGCCGCAATGTACCCGTCAGGCAAGGGAAACCCCTTTCCGGCGGCTCTGGCCCTTACGGCGAGACCGGCATAGCGGCGCCGCCTCGGCATCGAAAACCAGGATACGCTGATCGAAGATTGCACATATCCCGGCAAAGGTTTCGGCCAGCACATTTTTGCGGCGGCCTGCTGGCATCGCCTCGATGCCGAACAGCACTTCAGATATCGAACTCGCCCTGCCCTTCGTCCATGGCGCTGACGGTTTCGGCGGCGAGCGCGCGGGTGATCGGCGTCTTGCGCTCCAGCGCCGCGCGGTCGAGGCGTCCGACGACGCGCATGGCGGTGCCGAGCGAACGCTCGATGCGCCGCACCAGATATTGCACCACATGCGGCTCGACCTCGATCTGGCGGTCGGCGAAGAGTTTCGTGATGACGCCAGCAAGCAAGAGGTCGTCGGGCTCGTGGATCTCGACGGTCGCCGCCGCCTTCAGCCGCGAGACGAGATCCGGCAGCGCGACGCGCCAGGCCGAGGGGAAACGCCGCGCCGTCAAAAGCAGCGTCGAGCCCGCGCCGCGCACGGCGTTGATCAGATGGAACAGGCACTGCTCGTCGATCGCCGCCTTGTCGATGTCGTCGATCAGCGCCGGCCTGATGCCGAGCCCAGCAATGTGCTCGCCGATACGGCCGGGCTCGATGGCGATGGCGTGCGCCCGATCCTGCCAGATCTGGGCGAGATGCGTCTTGCCGGAGCCGGGCGGCCCGGCCAGCACCACCACCGGCGACGGCCAGTCCGGCCAACGGTCGATCAGCGATGCCGCTTGCGCGTTGGTGCCCGAGACGACGAGCTCGTCGCGCGAATAGCCGGTGCCGTGGCCGAGATCGAGCGGCAATTGGCGCGGCGTGTCGGTTCGCTCACCGGCCACTTCAGCCACGCGATTTCGAGCGATGGCCGCCGCCGCGATCGGCCGGCAACGGCGGCACGGGCTCGGTGGCGTGGCCCTTGTAAAGCGGCGATTGCAGGTAGCGGCCGATGGCAAAGCGCACCAGCACGGCGATCGCCGCCGAGGCCGGCACGGCAATCAAAAGGCCGACGAAGCCGAATAGCGCGCCGAAGGCAAACAGCGCGAACATCAGCCAGACCGGATGCAGGCCAACGCTCTTTCCGACCAGCCGCGGCTGCAGGATGTTGCCCTCGATGAACTGACCGACGAAGAACACGCAGGCCACCGCAACCACCATGGTCCAGTCCGGCCAGAACTGGACGAAGGCGACGCCGACGGCGAGCACCAGCCCGGTCAAGGAGCCGACATAGGGGATGAAGGAGATCAGCCCGGCGAAGAAGCCGATCAGGATGGCGAAGTTCAAGCCGGTCAGCGAGAGCCCGGTGGCGTACATGGCGCCGAGCACCAGGCAGAGCGTGCCCTGCCCGCGCACGAAGCCGGCGGTGGCGGTGTTGATGTCGCGGGCGAGCGCGCGCACCGTCTCGACATAGTCGCGCGGCACCCAGCCGTCGACCTTGGCGACCATGCGGTCCCAGTCGAGTAACATGTAGAAGGCGACCACCGGGGTGACGACGAACAGGCTCACCACCGAGACCAGCGCCACGCCGGAACTCCAGATCGAAGTGAAGACGGTGGTGAGCAGGCTGAAGCCGGAGGTGAGCAGGGAATTCAGCCCGTCGCGCAGGCCGGCGGCGTTGACGCCAAAACGCTGCTCCAGCCATTGCGGGTCGAAGCTGGTGATCAGTGATTGCAGGCGGGTCAAATATTCCGGCAGCTTGCGCGCGAAATCGGCCATCTGGGTGGCCAGCACCGGCACCAGGATGACGAAGGCCAGCACCACGACGACGATGAAGGCAATGAGGATCACCACCGTCGCCATCAGGCGCGACAGGCCGAGCCGCTGCAGCCGGTCGGCGACCGGATCGAGGAAATAGGCGAGCACCATGCCCGCGACGAACGGCAGGAGGATGCCCGAGAAGATGTAGAGGAACAGCGCCAGCAGGACGGCCGTTGCCAGCCAGAAGAAGACCTGGCGGCGGAGCGCGCCCGAGCCGTCGTCGGCCGCGATCGCCGCGGCATCATTGTCAGACGCCCGTGCTGGAGCCGCCCGACTTGACGTTGCCCGACTTGGTGTCGCCGGTCTGGGAGTTGCTCGTCTGGGAGCCTTCGCCATAGCCGCTCATATGCCTTAGCCAAGCCACGAGATAGGCCGCGGCCGAAGCCACGGTCAAGACCCCGGTCAGCAATATGAGCGCGGTCCGCAACGGGCCCAGATGCAGGGCGAAGGCCAGTTCGCCCAGCACAAGCGCGGCCAGCACGATCTGCGCGGCGGTGTTGGCCTTCGACACGAAGAGCGGCTTCACCTCGACCGGATGGCTCATCACGCTCGACAAAAGCACGGCGCAGACGATCAGCCCGTCACGCGAGACCATCGTCACCACCAGCCAGAGCGGCAGTTCGCCGGCAAAGCCCATGACGACGAAGACCGAGACCAGCAACAGCTTGTCGGCGATCGGATCGAGATAGGCGCCAAGGCGGGACGACTGGTTCCAGCGGCGCGCGATGAAGCCGTCGACGCCATCGGAGATGCCGGCGACGAGGAACCCGGCGAAGGCCCAGTCCCAACGCGATTGCAGCATGGCCAGCACCACAGCGGGCACCAAAAGCAAGCGCAGGATGGTGATCAGGTTGGGGATGTTCACGTGATGTGCCGTCGTCGGTTGGTCGGGAGATAGATGATGGAGATGGCAGGGGCGCGCAAGGACCACGTGCCTATTCTCCGACGTCGACGATTGGCGAAAGCGCCTATGACGGCCAATCTCCCCCTTGCGGGTCCCTCAAGGGGGAGATGCCTGGCAAGCAAAGCAGAGGGGGCTGTCCCGCCAGCCTCGGGGCATTGCTCAACGGGCATCAAGCTGACCACTCGAAGGTCGCGATCCTTCACACCCCTCTCTGTCCTGCCCGTCCTTCGCAGCAGCTGCGCTGCCGCTACGGAGGGACCGGACATCTCCTCCGCAAGGAGGGAGACTGGCAGCTTCGCCGCCTCGTTCACTTTCCACGGTTTTGTCCGTCGCAACCACCGTCATCCTTGCTCCCCGAAACCATTCATGCGAATAGCCCGCAATGGAAACAGGGACGAGCCGGAGATGAGCAAGGGCGACAAGGCCAAGCGCAAGAACGGGCTCACCTATGCCGAGGCTGGCGTCGATATCGATGCCGGCAATTTGATGGTCGAGAAGATCAAGCCGCTGGTGCGCGCGACGCGCCGGCCGGGCGCCGATGGCGAGATCGGCGGTTTCGGCGGCCTGTTCGACCTGAAGGCCGCCGGCTTCACCGATCCGGTGCTGGTCGCGGCCAATGACGGCGTCGGCACCAAGCTCAAGATCGCCATCGATTCCGGCAAGCATGACACGATCGGCATCGATCTCGTCGCCATGTGCGTCAACGACATCGTCGTCCAGGGCGCCGAGCCGCTGTTCTTCCTCGATTATTTCGCCACCGGCAAGCTCGACCCGGACCAGGGCGCCTCGATCGTCGGCGGCATCGCGCAAGGCTGCCGCCAGGCCGGCTGCGCGCTGATCGGCGGCGAGACCGCCGAGATGCCCGGCATGTATCACGACAAGGATTACGACCTTGCCGGCTTCGCCGTGGGCGCCGCCGAGCGCGGCCAGCTCTTGCCGACCGACGACATCGTCGAGGGCGACGTGCTGCTTGGCCTTGCCTCCTCCGGCCTGCACTCCAACGGCTTTTCTTTGGTGCGCCGCATCGTCGCCACGAGCGGGCTTGGCTGGAGCGATCCGGCGCCGTTCAACGACGAGCTGAGCCTCGCCGAAGCGCTGCTCGAGCCGACGCGCATCTATGTGAAGTCGATCCTCAAAGCCATCCGCAACACGCATGGCATCAAGGCGCTCGCCCACATCACCGGCGGCGGTTTCCCGGAAAACATCCCGCGCGTGCTGCCCAAGGATTTTTCTGCCGAGCTCGACCTCGAGGCGATCGACGTGCCGCCGGTGTTCTCCTGGCTCGCCAAGACCGGCGGCGTCGCGCCGGAGGAAATGATGCGCACCTTCAACTGCGGCATCGGCATGATCCTGGCCGTCGCTTCCGGCCAGGCGGCGCAGGTCGCGGCGGTGCTGCAGGAAGCCGGCGAGACGGTGACGCCGATCGGCCGCATCGTGCCGCGCCGCGACGCCGGCGTCATCTATCGGGGCTCGATCGGCCTATGAGCAGGAAACGCACGGTCGTCCTGATCTCGGGGCGCGGCTCCAACATGACGGCGCTGATCGCGGCGGCCAGCGACCCGACCTATCCTGCCGAGATCGTCGGCGTCATCTCCGATCGCGCCAACGCCGCCGGCCTCGGCATCGCGCAGTCGCGCGGCATCGCAACCAAGGTCATCCAGCGCGCCGACCATCCGAGCAAGGATGCCTATGACGCAGCGATCGATGCCGCGCTCACCGGCTTCGGCACCGACATCGTCGCCTTGGCCGGCTACATGCGCATCCTCGGCCGTGGCCTCGTCGAAAAATGGCAGGGGCGCATGATCAACATTCACCCTGCCCTGTTGCCGGCATTCAAGGGGCTGGATACGCATGCTCGCGCGATCCGCGCCGGCGTGCGCATCCATGGCTGCTCGGTGCATTTCGTCACGCCAGAGATGGATGACGGACCGATCATCGCGCAGGCCGCCGTGCCGGTGATGGTCGGCGACAATGAGGACACGCTGGCCGCGCGAGTGCTGAAGGTGGAGCACCGACTCTACCCGCTGGCGCTGGGCCTCGTCGCCGAAGGCAAGGCGCGCATGGAAAAGGGCCACACCGTGTTTGCCCATTTCGCCGACGATGCCGACAACGCAACCTCGGTCGTGATGGCGCCGGACCCGCTGCGCGAGGAGAGAGACCTCGAACAGCTGGCGCGGATCACGCCTTAGAGGCTGTAATGCCCCTGAAACAACTGCTCATCTTGCGCCACGCCAAGTCGAGCTGGGACGATTCCGCGCTTGCCGATTTCGACCGGCCGCTGGCCCCGCGCGGCTTGAAGACGGCGCCGCTGATGGGGCGCGAGATTGCGCTGCGCGGCTGGCTGCCGGACCTGGCGCTGGTGTCGCCGGCACTGCGCACCCGCGACACCTGGCGGCTGGTCGCGGCGGAACTGCCCGGGCCTACGCGGGCGCAATTCGCCGAGGAGCTCTACGAGGCCGTCCCTGCCGCCATCCTGGCGCGGGTGCGGCAAGCCAAGGCGACATGCCTGCTGGTGATCGGCCACAATCCCGGCCTGCAGCACTTCGCGCTACGGCTGGCCGGACCCGGATCGGATGAGAGCATGTTCAAGCAGATCGAAGCGAAGTTTCCGACGGCGGCGCTTGCCCGGTTCACGCTGGGCGAGGATTGGCCAAATCTCGATTTCGGCGGCGCGCGGCTGACGCATTGCGTGAGGCCGAAGGATTTGGGCGTGAGACCGAAGGATTTGGGGTAGCGCCCGAAGCTTACCCGGTCTCGACAAGGCAAGGCGGCGAGCTTGCCCGCCGCCTTCAGCATCTTCAAAAGACGCTGATCAATTGCCCCAATTGTCCGCGGGCGGCCCCGGCCAGTTCGCAGCGCCGGTTGCTCCAGTCTTCATCCCGGTATCGACCTTGGAGGCCGGCTGGGCGACCTTGTGCTTGCCGACAGAGGCCGTGTAGGCGCTGTCGACGCCGACGGCCGGCTGGTTGTTGGTGTTGACGTCGCCGTAGTGGTCGCTGCCGGCAAAGGCGGAGCCCATCGCGAGAAGCATTGCGGCAGTGGTGAGAGCGATCCTGGTCATTTCAATCTTCCTTGTTCCGTGTCGTTTCATCGGCGGCAGCCTTGGGAGGATGGCCCCGCTGCCGAGAAGACCCGCGGCGGCCGAAATTTATTCCCCAGGTGTTCGATTTTCAGCGACCACCACAATGTTGGCTTCAGCTTCGCTCGGAAAAAGGCAAACGATTACAAGTGTTTATGATACAAATAGTTGTGAATTAATTTCATATTGCCGGCTTCAGAAACGCAGAGCGGCGGGTCAAGCCCGCCGCCTGGTATTTCCTGTACTGGATCAGTGGTTACCGAACAGATTGTGATCTGTGCCCTGCACGACCGGCGTGCCGACATCCGTGTTCGACTTCGTGGTCGAGGCCGTCGCGGTCCGGTCGATGGTGACGGTCGGTTGGTTGGCGTTGGCCCGGCCGTAGTTGTCGGAGCTGGCGAAAGCGGCGCCAGTGGCGACAAGGAGGGCGGCGACGGTAAGAGCGATCTTGGTCATTTCAAATACTCCTGGTTTCGGGTTGCGCTGTTTGATCAGGCGCGATTGACGATCCGATGACCCGATGGATCGGCACAGCTTAGGGTATCGCCCGGGTGCTGCCCGCTCGCTCCACTCACTTGAATTTCTGGCATCGGCCCCGTCTATCGGCCCTTGCTCCCACTTCGACGGCACCAGGGGCATCGTTACAGGCATCACCGCTTCGTGATGAATGCTTGATCAACCACACGGAAAAGCCGGTGAGAATAGCCGGCTGCACAAGAGCAAAACGGCGGGCAAGGCCCGCCGCTTTGAGGTCTGTCAAGGACAGAACCGTTTAGTGGTTGCCGAACAGGTCGTGGTTTGCGCCCTGGGTCACGGGCTTCTGGCCATCTACGTCTGACTTCTTGATCGAAGCGGTGAACGAGGTGTCGGCCGAAGCGGCCGGCTGGTTGGCGTTGGCCGAACCATAGTTGTCAGAGCCCGCGAAAGCGGCACCGGTGGCAACGAGAAGGGCGGCGGCGGTAAGAGCGATCTTGGTCATTTGAGTTACTCCAGATTCAATGTTGTTGATCGAAGGTTTCGCCTGGCGAACCGACTAGCGGTTGCCGAACAGGTTGTGGTCAGCGCCCGTGACGACCGGCTTCTGAGCATTCGCGTCCGACGTCTTGATCGAAGCGGTGGTCGAGCTGTCGGTCGAAGCGACCGACTGGTTGGCTTCGTTGGGGTTATAGTGGTCGGACCCAGCAAAAGCGGCGCCGGTGGCGACGAGGAGGGCGGCAGCGGTAAGAGCGATCTTGGTCATTTGAGTTACTCCAGTTTCAAGGTTGTTGGTGAAGCGGGTCAGGAAGAGGCTGGTTAGCGGCCCCAGATGCCCTGGCCCGACTGAGGCTGGTTCTGATCAGGCTTGATGTGGAGGTCGCGCTGTTCGAATTTGTTGAACTTGCGGATCGAGCCTGTGACAGTGTTGTCGACATTGCCTGCGGGAGCGGTCACGGCCGACTGGCTGGCATTGTTGGGGTTGTAGTGGTCGCTGCCGGCGAAAGCGCTGCCCGTGGCAATGAGGAGAGCAGCGGCGGCAAAAGCAATCTTGTTCATTTTAGATACTCCAGATTTCAAAAGTCGTGTCCGTCTAGTGGCGTGCCGTAATGGAAGTTCGCGTCGCTCGGACCACCCCGAAATGGGTCGGCCTTGTTGCCATTTCCAATCACGAAAATGTGTGAACCGAACCGTTCGGTTCGATCTTGAAATCACGTGAACGTCGCAGTGGCCACATTCTTTCTGTTTAATATCAATCGCTTATAGATACCGCACCGCAACATGGTGCTCCCTATCGGCTTACCAGCGTTCACCCTCGCTATACGAACCGTCAACATAAATTGAACCGAACGGTTCGGTTTCATCGGTTGCCAGGGGGATTAGGTGGCTCAACAGCCGCCCTGCCCGTCCCAGCACCGGTGTTTGCCTTGCGGGCGGATCGATACTATCGGTTGCCTCAGGGACCAATCCGGACGCTGCCTGCCGCCTTTGGCGAAGGCCGAGGCCGTTGGGAGGAAACAGCGACAGACGATGCGGCTGCTGCTTGTCGAGGACAATCGCGAACTGGCCGATTGGCTGGGCAAGACGCTGCGCCAGGCGAGCTATGTCGTCGACGTCGTCCATGACGGCGAGGACGTCGAGCATGCTTTAGCCGCCGGCGATCATGCTTTGATCATCCTCGACCTTGCCCTGCCCCGCATGGGCGGCATGGAGGTGCTGAAAAGGCTGCGGGCGCGCGGCAACCCGGTGCCGGTTATCGTGCTCACCGCCAATGCCAGCCTCGACGGCCGGGTCAAGGGCCTCAACGAAGGCGCCGACGACTATCTGGCGAAACCCTTCCAGATCGAGGAGCTGGAAGCGCGCATCCGCGTGCAACTGCGCCGCGCCAACGACCGCACCGCGCCGGTCATTTGCTGCGGCGATCTCGTCTTCGACACCAACACCCGCCTGTTCTCGCTTGCCGGCGCGACGCTGTCGCTGACGCCGCGCGAGCACGCGGTGCTGGAACAGCTTGTCGTCAAGGCCGGGCGAACGGTGAGCAAGGCGGCGCTCTCGGGGGCGATCTACTCTTTCGAGACCGACGCCGACCCCAGCGCCATCGAGATCTATGTACACCGCCTGCGCAAGAAGCTCGAGGGATCGCGCGTCCAGATCGCCACCTTGCGCGGCCTGGGCTACCTCTTGCGCCACGACGATCCGGCGCCATGAGAATCGGCAGGTTTCGGATCAGCAGCCTCCGCCTGCAATTGCTGGCCTGGGTGGTGCTGCCGCTGGCCGGGCTCGCCGCGATCAATCTATGGACCAGCCAGCGCAACGCGCTGGCAACCGCGGATCTGGTCACCGATCGCATGCTGGTCGGCTCGGCGCGCGCCATCGCGGAGCGGGTGGCGATGGCCGACGGCGCGCTCGACGCCACGGTGCCGCCGGCGGCGATCGAGATGTTCGACACCGGCGACCGCGACAGCGTCTATTATCGCGTCGAGACCGCCGGCGGGCGGCTGCTGACCGGCTATCCCGACCTGCCCGCAGCGGCGGAGCGCGGCAGCGTCGAAGCCACCTATCGCGATCACCCGCTGCGTCTGGCAACGCTCAGCCATGCGGTGATCGGCGCCGGCACGGATTCACCGATCAAGGTCACTGTCGGCGTCACGCTCGCCGGCCATGACGCCATGGTCACGCGCCTGTGGCTCAGCGCCTTCGCCCAGCAGCTTGCCTTGGTGGCAATTGCCGGCGTGTTCGTGCTGCTTGGCCTGCGCCGCGGACTGGCGCCGCTGATCCGGTTGCGCGACGCCGTGCGCTCGCGAAGCCGCAGCGATCTCGATCCGGTCGAGGTGTCGGGCGCGCAGAGCGAGATCCGGCCCCTGATCGAGGCGCTCAACGCCTATATGGAGCGCGTAAGGGCGCAGATGGCGGCGCAGCGGCGCTTCATCGCCAATGCCGCGCATCAGTTGCGCACGCCGCTGGCGCTCCTGTCGACGCAGGCGAGCTATGCCTTGCGCGAAACCGCGGCCGATCAGCGTCAGGAGGCGCTGGTGGCGTTGCAGGCGAGCTCAGGCAAGCTTGCGCGGCTCGCTGAACAATTGCTCACGCTCTCGCGCGCCGAGCCCGGCAGCAGGCGGCCGCGCGCCGATCGCATCGACCTCACCGAGGCCGCCCGCCATGTGCTGGAAACGCAGGCGCCGGCGGCGATCGAGCGCGACATCGACCTCGGCCTCGAGGAGAGCGGACCGGTGCCGGTGATCGGCGACGGCACGATGCTGCGCGAGATGATCGTCAACCTGGTCGACAACGCGCTGCGCTATTCCAAACCGGGCGGCAGCGTCACGGTGAAGCTGGCGGCGGCGGACGGCGCGGCCGAGCTCACAGTCAGCGATGCCGGCCCCGGCATCCCGGCGGAAGAGCGAGAGCATGTCTTCGAGCGCTTCTACCGCCTCGCCGGCTCGGCCGAGGACGGCAGCGGGCTTGGCCTGGCCATCGTGCGCGAGGTGGTCGAAAATGCCGGCGGCAGCGTCACGCTGGGCGACGCCGCCGCGGGCGGGCTCAAGGTCGAAGTGCGGCTGCCGCTGGCTTAAGGCCGCTGGTCGCGTCAATGTTCCGATTCTTCGTCCGGCAGTTCGAGCGTACGACCCGCGTAAAGAATCCGTAGGATGACCACTTTGTCACCCACGACTTCGAATGCGATCGTCGCGCGTCGGCGCCAGCCTACTGTGCGCAAACCCGGAGCGATTTCGTCATGACGCATGCCGCGCTCCGGAAAAGTCTCGAAGTCTAGGCAATAGTCGACAATGCGCCCGACAAAGCGCAAGGCGGTTTCCGCGCCAGCCTTGGGCGCGAGTTCGCTCAGCAGTTCGGCAATGTCCCGCTCGGCCGCAGCGTGGAACCTGACCTGATACTTCATGCCCCGGAGCGCGGTTTGGCGGCGATCGCGTTAATGTGCTCAGAGAGATTGCGGCGCACCTGCTCGGCCGTCAATAACTTCTCAGGATGGGCACGCGCATCCTCCATCGTCGGCACGACCTCCTCGCGCAACCAGCGTTCAACCGCCGCGTCACGTGCCGCAAGGGTGCGCAAGCCATCACGGATCACTTCGCTTTCCGTGGCGTATTCGCCCGAGGCAACCTTGTCTTTCACCATCTGCGCCATCTCGAGCGGCAGCGTTATGGTCAGGGGCTGAGAGTTTCGCATGACCGTCTCCTCATTACCCGTTTAATATATAACGCTGCGCATGACTTTGTCATACACTTTGGCGAAACCTCACACGATCGAATGTGATGTGCGGGGACCCCCTCAAGCCCCCTGCTCGTTGAACGGCGCCGGACGCCATTTCACCACGTAGTTCTCGAAGCGGGTGATCAGGAATTCCACCACCAGCGCCATCACCGCCAGGATGATCATGGCGGCAAAGACGCCATTGGCGTTGAAGGCGCCTTGCGCAGTGGAGATCAAGAGACCCATGCCCTGCTTGGCGCCGAGGAACTCGCCGACCACGGCGCCGACCAGCGCGAAGCCGAAGCTGACGTGAAGGCTGGCCAGGATCCAGCTCATCGCCGAGGGTATGATGACCGAGGTGGTGATCTGCATCGGCGAGGCGCCGAGGATCTGGGCGTTGGCGATCATCGCCCTGTCGGCCTCGCGCACACCCTGGAATGCGTTGGCGAAGACGACGAAGAACACCATGACCACGGCCAATGCCACCTTGGAGGCCATGCCTAGCCCAAGCGCGATGATGAACACCGAGCCCAGCACCACGCGCGGCACCGAATTGGCGATCTTGATGTAGATGGAAAAGACATCGGCCAGGAGCTTATTGCGGCCAAGGATGATGCCCGCCACGATGCCGCCGACGGCACCTATGGCAAAGCCCAGAAAGGTTTCTTCCAGCGTCACATACATCTGCAGCCAGAGCGGCCCCTGCGAAGTGCCCTCGGTGACCCAGGACCAGATCTGCTCCCAGATTCCGGACGGGCTGGAGAAGAAGAACGGGTCGATGAAATTGTAATCGGCGCCGAGTTCCCAAAGGCCGAGGAAGACGACGAGGATCGCGAGGCGCAGGCCGATGACCAAGGCGTGGCGCTTGCGCAGCCGCGCCCTCGCCCGCGCTTCGGCGGCGACGATCGAGGTCGCGCGGGTGGCGGCCTGGTCGGTGGGAGCGATAGCAGTCATTGCGGAACCTCCTCTCAATGGCCGGTCTGGAGGCCACGGCTCTGGCCGAGCTGCACTTCCTCGCGCAGATCGTTCCAGATCACCTTGGCGATCTCGATGAATTTCGGATCGTAGCGGATGTCGGCCATCACGCGCGGGCGCGGCAGGTCGATGCGGTAGACGCTCTTCACCGTGCCCGGGCCGGCGGTGAGCACATAGACCTTGTCGGCCAGCGCCACCGCTTCCTCGAGGTCATGGGTGACGAAGACGACGGAGGATTTGAGGCCCGACCAGAGGCCGAGTAGTTCGTCCTGCATGGCGGTGCGGGTCTGCATGTCGAGCGCGCTGAACGGCTCGTCCATCAGCAGGATCTTGGGCTGGTTGATGAAGGTCTGGGCAAGCGCCACGCGCTTGCGCATGCCGCCCGAGAGCTGGTGCGGATAGTGCTTCTCGAACCGCGAAAGGCCGACGCGGCCGATCCAGTCGTGCGCCTTCTCGTAGGCTTCTCTCTTCGGCGTGCCACGGAAGAGCGGGCCGGCGGCGACATTGTCGACGACGCTGCGCCAGGGAAACAGCGCATCGGCCTGGAAGACGAAGCCGATGTCGCGGCTGATGTCGGTGACCGGACTGCCCATGACGCGGACATTGCCGGTGGTGGGCCGCAGCAGTCCGGTGACGAGGTTGAGCGTGGTCGACTTGCCGCAGCCGGTTGGCCCGACAACACAGGCGAACTCGCCGCGCGCTACCGTCATGGTGAAATCGCGGATCGCCGTCATCATGTGGCCATCGGGCGTGACGAAGCGCAGCGTCACATCGTCGATGGCGATCGCGGCATCGGCCGGCGGCGCGGCGGGAGACAATTTCTCGGCCGCCATGGTCTGCGATTGCATGACACACTCCTGTCGTGGTGGCGCGTTGATGCCGGGGTGCAAGCCCGTGGGCCTGCCGTGCGTCGGCATCCGGAAAGGCGCCGCTGCCGAATTGATTCAGGCAGCCGGCGCAAGTCGTTGTTCTCTAGAGCGGTTCGCCGTTTCACGCCGAACCGCTCTATCTCTTCGATTTACGCAATTCCGGAGGGAAGGTTACGGCGAAGACGCCGAACTTAACCGTTTCACACTTGCCTGGAATTGCTCCGAGGGCGGACCGATCGGCGCGCCCTCGCCTGCCGGCGCTTATTTCGCCGCGTCGACAAATTCGGTCGTGTAGGTCTTCGACAGGTCGATCTGCTTGCCTTGCAGACTCTTGGAGAAGGTCGAGAGAACCTTCAGCACCGTTTCCGGGCCATCGGCGGGCATGCGGCCGTCAGGCGTGAACATCGCCTTGCCGCCGGCGAGGCCCTGCACATAGAGGTCCTTATTGCCGGCGTAATAGTCCTTCGGCATCTTGTCGGCGATCTCTTCGGCCGAATGGCCGGCGATGAACTTCATCGTCTTGACGAAGGCGTTGGCGAGCTTCTGCGCCTCTTCCTTATGGCCCTCGACCCAGCTCGACTGGACGTAGAAAGAGGCCGCCGGGTAGTCGCCGCCCAGCGCTGCCTTGGTCTTTTCGGGCGTGCGCATGTCGACCAGCACGCTCGCCTCGCCGGTCTGGAGCAGCTTCGCGATGGTCGGCTCGGTGGTCATGCCGGCCTGGATCTGGTCCTGCTTGACGGCGGCGATGAAGGTGTTGCCGGCGCCGACCGGAAGCAGCGTGTAGTCGCCTGGCTTCAGGCCGCCGCGAACGGCGAGATACTGGGTCAGGAAATCGGTCGAGGAACCGAGGCCGGTGACGCCGAGCGTGGCGCCCTTGAAGTCGGCCGGCGACTTGATCTCCGGGTGCTTGGCCGAAACCAGCTCGACCTCGCCCGGCGCCTGGCTGAACTGCACGATCGACTGGATGTATTTGCCCTTCGACTGCAGGTCGACGGTGTGGTCGTAGAAGCCGACGACGCCCTGCACGGCGCCGGCCAGCAACTCGTTCTCGGCCTCGACGCCGGCGCGGGAGTTCACCAACTCCACGTCCAGCCCCTCATCCTTGAAGTAGCCAAGCTGCTGGGTGAGCACGGCCGGCAGATAGATCTGCTTTTCCATGCCGCCGACTATGATGGTGATCTTGTCCGCCGCCGAAGCCGACGATGCGCCCGCGCCAACCACGGCAAGCGTCAGCAGCGCGGAACGCAGGGCGCGTTTAGAGATGAAACCGGTCACGTAACTTCCTCCACGTGGGCGACGCGCCGTGCAAGCTGCGCCGCATTCCTCCTTGTCGGCCCCTCCTGGACCGGTCACGGCAAACGCCGCGACGCTGTCATGGCATGCCCAAGCTTTCAGCTGGCTTTCAGCCTTTTTAGCGATCGCCAAATCCCAGCACATCGCGCATGTCGTATTCGCCCGGCGGGCGTCCGGCGACCCAGAGTGCGGCCGCGATGGCGCCGCGCGCGAACATCGAGCGGTCGCCGGCGGCGTGCGAGAGCGTGAGTGTCTCGCCTTCGGTGAGGAAGCTGACGCTGTGCTCGCCGACGACGCTGCCGCCGCGCAGCACCGCGAAACCGATCTCGCCTGCATTGCGCGTACCGATGAGACCATCGCGGGTGCGCTTGGCCACATCGTCCAGCCTGACTCCGCGCCCATGCGCCGCCGCTTCGCCGAGCATCAGCGCCGTGCCCGACGGCGCGTCGACCTTCATGCGATGATGCGCTTCGAAAACTTCGACGTCGCAATCGTCAGGGCCAAGCGCCCTCGCCGCCTGCTCCACCAGGCCGGTCAGCATAATGAGCCCCAGCGAGTAGCTGCCGGAGCGCACGATGGCGATTTTCTTGGCGGCGTCGGCGACCGCGGCCAGCTCCGGCTCGCTGAAGCCGGTCGAACCGACCACCAGCGCGGGGCCACCGCGGGCCGCGCAGGCTTTCGCCAGCTCGACTGACGCGGCCGGCGTAGTGAAATCGATGACCACATCGGCAAGCGCCAGAGCCTCGTTACGCTCGACCAGCCCCTCGCCCGCGCTGCCCGGCCGGTGGAAGCGGGCAATGAGCTCCAGCCGCGGATCGGCAAGTATTGTCTCCGCCATCTGCCGGCCCATGCGGCCGAGCGCGCCGGCTATGGCGATCTTGAGCGGTTGGGGCATGGTGATCCTGTGGAAAGCCGAGTCGGAACAATCGTCTAGCACGCCGCCTTGGCAAATTGATTCAACTGGCGGGCGCGCCGTTGGTCTTCAGCATCATGCCAGCAATCTCCTTGACCAGCTTGGCCGCGACCAGCGCCGTCACGTTGGAGAGGTCCTGGCGCGGATTGTATTCGACGACGTCGGCGGCGACTATTGGCTGGTCTATTCCCTGGATCAGCCCGATTACCTGTCGGGTGGTGAAGCCGCCCGGTTCACGGTGGGAGATGCCGGGAGCGAAGGCCGGATCGAGGGCGTCGATATCCATCGAGATATAGACCGGCGTCTCGAGGTCGAGTTGCAAGCCTTCCCTGAAATGCCGCATCTCCACGACCTCGACCCCGAAGCGCTTGAACTGGTCGCGATGGTGATCGTTGACGGTGCGAAGCCCGATCTGGATCAGCCGGTCGGCCAGCGTCTCCTCCATGATGCGGGCAAAGGGCGATGTGTGCGAGCGCGGGTTGTCGTCATAGGAGTGGTAGATGTCCGGATGCGCGTCGATATGGACGATCGTCAAGCTCGGATGGCGGCGGCGCACCGCGCGCAGCACCGGCCAGGAGATCGCATGGTCGCCGCCGACCGAGATCAGCGGGTGGCCGGCATCGAGCGCGCGGTCGACCTCGTTCTCGATCCGCTGCCACGGATCGCCGGCTTGCGCGAAATCGATGTCGCCGTGATCGACGAAGCGATCCGTCAGGTCGAAGCCGGTCTCGGTCCAGGAACTGTAGGCGTCGCTCGCGAGTTCGCGCCGGATCAGCGGCGGCGCCTCGGCCGGCCCGCGCAGATAGGACGAGTTCTCGTCATGCGGAATGCCCAGAAGCGAGACCTTGGCCACGACATCCTCCCATATCACTGGAAACCGGTGCATCTGTAGACGCGGGAGCTGGCCGGCGCGACCTGAGGCGCTTGGGCCAGGTGACAACTATGCGTTCAGCTCTTGTACCTTGCGCAGCCACACCTTGTTGTCGTGGACGGCGGCGCCGCCATAGGGCGCGGGCGCATCGGCGCCGGTCAGCACGTTGATGCCTTCGCCGCGCTCATGCGCGCTGTTCGGCCAGATGCCTTCCGCTATCACCACGCCGCGCTTCACGCCGTCGAAGAACCTGGCGTGCAGCACCACGTCGCCGCGCCGGTTGCCGACCTCGACGCGGCCGCCATCCTTTATGCCGAGCGCCGCCGCATCTTGCGGATGGAGCAGCAACTCCGGCCTGCCTTCCTTGGCCTTCGACACCGGCGTCTCGGCAAAGCTGGAATTGAGGAAGTTGCGCGCCGGCGAGGTCGCCAGCCGGAACGGATGCTCCTCGTCCGCGACCTCGATCAGCTCGACATGGTCGGGGAATTCCGGCAGCCGCTCGACCGGGCCGAACAGGCCCATGCTCTTCGGCGGCCGGTTGGGCGCCGACTGCCCGGTCCAGTTGGGCCGGAAGTGGAATTTCTTGTCGGCATGGCCGAAGCCGTTGATGAAATGCGCGTCGTCGAAGTCGGGCTGCAGGTCGACCCACTTCTGTTCCTTCAGGCTGTCGAAGCTGCCAAGCCCGCGCTTGCCGAGGATGATGTCGATATGCTCCTTCTCGGTCAGGCCGAAGCCTGGACGGTCGCCGACGCCGAGCCGCTTGCCGAGCTCCTCATTGACGTAATGGTTGGTGCGCGGTCCTTCCGGCGGCTCGATCAGCTTGGGGCCAAGCGTGATGTGTTGGTTGCCGCCGCCCTTGTAGATGTCGTCATGCTCCAAAAACATCGTCGCCGGCAGCACGACATCGGCGAGCTTGGCCGTATCGGTCATGAACTGCTCGTGCACGCAGGTGAACAGGTCCTCGCGCAGAAAACCCTGCTTCACCAGCCGCTGCTCCGGCGCGACATTCGCCGGATTGGTGTTCTGGATCAGCATCGCCGTCACCGGCGGACCGCCGTAGAGCGCGTCCGCAGCACCTGTCAGCACCGGGCCGATGCGCGAATGGTCGAGATAGCGCACCTTCGGGTCGCGCATCGCGGTGCCTTCGAGCACGTCCTGGTTCAGCTTGAAGATGCCCGAATTGGAATGAAAGGCGCCGCCGCCCTCATACTGCCAGGCGCCGATGACGGCGGCGATGCAGGAAGCGGCGTGCATGTTGACCGAGCCGTTGCGCTGGCGGGCGAAGCCATAGCCAAGGCGGAAATAGGTTTTCTTGGTCGTGCCGACGAGCCAGGCGAAAGCTTCGATCTCGGCGACGGTCAGTCCAGTGATGGCGGACGCCCATTGCGGCGTGCGCGTTTTCAGATGTTCTTCCAAACCGCGCGGATCGTCGGTGTATTTTTCGAGATAGGCGCGATCGGCCATGCCGTCGCGGAACAGCACATGCATGACCGCGCAGGCGAGCGCGCCGTCGGTGCCGGGTTTCAGCACCAGGCCGAGATCGGCCTGCTTCATCGTGGCGTTGTCGTAGATGTCGACCACCACGATCTTCGCGCCACGTTCCTTCCGCGCCCTCATCGCGTGGGTCATCACATTGACCTGGGTGACCACGGCATTGGTGCCCCAGATCACCACGCAATCGGATTTCGCCATCTCGCGCGGATCGGGGCCGCGCAAGGCGCCCGCCCCCATCATCCAGCCGGTCCAGGCGAGATTGGTGCAGATCGAGCCAAAGAAGCCTGAATATTTCTTCGCGTGGCGCAGCCGTTCGATGCCGTCACGCTGCACCAGCCCCATCGTGCCGGCATAGAAATAGGGCCAGACTGTCTCGGAACCGTATCTTTCCTCCGCGGCGATGAACTTCTCCGCCACGAGGTCGAGCGCGGCTTCCCAGCTCGCTTCCTTCCAGGCGCCCTCCCCCTTGGCCCCGGCACGCACCAGCGGCTTCAGCAGCCGGTCGGGATGGTGGACGCGATCGGCATAGCGCGCGACCTTGGCGCAGACGACACCGGCCGTATAGCTGTTCGCCTTGGCGCCATGCACGCGGCCGATGCGATTTGCATCGAGCAGCTCGACCTCGAGCGCGCAGGTGGATGGGCAGTCATGCGGACAGGCCGAATGGCCGATCCGGAGCTTGGCGTGCTGGTTCATGCGGGGTGTTTAGCGGGTTTTGGCGGAGAGGTGTAGGGCCAGAGACAATTAGCCAATCTCCCCCCTTGTGGGGGAGATGGCCGGCAGGCCAGAGGGGGGCGCGACGCAACGCGGCCTTGGAGATGCCTACTCTGGCCAACGGCAGTTGATCGCGTAACAAGCTGACAGGCTGGCGGGACAGCGCCCCCCTCTGCCCTGCCGGGCATCTCCCCCACAAGGGGGGAGATCAGCTAATCACTCCGCGATCCCTTCCTCGTACTCAGCCGACATGGTCAGCCACTTGTCCTCGTTCTGCGCCAGCGTGTGCGCCAGCTGCGAGCGCTCCTTGGCGAGCCGCGTCGCGGTCGAGGGGTCCTTCTCGTAGATGGCCGGGTTGGCGAGCTCGTCCTCGATCAGGTCCATGCGCTTGCGGATGCGGTCCATCAGCGCCTCGGTGGCGCGGATTTCCTTGGCCAAAGGTTCGAGCGCGGCCCGGCGCTGGGCGGCCTCGCGGCGGCGGTCGGCCTTGGACGCCTTGTCCGCGTCCTTCTGCTCGCGGCGGTTGGACGAAACGCCGGTGACCAGCGTCTTATAGTCCTCCAGGTCCCCGTCATAGGGATTGACCGCGCCGTCCTTGACCAGCCACAGCCGGTCGGCGGTGGCTTCGAGCAGATGCCGGTCGTGCGAGATCAGGATCACCGCGCCCGGGAAATCGTTCAGTGCATGGATCAGCGATTCACGGCTGTCGATGTCGAGGTGGTTGGTCGGCTCGTCGAGGATGAAGAGGTTCGGGCCCTCGAAGGCGGACAGGCCCATCAGCAGCCTCGCCTTCTCGCCGCCGGAGAGATCCCTTGCGGCGGTGTTCATCTTCTCGGTCGTCAGCCCGAACTGGGCGACGCGGGCGCGCACCTTGGCTTCCGGCGCATCCGGCATCAGCCGGCGTACATGCTCATAGGCATTCTCCTCGGGACGAAGGTCATCGAGCTGGTGCTGGGCGAAGATCGCCACCTTCAGCCCCGGCGCGACGGTCATCGAGCCGGTCTCGGCCTTCAGCCGGCCGGCGAGCAGCTTGGCAAAGGTCGACTTGCCGTTGCCGTTGGCGCCGAGCAGCGCGATGCGATCGTCGGCATCTATGCGCAGCGTCATCTTCTTCAGGATCGGGCTGCCCTCGGCGTAGCCGACATTGACGCCGTTCAGCGCCACGATCGGCGAGGCCACCGTCTTCACCGGCTCGGGGAAGGAGAACGGCCGCACCGTGTCGTTCACCACAGCGGCGATCGGCTTCAATTTCTCCAGCGCCTTCAGGCGCGACTGCGCCTGCCTGGCCTTGGAAGCCTTGGCGCGAAAACGCTCGACGAAGGACTCCATATGCTTGCGCTGCGTTTCCTGCTTGGCGCGGCTCTTCTCCTGCAGCTCGCGCTGCTCGGTGAGCTGGCGCTCGAACTGGTCGTAGCCGCCGCGCCAGAAGGTCAGCCTCTTCTGGTCGAGATGGACAATCGAATTGACGGCGCGGTTGAGCAGGTCGCGGTCGTGCGAGATCAAGAGCACCGTGTGCGGATATTTGGAGACGTAGTTCTCCAGCCAGAGCGTGCCTTCGAGGTCGAGATAATTGGTCGGCTCGTCGAGCAGCAGAAGGTCGGGCTCGGAGAAGAGCACGGCCGCCAGCGCGACGCGCATGCGCCAGCCGCCGGAGAAGGACGAGGCCGGCCGCCTCTGCGCGGCATCGTCGAAGCCGAGGCCGGCAAGGATGGTAGCAGCGCGCGATTCGGCGGAATGCGCATCGATGTCAGCCAGCCGCGTGTGTATCTCGGCGATGCGGTGCGGATCGGTCGCGGTCTTCTCTTCTTCAAACAAAGCCTGGCGCTCGACATCGGCTTTCAGCACGATCTCGATCAACGGCTCCTCGGTACCCGGCGCTTCCTGCGCCACCTGGCCGATGCGCGTGCTTTTCGGCAGGCTGATCGAGCCGGTCTCCGATGGGAAATCGCCTGTGATCGCCTTGAACAGCGTCGTCTTGCCGGTGCCGTTGCGGCCGACGAGACCGGCCTTGGTACCGGCCGGCAGGGTCAGCGAGGCATGATCGAGAAGCAGCCGCCCCGCCATGCGCAGCGTAAGATCGTTGATGATAAGCATAAGCGGGCTTTTGCACGGGACGTCGGCGCTTCGCAAGAGCCATGGCACGGATACCGGCAGAGCCGACGAGGGAACCAGTTGCCGGCCGGAGCGTTGTGTAGCCCGTGATCCGCTATCTCGCCCTCGCCTTCATCTTCTTCCAGGTCGCCACGACAACCGCGTTGGCGACGCAGGTGGTTTTGTTCGAGAGCGACACGGCTCAAATTGCTCTTCCAGTCGAATCCATGGGCGGGGCGCCGACACAGCCAATCTCCCTCCTTGCGGGGGAGATGGCCGGTCAACCCTCCGAAGCTGCAGCGCAGCTGCCGCGAAGGACGGGCAGGCCAGAGGGGGGCGCGACGCAGCACCTGCTGATCCAAATCGACAGCAACCCGGCCGTCGTCCATGAATGACTGGGAGGCTGGCGGGACCGCGCCCCCTCTGTCCCCTTGAGGCAGGGCGATCGCATATGAGTTTTACGAAGAGGACCCCACCCTAACCCTCCTGTACAGACCGGGGACATCGCGAACAGGTGTGCGAGGACATCGCGAACAGTTTGCGCGGTTTGCGCGAGGGAGTTCGGGATGCCATTGGAGGCCAGAAGCGTGATGAGCCGGAAAGTAGAGTTCGTGAGGTTGTTCGCTCGTCCGCTTTCGCCAATCACCGGTCATACTTTGCTTGCCACGTCGCCGGTTTGGCGTTGATCGCCGCTATTGTCTCAACCTATGCTGGCGTGCGCGGCGGGGTCGATTCAAACAGAGGGCAGATCAGATGCCGGGCAAGACCTCGCTCCTTTCGGCCTCGCTGGTTGTCGCGATTTTCGCAGGCGCCGCCGGGCTAGCTATGCTTCTCACCACACCCACGGCCCGCGCGGCGGCCATCGACTGCGCGGCGGCGAAGACGCAAGCCGACCTTGCCACCTGCACGGCCAACGATGCGGCCTCGGCCGACACGGCGCTCAATGCAGTCTACAAGGCGCTGGCGGGGCGTCTCGCTCCCGCCGACCTCGAGCGCCTGCGGGCGGCGCAGCGCGCCTGGATCCCGTTCCGCGACAAGGAATGCGCCTTCCGTACCCAGCCCTATGCCGATGGCTCGATCTATTCGAGCCTGGTCGGGGTTTGCAAGGCGGAGCTGACCAAGACGAGGCTGGCGCAGTTGCAGCACCAGTTGCAGTGTCCGGAAGGCGACCTCTCCTGCGTGCCGCAAACCGGCGGCGCCTCGCCTGCGAAGATTGCGCCTGCGACGGCTGGCGCCGCGCCTGCGAAACCTGCCGCTGCACAGGCAAGCCAGAACGACACGCGGCCGTGCCTACAATCGGCGGGCAAGGCGAAATCGGACCAGTATGTCTCGCAATGCATCCAGGTGTCGCCGGCGACGCACCCGCCTTGCAATGGGCAGAACGCCTGCAGCATGATGATCGATGAGATCAAGCGCGGCTGCGCCATGATCGGCAACGACAACCCGCCCGCCTTCTGCTCCGCCTACAAGGACTGAGCGGCCCCGACCGCTCGCCGCCGTGGCGATCAACATTCCGTCGCGCAAGATCAACTCATCGTGTCAAGACCACCGCAAGTTCGCCTTTCGTCCAATATTAGTGCAACCAGACACGATACCACCAGAAAAGGGCGGCAAAATCTTCCAGACCAAGCTTTGATGCTTTTCAAAAATCGATTTCAGTTTTATCGCAAACCTGCAACCTTGTGGCTGCGCCGTGAGTCGTGAGTGGGCGCCAAAGATAAACTTGGCACAAACAGCTTGGCCCAATAACTTGGCCACATCAGGAGCTCACGATGGACGGAGCGGCCAACGATCTGCGAACGCTGAGATATGTCGCGGAGATCACGCGCAAGCTGGCCAAAATGCTCTCGCGCACCCGCTACCAGATGCTTGTCTATCTTCTTGAAATGACAGCGGTTGAAGCGGAGAACCTTGCGAGCGGACAGGATCCCAAACGCGCCCGGCCGGTCGAGCCACCTCGGGCCTGCGGCTAGAGCGTTTCACGGTTTCACGGAAACGGTGAAACGCTCCATCTCCTTGTTTTGACGCAATTGCGGACGGAAAGGGTGCGGCCACGTCCACAGAGGACTGGGCGGCTACCCCAGACAGTCGCGCCATGGCCATGGCGCGACTTCATTCGTTGCGGGAAGCATGCCTCAGGCCTTGACCTTGCGCTTGCCCTTGCTCGTGTCGCCGGCCGGCTTGCGGCCGAGGCCGGACGATTTGGCCAGCGCCGAGCGGGTAGCCGAATAGCTCGGCGCCACCATCGGATAGTCGGCGGGCAGACCCCATTTAGCGCGGTATTCGTCCGGCGTCAGGCCGTGATCGGTCGCAAGATGGCGCTTCAACGACTTGAACTTCTTTCCGTCCTCCAGGCAGACGATGTGGTCGGGAAAAACCGAGCGCTTCGGGTTGACGGCGGGCGTCAGCGCCACTGCCTCCTTGACGACGCTGCCGGTGGCGAGCTTGCGCACCGAGGCGCTGACGCTGGCGATCAGATCAGGCAGGCCGGAGGCCGGGAGCGGATTGTTGCCGACATAGGCCGAAACAATGTCGGCGGTCAGTTCGATTGCAGTTTTATCGTCGATGTTGGACAATTTTTTCACCTTCTGCTGGCTCTCAAGTGACCAGCTGTTTTAAGACTTTGGTCTTGGTATCGTATCGGACTAGTCCCCCAACGGACCGTCCAGAGTCAGTAAACGCACGAGACTCGATACGGGGGTGATGTTTCTATGCGGACTGCAAACGCGCAAGTTAGGAATTCTAATAGCTATAGCAATCGTTTTATAGCACAAGCGCTCGGCCTGGATGCGTAAAAGGCGCTATAGCACTTCGATTTTCCATGGAAGTTGCTGAAAAGTCGAAGTTCAGCCCAAGTTCCAGCACGGCAACGACAATCCGCCGGGCCGGACGATCGACCATGCGCGATTCGGCGGTCCCGTGGCAAATCGCTCACGTCGCGGAAGCGCTACGCCTGATATCCGCCGGCTGCTGGTCCGCCAGGATTTCCAGCACGCGCTTCCAGCGGGCGCAGCGGCCGAAGTCCTTCTGCTCGATAGCCTTTTCCGCCTTTATGGCCGCATAGAGCGGCGCCTCCGCGCCGAACTCCCTGATCAGCCAGTGCGCCTCCTGCCTGGCGCGGCGTTCGTCCTCGTCAACGACCATTTTGGGTCTCATCCCGGGTCTCCGTAGCTTCGAAGCCGACCGCAAGGCAACTGCCAATGACGAGGACGGTGCCGGCAACCGCCGTCGTCGACAGGCTTTCACCCGACAGGGTCAGCAGAAACGTGGAAGCGATCGGCGTCAGATAGGCGACGACAGCTATCCTGCCGCTGTGATCGAGCTTTGCAGCGCGTGACCAGAAATAGTAGCCGAGCCCCATCGGTCCAGCGCCGAGATAAAGGCCGAGCAGGAGATGCACGCCGGTTGGGCGCACAACGCCATCGTGCAGGCACCAGGCAAAGGTCAGCCCGACGCCGATCAGCGCCGAGGGCAAAAGCAGGCGCTCCGGCGCCACGGCAAGGCGGCCGACGGTGAGCGAGTAAAACGCCATGCAGAGCGCCGAGCCGAAAGCGGCGAAGTAGCCGACGAGGCTGCCGCCTTCGAACCAGGTCTGCGTGCGGCCGCCGGAAATCACCAGGGCGACGCCGACGAAGCCGAGTACCGCGGCGAGCCCGAGCAGCAGCGGACGGCGCGGCCGGCCAAGCAGGATGACCGCCGTGGCGGTCATAAGCGGCCAAGTATAGGCGACGAGGTTTGCCTCGATAACCGGCATCGAGGCGAAGCCGATATATTGCAGCACCATGGTGCCGACAAGGCCGATGAAGCCGACGGCATAGGCGGCAAGGATAGACCTACCCTTCTCCCCTTGTGGGAGAAGGTGGCCTCGCGAAGCGAGGTCGGATGAGGGGTGTTCCAGCGGAGTGAGAGGTTGGCGTTCCCTGGAACACCCCTCATCCGTCTCGACGCTGCGCGCCGATCCACCTTCTCCCCCTGGGGGAGAAGGGAGGAACTGGATCAGCGCAAACACCAGGGCCGCGCCGCAAAATTGCAGGAACTGCACTTGCGACACCGGATAGAGGGCAAGCAGCGCCCTGCCGACCAAGGCGTTGGTCGCCCACAGCGCCACGGCGGCGAGAGCGAAGGCCAGCGCCGCCCCGAGGGCGACGCCGGAACGGCTTCGGCTTTCCGGCACGACCGGACCGAGGCTCAGCGACACTGAAGGCTGGCGCTCGACCGGATCGTTGGTCATTACCAAGACTCCCTTGCCCCGCCGGGGACCGTCTCCGACGCCGGCTGCGGCACGGGATGCTCCTCGGCATGGCGGCGATAGGCGGGCAGTTGGTTGGTCCAGACATCCTCGGCCAGCTCGTTCACCCATGCACGGTCATGGTCGTTGTCGGCGGCGAGGTAGAACATTCGGTTGTCGTCGACATAGGGTTTGGTCGCCGAGCGCTGGTTGAGCACCAGCGTGACGCGCTCGCCAAGCTGGATCGGCGCGGTACGGTGGAGCACGCCCAGGAACTGGCCAAGCGTGGCATAGTTCGTCTTGTGGTCGATGCGCATGATCTTGTTGCGCGGCAGCTCGCGGCCGGATTCCAGGATCGAGCGGCCGGTCTCGGAATCGTCGCAATAGATTTCGAGATGACCGCCGATGAGTGGGTCGCTGATCGACAGTGGAATGAGCTCAGTCACCGGAACGCCATCGCAATGCCAATCGACCGCGCCGTCCTTTGGGTTCATGAAGGTGACGGTCGAGCCGACGATCGACAGTGGATACGGCTCGAGCTTGGTTGCCGTCATGTCGGACAGCCTTTCCAGGCGCAGCTTGTCGTGCAAAAGCTCCTTGATTTCCGGGATATAGCGGTCGGCGCCGGTGATAAAGGTGAGGTCGAGATGCTTGTGAACGGCATGGCTGGCCTTCAGCTTCAGGGCGGCTTCCTCGATGGCGGCAAGCAGAGCGGGGTCGTAACCATGACGATATTGGGCGACGCCGAAAGTCGACACTTTCCAGGAGGTTTCATGACCAATGATGGCCTCGCGGCTCATTGCACAGCGCAGATCGGGAATTGTATGGGCGTTCATTCTACTTTCTCCAAGGTGGGGGCAACACTTGGTAAACAGTCGATTAATTCAGCTCCCCCTGTAAATTTAGGAATGCTGGTGCTAGCGTAAGCCCAGCTTAAGGTCGAAACCCCGTGCGTCTGCTTAGTCAGGTCAACCTCAATTCGCTGAAAATCGTGGAGAGCGCCGCGAGGCACAGGAATTTCACGCGTGCGGGCGAAGAGCAGTTTATCACCGCTTCCGCCGTCAGCCAGAGGGTGAAGAGCCTGGAGGATCAGCTGCGCTTCAAGATCTTCGAACGCGGCGGCAATGCGGTGTCGCTGACGCCGGAGGGCGAGACCTATGTGGCGCGCGTGCGCGAGGCGCTGGAGCGCATCGTGGCGGCCAGCATGGAGGCAACCGGCCAGTCGCAGGCGCATGTGCTTCGCATCTGCGTGCTGCCGACTTTCGCGGCGCGCTGGCTGTTTCCGCGGATGTCGTCCTTCCAGCGGCAATATCCCGACATCGAGATGCGGGTGTCGACATCCTACGCCACGCATGAGTTCTCGACCTCGGAATACGATCTCGAGATCCGCTATGGCGACGGCAATTTCCCCGGCCTCACCGCGGAACTGCTGTTCAAGGAGGATTTGACGCCGGTGTGCAGCCGCAAGCTGTTTTACGAGGTGCTGGGCGACAAGCCGCTGTCGAAGGTGACGCCGGAAGACCTGCGCTATTTCACGCTGCTGCACTCCGACACCTGCACCCAGAACTGGCAGTCGTGGCTGGGCTTTGCCGGCGCGAGCTTCGTGCTTGGGCAGACCAGGAGCGTTTATTTCGATTCCTGCATGATGTCCTACGAAGCGGCCAATGCCGGCATGGGTTTTGCCGTCGCCAACCGCGCTTACATGGCAAGCGACATCCGCGCAGAACGGCTGGTGGCGCCCTTCGCGGTCCACCACCCCAACACGGCCGGCTGGTATTTCGTCAGCCCGATCAAGGCGCTCGGCGCGCGCAAGGTGGAACTGTTCAAACAGTGGATCGTGGCCGAGGCGGCGCTGACGCAGCGCCAGCTAGACATCGAGATCGCCGGCGGACAGCAGGCGATCGCGGCTGTGGCGTGAGGGTTGTCGCGACTGGCTGCCGAGACCCTCGTATGTCAGCCACCGTCGGCCGCCGCGATCAAGAGGAGTTCACGGTCGCTGGGGCGTTGCCGATGGTTGTACGCGGCCGTCCAGATGACCGGCCCGACGACGAAGGCGTTTGTCGCAACGGTTTTCATGGCTACCTCCGACGGCTCTCCAGCCAAGGCGGCATTGGGGCCTCGCGATGGTGGAGCCCTGCAGAATTTCAAGATTTTTCGGTGGTTTCTCCCGGACTGTAACCGGCTACCGCGATCGCACCATGACGTGGCGGAAAGACTCAGCTATCTTGGACTGTGCGGCGGGCCTGATTTCCCGCTTGGCCGGCGCTATCCAGCTTCCTCCCAAGCAGCGCCGGCCTTCTTCGTTTAAAGCCCGACGATGACTCGACCTGCCCTGCCTTACTGCTTCGGCGGGGTGCCTGGCTGATCGCCGCCGGTGGTCGATTTCGGCACCGGGTTCTTGTCGACCTGCGGGCTCTGGTCGACGGCGGGCGCCTTAGTCGGGGGGATGCTGTTGTCGCAGGCGGCGAGCACGAGCCCTGCCGCGGCAGCCAACAGCACAGGAAGCTTCTTCATGACGACCTCCTCTCGTTCGCCCCTTTTTATGCAGGGCAAACGAGGCGGCGGCGGTTTGGTTGCGTGGCGCGGTTTGGTTCGTTGGGGGAACCAACAGGCCCGCATCCGGTTGAGAGCCAATCGAACTGCATGAGGAGCTGGTCATGATCCGCCTGCTGATTACCGGGCTGTTGGCCTACACCGCCTATCGCGTCGCCGTTAGGATCATCGACGAGGTGCCCGGCGATGTCGCGCCACTGGACATGCCGGGCGATGAAAGGCGCACGCTGCGGCGCCAGTCGGCGAAGATGGGGGTCGAGCCGAAGCGGTAGTTCAGCTGTCTCGCCGGCTTTCGCCAACCACAAGCGCCAAGGGCGAGATCAGCTGTATTGCGAACAAAGCGGAAACGATGCTTGATGGGCGATGAACATCGCCGCTCGTGATTCGTCCTTCGAGGCGCCCGCCTATCTTGCCCGGCTGAACGACGAGCAGCGGCTGGCGGTTGTGCATGGCGACGGCAAGGTGGCGACGCCCCTGCTGGTGATCGCCGGAGCAGGCTCCGGCAAGACCAACACGCTGGCGCATCGCGTCGCCCATCTCATCGTCAAGGGCGCCGATCCGCGCCGTATCCTGTTGATGACGTTTTCGCGCCGCGCCGCCGCCGAGATGGCCAAGCGCGTCGAGCGCATCGCCGGCGAGGTGCTGGGACGCGACGCGGCGATCATCGCCGACGCGCTGGCCTGGGCCGGCACGTTCCACGGCATCGGCGCGAGGCTGTTGCGCGACTATGCCGAGCAGATCGGGCTCGATCCCGCCTTCACCATCCACGACCGCGAGGATTCGGCCGACCTGATGAACCTTGCCCGGCACGAGCTGGGGTTCTCGAAGACCGGAAGCCGTTTTCCGACCAAAAGCACCTGCCTGCAGATCTATTCGCGGGCGGTGAACGCGCAGGCGCCGCTGGGCGAAGTGCTGGGCTCGGCCTTTCCCTGGTGCTCAGGATGGGCTGACCAGTTGAAGGAGCTGTTTGCGGCTTATGTCGAAGCCAAGCAGGCGCAGAACGTGCTCGATTACGACGACCTTCTGCTCTACTGGGCGCAGATGGCGGCAGAGCCTGAGATCGCGGCGCATCTCGGCTCCCGCTTCGACCATGTGCTGGTCGACGAATACCAGGACACCAACCGGCTGCAGGCCTCGATCCTCCTGGCGCTGAAGCCGGACGGCGCCGGCCTCACCGTGGTCGGCGACGACGCGCAGTCGATCTATTCCTTCCGCGCCGCGGAAGTGCGCAACATCCTCGATTTCCCAAAACAGTTCGCGCAAGGCGCCGAGGTCGTCATGCTGGAGCGCAACTACCGCTCGACCGAGACGATCCTTGCCGCCGCCAACAAGGTGATCGGCGAGGCCAGCGAGCGCTTCACCAAGAACCTGTGGACCGAGCGCCGGTCCTCGCACAAGCCGCAGCTGGTCAGCGTGCGCGACGAGGCCGAGCAAGCGAACTATGTCTGCCAGGCGATCCTGGCCGAACGCGAGGCCGGCACGCCGCTGAAGGCGCAGGCGGTGCTCTTCCGCGCCTCGCACCATAGCGGGCCGCTGGAGGTGGAGCTGACGCGCCGCAACATCCCGTTCGTGAAATTCGGGGGTCTGAAATTCCTCGACGCCGCGCATGTGAAGGACATGCTGGCGATGCTGCGCTTCGCCGAGAATCCGCGCGACCGCGTCGCCGGTTTCCGCGTGCTGCAATTGATGCCCGGCATCGGGCCGTCCGCCGCCTCGCAGATCGTCGACGCGATGGCGACGTCGCTCGACGAGACGCTGGGCCTTGCCCGCTTCCGGCCGCCGCAGCGCGCCGCTGGAGACTGGCCGGTCTTCCTCGACATCTATGGCGGGCTGCGGACAGGTCCGAAATGGCCGGCCGACCTCGAGCGGATCCGGCTGTGGTACGAGCCGCATCTGGAACGCATCCATGAGGACGCCATCACGCGGCGGGCCGATCTGTTGCAGCTCGAGCAGATCGCCTCGACCTACCCGTCGCGCGAACGTTTCCTGACCGAGCTGACGCTCGATCCACCCGACGCCACCAGCGACCAGGCCGGGCCGCCGCATCGCGACGAGGACTATCTCATCCTTTCGACCATCCATTCGGCCAAGGGCCAGGAGTGGAAGAACGTGCTTGTGCTCAACACCGTCGACGGCTGTATCCCCGCCGATCTCGGTGTCGGCACCAAGGAGGACATCGAGGAGGAGCGCCGGCTGCTCTATGTGGCGATGACACGAGCCAAGGACAGCCTGCATCTCATCGTGCCGCAGCGCTTTTATCCGCACAACCAGGCGGCGCGTGGCGACCGCCACGTCTATGCCTCGCGCACCCGCTTCATCCCTGCATCGATGCTTGCGGCCTTCGAGCAGTCCTCCTGGGCGAGTGCCGCGCTCAAGGACGACCCGCGCCAGCGGCCGGGCGTCAAGGTCGACCTCGGCGCCCGCATGCGCGGCATGTGGAAATAGGCCACATCCGCGCTCGCGGCCGGCGACCGGAAATCGACGGTGGGGCAGGTCCATCGGGCTTCGCCTGAGCGGCCAGCGGGAACTTTCTACCGCGAAACGGGTTTTCTTTAGAAAATCCTCATGAAAAGGAGGCGGAGATGAGAAACTTGATCCTCGCCGCTATGCTTGGCGTGTCCACTCTGGCACCGATGGCGGTCCCGGCGCAGGCGGTAAGCCTGACGATCACCACCGACAACGGCCGGTACGACGACGATTACTACTGGCGCCGCCACCGGTATGACGATGACTACTCATGGCGCCGCCATCACCACTGGCGCCATTACGGCATGGGCGACTATTACGGTGACCATCGGCGTTATTGGCGTCATCACAATCGCGACCGCTGCTATGTCAGGGTACACAGACGCTGGCATCATCACCACTGGGTGGTCAAGAGAGTCTGGAGCTGCGGCTGGCATAGAGGCTGGTGAGGCGGGCTGACGGCCGGCTCCGGCCCGGAACAGCAGTCAGACACAAAGAGGCTCCCGAACATGGAACCTCGAACCGCAAGGCGCGTTGTGAGGAGCTCTGGCTCCATCCCAGGACCGAAGGATTGCTGCCCGCCGTCCTCCGCCACAATTCGAGAGGTTCGAATGCACGACAGGATGTTCTTCACCCCGGTCGCCCTCAGCGTCGGCGCCGGCCACAAGCGCATGATCGCCTCGCTGTTCCAAATGCATGACTTCCTGACCGAGTTCCCGCCGTCGCGCCGTCGCCTCAGCTATGGCGCCGCTGTGAAGGCCTGCGAGGCGGCGCGCAGCGGAGAGATCCCGACCGAAGCCGCGCGCGATGCGCTGATCACCTTCGCGGTGACGGCCGGCGTGCTGTGGCCTTCGGAGCAGCCGGTCATCTCGGTCAAGCCCGTGGCGCGCGGCTATGGCGGCTTTGCCGCCTGAACAGATTCAGCCTTCCAGATCTGCCCGCTGCCTGCACGCCCTACCGAAATGGGCCGTCGGGGTTTGTCACTTGCGCCGGATATGACCACGCACCGCCTCGATGAACGCTGCCAACACCGGCCGCATCTGCTGTCGCGACGAATAATAGAGATGGAAGCCCGGGAATGACGGTGTCCACTCGGATAGCAGCCGGACAAGCCGGCCGTTCTCCAGGTAAGGCGCGACTTCGTGGCTGAGGAGATAGCCTATGCCCACCCCGTCCAGCACGGCTTCGAGCATCAGCTCGGGCTCATTGAATGTGAGCGGGCCGGACACCCGTACGTCCAAAGCCTGTCCGTCGCGCTCGAATTCCCAGGCGTAGATCGTCCCGGCCGCGACCATCCGGTAGTTTATACACTGGTGCCGGGTCAGGTCGCTCGGGTGGGTAATGGGAGTCGAGCGGGCTAGGTGATCGGGCGTTGCGACCACCGCCATGCTGAGGTCGGGCCCGACCTTGAGCGCGATCATGTCCCGCTCCAGTTTTTCGCCCAGGCGTATGCCCGCGTCGAACCGGTCGGCAACGATGTTGCGATAGGCGTAGTCGATCAGGACCTCGACCGTCGCGTGCGGATGCGCGGCGGTGAAAGCGGGCAGTACGGGCCGGATCACCGCCTCATAGGCCTGCCGCGTCGTTGTCAGGCGCAGCGTTCCGGAGACGGCGTTGCGTCCGAGGTCTAACGCATCCAGCGCGCCGCCGATGCTTTCCAGCGCCGGCTCCAGCGTCCCCAGCAGCGTCTCGCCTGCTTCGGTCACCGACACGCTTCGACTGTTGCGCTGGAGAAGGCGATAACCGAGCCGTGCCTCGAGCCGGCGGATTATATGGCTGAGATTCGATGTGGATGTCGCCAGCGCCGCGGCGGCGCGCGTGAAACTTTGCGCGCGAGCGACGGCGGCGAAGGCGGCAAGGTCGTCCAGGCTGGCGCGCGTCATCGTGCAATCCTGTTCAACAGCCCTTCCAATCAGTTCAGTCTAATCGAACGTTCTGCTGACCGCCATATAGCTGGTGTCAAAGGATGATGGAGATAGACATGCCAACGAAAAACGCCGTCTGGCTTATCACGGGCTGCTCGAAGGGTCTCGGCCGCGCGCTGGCGGAACAGGCTTTAGCTGACGGTTATCGCGTCGTCGTCACGGCGCGGCGCATCGCCGACATCGCCGACCTCGTCGCCGCCCACGGCAACGCGGCGCTCGCGGTCGAGCTCGACGTCACCGCTGCCGACCAGATCGCTGCCGCTGTCGCAGCAGCCGAGGATCGCTTCGGTGGCATCGACGTGCTGGTCAATAATGCCGGCTACGGCTACCTCGCGGCGATAGAGGAAGGTGACGACGAAGATGTCCGCGCACTGTTCGAGACCAACCTGTTCGGCCCGGTCAACCTGGTGAAGGCCGTGCTGCCGGGGATGCGCGCACGCCGGCGCGGACATATCGTCAACATCAGTTCCATCGGCGGCCTGCTCACCTACCCGGGCGTCGGCTACTATCACATGGTGAAGTTCGGCATCGAGGCGATGTCGGACACGTTGGCCAAGGAATTGGCGCCGCTGGGTATCGGGGTCACTGTGGTCGCGCCGGGCGCCTTCCGCACCGACTTCCGCGGCCCTGCCTCGATCAAACAGTCGGCAACGCGCATCGACGACTATGCCGACACCGCAGGCAAGTCGCGTGACGGAACGCTGACCGGCCACCGCAAACAGGCAGGCGACCCCGCGCGCGGCGCTCGCGCCATCATCACCGCTGTCGAGGCGCAGCATCCTCCCACGCATCTTCTGATCGGGGGCGATGCGCTGGATCAATTCCGTGGCAGGCTCGACGCGCTGCGGCAGGAAACCGACGCATGGGAGACGGTGGCTCGCAGCACTGATTTCGTTCCCGCCTAGTGCATGTCGCCCAGAAGTGTGCAGCGGTTCTGGGACAACGACATGCATAAAAACAAAAACTTAAAGCGTGTCGCCTGAATCCGTTTCAGCGCGACACGCTTTAGACAGGTTCAATCCGGCTTGGCGGCGGGTGAGGCTTCGGCGATCGGCGCAGCCGGTCCGGCCGCTGCGACGAAGGGGGTGACGAGCTGCTCCAAAGGATGAACTGACCGTTGATGGTGCCCTAAAGCGCCTCGCGCTGAAACGGTTTCAGGCGACGCGAAACAGGGCTTTAGTGGACCGTGCCGATAGAGTCGCCGCCCAGTGTCGCGCGCTGGCTCTCGAAGCTCACCCGGTCGCGGCCGTTGGACTTGGCCTTGTAAAGATGGCGGTCGGCGACCTGGAACATGTCGTGGTAGGTTGTCGGGCCGCTGAAGGCGATCCCGCCGATGCTCACCGAAAGCGGCCAGGGCCGCCCGCCCGGGGCAAACTCGGCCTCGCGGATGCTGCGTCTGATGGATTCGGCGACCACGAAGGAGCGCGCGGCGTCGGCGCCGGGCAGGAAGACCGCGAATTCCTCGCCGCCGATGCGTCCGACAATGTCGGCGCCGTGCAGTTGCCCCTTGATCGTCGCGGCGATCAACCTCAGCGCCTGGTCGCCGCAATCATGACCGAGGCGGTCATTGATCGACTTGAAATGGTCGGCATCGACGATCAGCAGCGCGCCCGCATCGGCGACCGCCTGGCCGCGCGCCTGCTCGAGATAGGCCTCGACCAGCATCGAGAAGGCGCCGCGGTTGAAGACCGCGGTCAGGCTGTCGGTCGCGGCAATGACGCCGAGTTCCTTCTGCGTGATCGCCAGCTGGCGCATCTTCCACATCAGGAAGAACAGGAAGGAGCCGCCAAGGGCAAGCGGCAGGAACAGGTCCGTGAGCTGCGCCCAAAGCAGCGCCTGCGGCGACAGCGAGGGGAAATTGAAGGAATCGACGAAGAAGGCGCAGGCAATGAAAAAGGCGGTGCCGGCCGCGGTGACCACCACGACCCTGCCCCAGCTTGTAGGGGACAAATCGATGCGCATTCCATTGCTCCCGTTGCAGCTGCCTTACTGTGGAGCACGAGCGCAAACGAAGTGCTAATACATTAGCTTCAATGCAAGCTTGGTTAACCGGCAGCCAAGCGCCCGAGATGTGACGCGACCGAGAAAGCCCGCCATCAGGGCGGCGGGCTTTTCTCGACTCCCGAGTCCTCTGGCTCCAAGCTCATGCCGGGGCCAGAACCGCTGCGCATTTCCGGGCGACATGATCTTTGTTTGATGCATGTCGTTGTCCCAGAACCGCTGCACACTTATGGGCGACATGCATCTTTGTTTTGATGCATGTCGTTGTCCCAGAACCGCTGCGCACTTCTGGGCGACATGCATTAGCGGCTGCCAGCGGAACCGCCCAAGGTGCCGCCACCACTGAGGCCTCCGGTCCCACCGAACGCACCGGAACCAGAGGTCGTGCCCATCGAGGTGCCGGTGGTTGTGCCCGCGGCGCCGCCGATCGAGCCAGCCGTGCCGGTGTTGAGGCCGCCAGAACCGCTTACGGTGCCAGTGCCGCCGACGCCGCCCGTTGCACCGAACGAGGTGCCGGTGGTTGTGCCCGTGGTGCCGATCGCGCCAGCCGTGCCGGCGTTGAGGCCGCCAGAACCGCTTACGCTGCCAGTGCCGCCGACGCCACCCGTTGCACCGAACGAGGCGCCGGTGCCGGTGGTCGTGCCCGAGGCGCCGCCAATCGACCCACCCGTGCCGGTGTTCAAGCCGCCGGAGCCGCCGACGGTGCCGGTGCCGCTGACGCCACCCGTTGCACCGAACGAGGTGCCGGTGGTTGTGCCCGTGATGTCGCCGATCGTGCTGCCCGTGCCGGTGTTGAGGCCGCCGGAGCCGCCTACGGTGGCAGTGCCACCGACGCCCGTTGCACCGAACAAGGTGTCTGTGCCGGTGGCGCCGCCGATCGAGGTCCCTGCTCCAGCGTTCAAGTCGCCCGTGCTACCCACGCCGACGCCGCCGATATTGCTGCCAAAGCCCGTGCCGAGACCGGTTGAACCACTGAGCGAACTCCCCGCGCCGATATTCAAGCCGCCCGAGCTGCCCACACCGGCGCCGCTATTATCGATGCCAAAGCCAATGTCGAGACCATCTGCATTCGCCGGCCCGGCGAGAATGGCGATGCCACCGACCAATACGCCGGCGATTTTCTCTACGATACCATTCATGGCATTCTCCTTCGTTGCCACATTTTGCCCACACCGCATCGCCGGAGAATCTTATCCGTGCGTATGCCTGTGCCAGAGGGAACGAGGGGAATACGAATGGGTCCGATCAGGGTTCCATTTTTTCAGGGAAAAATTCGTTGTTCCGAAACGATGTACGAGTTTTCCTTAATGTCTGAGCTTGATCAACGATCACCTGCCTGCGGCCGGGCAAGGCGCGGCAGAGGATCACCTTGATGTTCATGGAAAAATCCTGCCGGGGAACCAACCCGCTCAGGCGTAGGCGCGGCCTTCTTCGGAGCGCTGGAACAGCGCCAGGTCGAGCGGTACCGAGGGTCGGCCGAGCACGGTGAGCGCCATGTGCGCCTGGCCGCGATGATGGGTCTGGTGGTTGAAGAAATGGCTGAGCGCCGGCGAAAGCCGCTGCGAGACGGTGCGCATGTCGGAGAGCGTCATGTAGGAGAAGCGGCCGACGAGCGCCTTCTCGCTCATGCCACCGACCCAGTCGATGATCCGCTTGTCCTCCGCCTCGCGCGCGCTGTGCAAAGGTGGCAACGCTTTGCAAAGAATGGCGTCAAGGGACGACGGTGCGTGTCCCTCACCCGTGAAACGCTTCATCCAGATACGATCGGCGGTCAGGATATGGTTGAGCGTTCCCATCATCGAGCCGAAGAAAGCGCCGGTGTCGCGGTTGAATTCCTCGTCGGTGAGGTCGGCGGCGGCATCGTAGAGGCGGCTATTGGCCCATTGATTGTAGGCCGCAAACATCATGAAATGCTGTTTCATAGTTCCCACCCGGCTCATTGCGAATCCGGGCTCTACGTAACCCGCAGCAACGGACCCGCCAATGACCATTCTGCTCTACGACCTCGTCGGCCATGACGCCGCACGCCCGTTCAGCCCGCACTGCTGGAAGACCAAGATGGCTTTGGCGCATAAGGGGCTCGCCGCCACCGAGGTGCCAACGCGCTTCCTCGAGGTGCTGAAAGTCGAGGGCGGCGTGTCGAAGACGGTGCCGGTGATCCGCGACGGCGAGCGCGTGGTGGCCGATTCCTTCGCCATCGCGCTCTATCTGGACGAAGCCTATCCGGAACGGCCGACGCTGTTCGGCGGCGAAGGCGGCAAGGCTATGGCGCGCTTCGTCGAGCGCTGGTCGCAGCTCACCATCCACCCCTATATCGCGACGGTGGCGCTGACCGACCTGCACGCAATGCAGGACGAGCCGAATGCCGCCTACTTCCGCGAGGATCGCGAGCGGCGCTACGGCAAGCGGCTGGAAGATGTCGTGGCCAACCGCGACGCAGGGCTCTCGACCTTCCGCGCCGCGCTGGAGCCGCTGCGTTCGACGCTCAGCTACCAGCCCTTCATCGGCGGCGAGACGCCCTTGTTTGCCGATTACATCGTTTTCGGGGCCCTGCAATGGGGCCGCATCGCCTCGCCTTTCCAATTGCTCGATGACGCCGACGTCATCGCCCACTGGTTCGAGCGCTGCCTCGACCTGCATGGCGGGATCGGCAGGCAAGTCGCGGCGGCCGCGTAACGGCCGAGGGCGTCGGATGTTGCACTATGAGATGCGGACCGAGATCTGGATCTATCCGGGCAAGGGCGGCTGGCATTTCGTGACGTTGCCGGTGGACGTCGCGGCGCGGATCAAAGCGGCGATGGCGGGACTGGCGCGCCCCTGGGGCTCGCTCGGCGTCACGGCGAGCATCGGCAAGACAAGGTGGCAGACATCGCTCTTTCCCGACAAGGCGTCCGGCAGCCTGCTCCTGCCCATCAAAGGCTCGGTGCGGCGGCGTGAGGGGCTCACGGCCGGCGACGCGCCGGCGCTGACGGTAGAAATCGAGCTTTAGTTCTGCCTGGGCGCATTCTTGTCGACCAGCCTGACGCAGATCGGATCGCCCTTTTCCATGCGCGTGCATTGCCATTCCGGGCCGAAGCCGAAATTCTGCTGTTCGCGCCCTGGAAAGAACAGCAGGACGAAGCCGATCGCGGCAAGAACTATGGCGATGAAGAGAATACCGGCGACATCGCCACGTCTGAGGTAAGGCCGGTTCATCGCCTCCACGCCTGGATGCTCCAAGGCTGCGTTCAGCGCGTTCGCAGCCGCCTGATTATCCCGCAAAGAGCCCGCCTTGGCCAGAAGCCGCCTCCCCTTGGCAAGGCGGCGGGCGGCTTGTATAGAGCCCGCCACTCCAATTTCCATTCCCAGAACAAGGACGACCCTATGGCGATCGAACGCACCTTCTCCATGATCAAGCCCGACGCGACCAAGCGCAACCTGACGGGCGCCATCACCAAGATGCTGGAAGACGCCGGCCTGCGCATCATCGCATCGCGCCGCGTGTGGATGAGCCGCCGCGAGGCGGAAGGTTTCTACGCCGTCCACAAGGATCGCCCGTTCTTCGGCGAGCTGGTGGAATTCATGTCGTCGGCCCCGACCATCGTGCAGGTGCTGGAAGGCGAGAACGCCATCGCCAAGAACCGCGAAGTGATGGGCGCCACCAACCCGGCCAATGCGGCCGAGGGCACCATCCGCAAGGTGCATGCACTGTCGATCGGCGAGAACTCAGTGCATGGCTCGGACGCGCCGGAGACGGCCGCGCAGGAGATCAAATACTGGTTCTCCGACACCGAGATCGTCGGCTGAACCGAAAAACCGGCTTTTGCAACGAAGGCGGCCCGAGGGCCGCTTTTTTGTCGCAAGGGGGTTGGCAGCCAAATTGGGTGCACTAAGTCCGGCCCGTCGGCGAAGGGATGTCGCCGGCTGAAAGCATTGTCGCGCTTGCGTCTAGTAAAAGGGAGGGAAGCATGGCCCAACTCCATGTTTCCAGGAGTGGCGCTGCGTATCCGGACGATCTCGTCCTGTTGAAGCGCCTTTACGACCAGGTCTGCGAGGAACGAGGCATTGTCCCCGGCAGCCAGGAAGCGTCGGAGCTGGCGATCGAAGCCATGAAGCTTTTTTCCGCCGGCATTTTCGACGAGGACACGATCGGCAGGTGCTTGCGCGGCGGTTTCAGTCCCCATCGCCGTAGCGGATGACCTCTACCTTCTCCCTGGTGATCAGGCAGCTCTTCGTCTTGGTCAGCGCCTTGATCTCGGGGATCAGCGCGTCGATCTTCTCCGGCGCGTCGACGATTTCGACAACGATGGGCAGATCCTGCGACAGGCGCAGGATCTTGGCGGTATGCAGCACGCTCGAGCGGCCGAAGCCGAGCGGACCTCGCAGCACCGTGGCGCCGGCCATGCCGGTCTCGCGCGCCTTGATGACGATCGCCTCGTGCAGCGGCTTGCCGTCGGCTGCCCTGTCGTCCTCGCCGAAGAAGATCCTGAGCAGCGCGCATTGCGCGGGAAGTTCCATGTTCTCCTCCTGTTACCTGTTGCCCCGATCACCTATCGACCGGCAGGCGGTTGAGCCTGGACGCCATGAGATAGCCGAGCCACGCGGCGGCGAGCGACAGGGCGACCACACTGATGAAATAGGTCGCGGCCAGCGGCAAGTCGCCTTCGAGCAGCAGGATGAAGGTGTCGAGGCTCATCGCCGAGAAGGTGGTGAGCCCGCCGCAGAAGCCGGCCATGATGAAATTGCGGCTGGCGGGACCGACCATCAGGCGGCCGTCCGGCCCGGTCAACGTGGCGAAGGCCATGATGATCCACGAGCCGACGACATTGACGAAAGCGGTCGAATAAAGCGCGTTGAGACCCAGCAGCGAGACGATGACATAGCCCGACAGGAAGCGGGCCAGCGAGCCGACCGCCGCGCCGCAGCCGACCGCCAGGTAAAGCCGCACCGCCGTCTGCCTGTCCGCCACCGCCCGGCTCGCCATAACTCAGCCCGCCACCCAGGTGGTTGAACCAACCACCCAGGCGACCGCCCAGAAGCCGAGGGCGACGAACAATACACACAGCACCGAGGAAGCGACGACATTGAAGGCGGCGAGCCGCCCCTCGCCGTCGAGCGCAAGGTTGAGCGTCTGCAGGCAGAAGGACGACACCGTGGTGTAGCCGCCGAACAGGCCGACGACGATCAGGTCGCGGACGAGATCGCTGGCGAAGACGCCGCCGACCGCCCGCGCCGCGCCGGCGAAGGCGCCGATGGCAAGGGCGCCGGAAACGTTGACCAGAAGCGTGCCCCAGGGAAAGGTCTCGCCGATGCCCCGGCCGACCACGCCGGAGAGGAAAAAGCGGGAAATGCCGCCCAAGAAACCACCGATCAGGACCAGGGCGCAAGCCGCAAGGGTCATCGCTTCAATGCCTTTCCAAACGCGATTCCGCACCGGAATCACTTCACGAAATCAGGCATGATACGAGCGGGAAAACAAATCCTGCCGCGCAAGAGCACGCCTGGCAGGAGTCATCAGCCCATAAGGGCGGTTTCGGGGGAACCCCATCCCCATTTTCGTGAGGGAAGCTATGCGGTTGCCTCGGCGCGGTCAATCAGGGCGCCCTGCGGAAATAATCAGGACCGCGTTCCTTCGCGCCCCCCTCTGTCCTGCCGGACATCTCCCCCACTTTGGGGGGAGATCAGACGTCACGCCGACTTTCGCCAATCCCCAACGTCGCAGGAGATGAGCCGGCATCGAAGCTGCCAATCTCCTCCCTCGTGGGGAGATGTCCGGCAGGACAGAGGGGGGCGCTGTCCCGCCGGCGTCACAAGGTGCTACTCGGCCAAACTTACTTCGCCTGGCGCTCCTTCACATTCGCATGATCGTTTGCCGCCGCGGTGTCGGTGGCGGGCGTCTTGGTCTCCTCACCGGAAAACGGACTGCCCTGCCCAGGCGCGAGGTCGCCGCTATGGCCGGCCTTGTTGGTCTGGAAGGGCTGGCTGTCGGAGCTGAGCCCATGCTGCTGAGCGTTGAACAGATGGTCGTCCGCCTTGGCAAGACCGGTGAAGCCGATCAAAGATAAGCCTGTGGCAGCAAGGATGAGCGCGTGCATTCTCATATCTGGAACTCCTTTCGAGTGGCCAGATCGACCCGCGCATTCGGTCTGGCGGTTTCAACGAAGGGACATGATCCCTTTGCCTGCCCGCCATCTGGATAGGTCAACGCGCGACGCAGCCGGTTTATTCCAGCGAACACGGTTTTCCAGGCCGAAAAAGTCGCACCCCTCGCGCCAGCCTTCCCAGCTTCGCTGACTTGGAATGTTGCCTGCGGCCCGGCGATGACTCCGATGCTGTTGATGTCGATGAGCCAGTTCTGGTCTCATCGCGGAACCGGCCCGGCGCGCGCAGTCAGCGCGCCATTTTCACCAACACCGTCTGGGGCTTGCCGGCCAGCGGATCGACCTGATGGCTCGTGCCGGTGACGAACATCAGCCGCTCGCCGACGGTGATGCGCGCCTGCAGCGCATAAGTGCGGCCCTTCTGGATCGCCTTGGGATCGAAGCCGATCTCGAAGCTGATCGGCATCTGGCCGGCCGGCGCTACCCTGCGCCTGGCGATGACGGTTGCCGGCGCATCGGCCAACGAGACGTCGGCGAGCTCGACCACCAGCACGGCATCGGGCGGCAGGGCGATGCGCTCGCGATAGGTCACCTCGCCCGCAATCGTCTTTTCGCCGGCCTTGGTCACTTCCGGCACGGCAAGCACGCCGACGACCAGCGGCGCCAGCCCGAAGATGAAGAATTCCGCGATCCTGTCCAGCATGAGATTGCTCCGCCAAGCAAATCAAACCGATTGGCAGGCTTGGGAAGGATTGCGGTCGTTCGATGGCCGAACGGGATTTTTATTCGTGCGGTTTGGTCCAGCGGTCCGCCGCGTGATCGTCGGCCTCCTTGGCCTCGACCCAACCGCCCTGGGAACCGTCGGCCAGATGCTCCTTCTTCCAGAAGGGCGCGCGCGACTTCAGGTAATCCATCAGGAAATTCGCCGCCTCGAAGGCCGCCTGGCGATGCGACGAGGCCGCCACCACCAGCACGATGTTTTCGCCCGGCGCTATCTTTCCGTGGCGATGGATGACGGTCAGCCCCTGCAGCGGCCAGCGCTCGACGGCCTGCGCGGCGATACGGCCGATCTCGGCCTCCGCCATGCCGGGATAGTGTTCGAGCTCGAGCGCCGACAGCGCGCCCTGCTCATCACGGCAAAGGCCGGAAAAAGTGACCACCGCGCCGATATCGGCGCGGCCCCTGGTCAGGCCGGCGATCTCGGCGGCGACGTCGAAATCCTCGCGCTGGATGCGGATGGCGGGCACGACCGCGCCGGCCATCTCAGCCTCCGGTCATCGGCGGAAACAGCGCGATCTCGCGCGCGCCCGCTATCTTCTCGCGGTGGCCGACATGTTCCTGATTGATGGCGACGCGGATGACGTCCGGGTACTGCAGCGCGTTCTCATATTCCTCGCCGCGCGACTTCAGCCAGCGCAGCAAATCGGCAACCGTCTCGATGCCGGAAGGCAACTCGACTTCCTCCTCCGGCTTGCCGATCCGCTCGCGTACCCAGGCGAAATAGATGAGCTTTGTTGACATCTCACTCGTCCATGATGTGCTTGAGGCCGGCGCGGAAATAATCGTAGCCGGTATAGAGCGTGACGAGTGCCGCGACCCACAGCAGCACCAGGCCGATCTGGGTGGTCAGCGGAAAGATCTTGTCGCCGGCCGGGCCGACCAGCAGGAAGGCGATGGCGACCATCTGGATGGTGGTCTTCCATTTGGCGAGTTGGGTCACCGGCACCGAGACTTTCAAGGCAGCCAGATATTCGCGCAGACCCGAAACCAGGATCTCGCGGCACAGGATGATGATCGCCGCCCACAGCGACCAGCCGGCGATGCCGGCGTGGCGGTCGGTATCGGCGGCAAGCAACAGCAGGCAGGTGGCGACCAAAAGCTTGTCGGCGATCGGATCCAGCATCTTGCCGATGTTTGAGGTCTGCTGCCAGGCGCGCGCGAAATAGCCGTCAAAGTAATCGGTGATCGAGGCGAGCAGGAAAATGACGAGCGCCGACCAGCGGGCGAAGTCGGAAGACTTCAGATGCCCCTCGAGAAAGAAGCACAGAACGACCAGCGGCACCGCGACGATGCGGGCATAGGTGAGGATGTTCGGCAGGTTGAACGCGCGCTGTGCCATATCGTCTCGGGAAACTCCTCCGCCAGACGTACTCAAATCAGAAGCCAATGTAGGGGGTCAACAGGCGAGATTCGATTGACCAGGGAAAAATGGGGCGAAGGCCGGGGTGGATGATACCGATATTACCCGAAGTCCTACACAACAAGCGTTCAATTTGTCGAGCGCGCCATCGCGGGCATTGGAGATTGGCCGAGGCCTTCGCGCCGTGTGCCGCGGCCAAGCTCCAGAGTACAGCTGGCCAGCGCAAGTCTCGTCAACCTTCCTTGCGACCGACCCTCAGCTCTCATGAAAATGATTGTAGACCAGTTTCGCGACGTGCTCGGAAATGCCGTCGACCTTGACCAGGTCCTCGACCGCGGCGCGGCTGACCGCCTTGGCAGTGCCGAATGCATGAAGCAGCGCGCGCTTGCGGCCGGGACCGATGCCGGCGATCTCGTCGAGCGGACTTTTCACCATTTCCTTCTTACGACGGGCGCGGTGCGAGCCGATGGCGAAGCGGTGCACCTCGTCGCGCAGGCGCTGGACGAAATAGAGCACCGGATCGCGCATCGGCAGCATGAAGGAGTCCCTGCCCTTGACGAAGAAGCGCTCGCGGCCGGCGTCACGGTCCGGGCCCTTGGCGATGCCTATTGCCGTGACCCGATCCTCGATGCCGAGGTCGGCAAGGATCTGGCGCACCGCCGTCATCTGGCCCTGGCCGCCGTCGATCAGGATGACGTCGGGCCAGGCAGGAAAGCCGCCATTGCCGGCGACCAGATCTTCCTCGCCGGCGTCTTCCTCAGCGGCCGGGCTTTCCAACACCGACGACTTCTGCTCGTCGCCATGCTCCTTGAGCAGCCGCGAAAAACGCCGCTGCATCACCTCGCGCATCATGCCGAAATCGTCGCCGGGCGTGATCTCGGTCGAGCGGATGTTGAATTTCCGATACTGGTTCTTCACGAAGCCTTCCGGCCCGGCAACGACCATGGCGCCGACCGCATTTGTGCCCATGATGTGCGAGTTGTCGTAGACCTCGATGCGCACCGGCGGTTTTTTCAGGCCGAAGGTCTCGGCAAAGCCCGTGAGCAGCCGCGCCTGGGTCGAGGTTTCCGCCAGCCTGCGGCCGAGCGCCTCGCGCGCATTCTGAAGGGCGTTGTCGGTCAAGTCCTTCTTCTCGCCGCGCTGCGGCACTGAAATCGCCATCTTGCGGCCGGCGCGGGTGGAGAGCGCCTCGGCCAGCAGTTCCTGGTCCTCAACGCCATGCGAAAGAAGAATGGCGCGCGGCGTCGGCTTGTCGTCATAGAACTGCGCCAGGAACGAGCCCAGCACCTCGGCCGGCTCCAGCGCCGGATCGGCCTTCGGGAAATAGGCGCGGTTGCCCCAGTTCTGGCCGGTGCGGAAGAAGAACACCTGGATGCAGGTCTGACCGCCTTCCTGGTGGATGGCGAAGACATCGGCCTCGTCGACGGTCGCGGGGTTGATGCCCTGATGGCTCTGCACATGCGACAGGGCCGCCAGCCGGTCGCGATAGATGGCGGCGCGTTCGAAATCGAGATCCTGCGAGGCCTGCTGCATGGCGGCCGAAATCTCGGTCTTCACCTTCTGGCTGCGGCCGGAGAGGAAATCCTTCGCCTCGGCGACCAAATGGGCATAGTCCTGGTGCGAGATCTCGCCAGTGCAGGGACCGGCGCAGCGCTTGATCTGATAGAGCAGGCACGGCCTTGTGCGGTTCTCGTAGAAGGAGTTGGTGCAACTCCGAAGCAGAAAGGCGCGCTGCAGCGAATTGATGGTGCGGCCGACTGCGCCGGCGGAAGCGAAGGGCCCGAAATAGTCGCCCTTGCGCGAGCGCGCGCCGCGATGCTTGTAGATGCCGGGCGAGACATGGTCGCCGGTCAAAAGGATGTAGGGAAACGACTTGTCGTCCCGCATCAGGACGTTGAAGCGGGGCCTGAGCCGCTTGATGAGGTTAGCCTCGAGCAGCAGCGCCTCGATCTCGGTGCGGGTGACGACGAACTCCATCGTCGACGTCTCGCGCACCATGCGGCCGATGCGGGCGGTGTGGAAACGGCCCTGCGCGTAATTGGTGACGCGTTTCTTCAGGCTGCGCGCCTTGCCGACATAGAGCACGTCGCCGGCGGCGTTCATCATGCGGTAGACGCCGGGCTGGTTCGGCAGCCGCTTGACCAGGGTCTGGATCACCTCGGCGCCGATCATGCCGTCGGCATCGCCGGCATGCGGCGTCCAATCGATGGCCGTGAAGGCGACATCGGGTCCGGCTGCGGCAACCGGCTCGACGATCTCCTCCGCCGCTTCGTCCTCGAGGTCGGTATCGGGGGGCAGGTCGTCGGCGGCTATGCCGTTTCGCCTATGCTTGTGGTCTACGGGACTCATTCCACCATGCCTGTCACATCGGGTGTCTGCCACGCAAGATGCTGGCCGCCATCGAGCGCGATCATCTGGCCGGTCACCGAGCGCGCCTGCCAGAGATAGCGGATTGTGGCGCCGAATTCGGGCAATTGCGGGCCGCGCTTCAGAATCAGGCCCTCGACCTGGCTTTCGAAATCATCGTCGTCCTGGCGCTTGTTCTTCAGCGTCGGGCCTGGGCCTATGGCGTTGACGCGGATGCGCGGCCCCAGCGCCTGCGCCAGCATCTGCGTTTGCGTCCACAGGGCCGATTTCGACAGCGCATAGGAGAAGTAGCGCGGCGTCGGGCGCCAGACGCGCTGGTCGATGATGTTGACGATCAGTCCCTCCTGGCCTTGTGGCAAGGCGCGGGCAAAGTCCTGCGCCAGCAGCGCCGGCGTCTTCACATGGATGGCGAAATGGCGGTCCCAGACCTGCCAGTCGAAATCCTCCACCCGGTCGTCGACGAACAGGGAAGCGTTGTTGACCAGCAGCGTGACAGGTCCGAGCGCCGCTTGCGCACGGCCAACGAGGTCGCCCACGGCATCCATATCGGTGAGGTCGGCGGCGACCACGGCGGCACGGCCGCCCTCGCCCGCGATCTTCTTTGCCAGCGTCTCGGCTTCGTCGCCGGAGCGGTTGGCGTGGATGGCGACGGCATAGCCATTGGCGGCCAGATCCTCGACGATCGCCTTGCCGATCCGCCTTGCTCCACCCGTCACCAGCGCGACGGCCGTGGCTTGTTTCATGGTGTCAATCCTCACTCGGCTTCACGATTCCGGGAAGCCGGCACAATATGACGGGCCAAGCGTTAAATGCCATTTCCACCTGGGGCAGGAATGTGGCGAAGCGGCCCGGACGCTCGTCCGCCCCACCGGATTCGGGGCGCCGTTGACGCCAATATATGTCGCGGAACCCCTTGAACCAAGCGGTGTGCAGCGCAACATAATTAGCCTGCTGACATTCGCTGTTGCGAAGATGCAACATCAACTTTCGGCCTTATTCGCGCCGGGGAATGACCCAAGTTCAGGTTCGCTTCAGCCGCATTTCAGCACGACATTTGGAACCGTTAAGCGCCAGGCCCGTTTATCCCCCCGGACGGGCCGGGGCGTTTCATGAACAAACAAGCCTAAGTGTCTTGTGGCTTAAGGAGTATATAATGAAGACCAATCTCAAATTCGCGCCGCTCGCCGCTGCGCTCGGGCTGTTCGCCCTTGGTGGTACCGCCTTTGCGGCCGACGTCGTTTCCGAAGAGCCGCCGGCTCCCGCCCCGGTTGCCGAGCTTCCGGTTGCTTCCTGGGCCGGCCCCTATGCCGGTATCAATCTCGGATACGGCTTCGGCGGCCATGTGAAAGCCCCCGGCGTCGACGCCAAGACCAAGGGCTTCATCGGCGGCGTTTTCGGCGGCTACAACTGGCAGCAGGATAACTTCGTCTACGGTGCTGAAGCCGACCTCGGCTACAACGGCACCAAGGGTTCGGACAACGGCCTTTCCGCCAAGTCCGGCATCGAAGGTTCGCTGCGCGCGCGCCTCGGCTATGCCGTGACCCCGGAAATCCTGCTCTACGGCACGGGCGGTCTCGCCGCCAAGAACCAGAAGATCGACGACAGCGTCACCGGCGTGAACGACAGCAAGGCCATGCTCGGCTGGACCGCCGGCGCAGGCACCGACATCAAGATCACGGACAACGTGTTCGGCCGCGTCGAATATCGCTACACCGACTACGGCAGCAAGAACTTCGGCGACACAGGCAAGGTCAAGTCTTCGGACAACCGCGTCACCTTCGGCGTCGGTATGAAGTTCTAAGTCGTTAGAAGCCACGACACGGAAAAGCCGGGCCTTGCGCCCGGCTTTTTTTGTGGCTGCGTTCGCCTCGGCTCAGGCGCTCTTCTTTGCGGGTTTGACCTTCGGCGGCAAAGTTTCGACGAAGGCCAGGGCTCGGTCGAGCCAGGCTGCGAGGTCGGCTTCACTCGCAGTGCCCTCCGGCGCGACGTGGACATAGCCTTCCATCGCGCGCCCACCCATCTCCATCGGCCGAGCATGGGGCCGTGCGGCAGCGGCCGCATGCGCGGCCTTGCCGACACGCACCAGCAAGCCTCGCTTCGAGGTGCCTATCAGCATGTTGCCATTGATCATGAAGCAGGTGCCGCCGAACATCTTCTGCTCGGTGAAGGCGCGCCGGCCGAGGGCGGCGCGCAGGCGCTCGACCATCGGGTCGGGCGTGCTGGTTTTGGGCTTTGCCATGCTCACCACTCCCATTTGGGTGATGTCAGGCAAGCATGGAAGAGAATGGGGTTCAAGGTGGGCGCGCTCCCCTTCTCCCCTCACATGAGGACCATGGGGTCAAGAGGTTGATCGGGCTGGCTGCTGGTTTGGTTCGTGGGCAGC
>NZ_JBVVQH010000013.1:0-200932 GCF_055811115.1 Mesorhizobium sp. WSM4832 | reverse complement strand
GTTGCGTGGGTGGAAAACCAATCTTGGCGAAACATCGCGCCGCCATCCACGCCCTCATAGGATCTTGTGGGAGAAGGGAGAAGAGGAAAGGCGCGCTACGGCATCAGCTGATATTCATAGAGCTTCTGATAAAGCCCGCCCTGCTTGAGCAGGGTCTTGTGCGGGCCGTTTTCCCGTACCTTGCCGTTCTCCAGCACTACGATCGTGTCGGCCTGGTGCACGGTGGACAGCCGGTGCGCGATCACGATCGTCGTGCGCCCGACGGTAAGCTGCTGCAGCGCGTCGCGGAACAGCGCTTCCGATTCCGCGTCGAGCGCGCTGGTCGCCTCGTCGAGCAGCAGGATCTCGGCATTGCGCAGCATGGCGCGCGCGATCGAAATGCGCTGACGCTGGCCGCCGGACAGCAGCGAGCCATTCTCGCCGACCTCGGTGTTGTAGCCCTTGGCCATGGCGCTGATGAAAACATGCGCATTGGCGGCCTTGGCGGCGGCGATCACCTCTTCGTCGGTCGCGCCCTCGCGGCCAAGGCGGATATTGTGCATCACGGTGCCGGCAAACAGGAAGGTGTCCTGGCTGACATAGGCGATCTTCTGCCGGAGCGAATCGAGCGTCGCGAACGAGATGTCCTGGCCGTCGAACAGCACCTTGCCGACCTGTGGGTCGTACATGCGCATGATCAGGTTCAGGATCGTCGACTTGCCGCTGCCGGACGGTCCGACCAGCGCCGTCATCTTGCCGGCCTCCAGCGTCAGGCTGAAGCCTTCGAACACCGGCGAGCTTTCCGGATAGGCGAAACTCACATCGTCGAAGCGGATTTCACCCGGGCCGGGTTGCAGCGGCTTGGCGTCGGGTTTTTCGGCAAGCGTTAGCGGCCGATCGGCGAGCTGGAACATCATGCGCACGCCGACCATGCCGGTCTCGAGCGAGATGCGCACGCGGGCCAGGCGCTTTGCCGGCTCATAGGCGAGCAGCAGCGCCGCGATGAAGGCCATGATGTTGCCCGGCATCTGGCCGCCCTCCAGCACCAGCAGGCCGCTGACCAGCACCGCGCCGGCAATCGCCAGCCCCGCCAGCGTTTCCATGACCGGGCTGGTGGCAGCCTCGAGCGTGGCGATGTTGTTGGCGCGGTTCTCGACGTCGGACACCGCCTTGTGCATGCGCTTGCGCATCGCGCCTTCGAGATTGAAGGATTTGACGACGCGCACGCCAATCGCCGTCTCCTGCATCACATGCACGATCTGGCCAAGCGACATGAATTCCATCGCCGCGATTTTGCGGACGCGCTTCAGGATGCGGTTGACGCCATAGATCGCCACCGGCCCGACAACGAAGCAGATCAGCGACAGCGCCGGCTGTTGCCAGACCATGACTCCCACCAGGACGACCAACGTCACCAGGTCCCGCACATAGGAGGTGACGACAAGGTCAAGCACGCTGCGCGCCGCCTGCGCGTTGTTGGTCATGCGGGCGATCAGGTCGGACGACGAGGTCGAATGATAGAACTCGATGCCTTGCGCCAGGATGCGATCGTAGATCTTGCGCTGCCGGTCGGCTATGATGGCGTTGCCGACGCGGCTCATGAAATAGGCCTGGACGAAACCGGCAAAGCCCTTGACCAGGAAGATCGCCGCAACGCCCGCCGCGATCAGGTTGACGCGGTCGAGCCTCTTGAAGACGACGAATTCGTTGGTGATCTCGCGCAGGATCCAGGCGCTGGCGCCGGTCATGGCGGCCACCACCAGCATCGACACTATGGCGGCGGCATAGCCGAATTTATGCTCGTGGAAGGATTCTCTTACCAGCCTGGTGATGAGGCGCTGGTTTTCCGTCGAGCGGAAGAAACGAAACAACGGCACACCCTGTGTCTGGCTGCAAGAATTTCGGATTCGCCACGAGGGCGAGAGGCGGCTTATAGAGCGAGTTGCGGCGCGATGGAACCTTTGGCCTGCCGAGCAAAGAAAAGGCTGCGCCAGGCTGTCTTTTCGGCCACGATGATTGCCTGTTCTTGAAAGGGATGGCGACGGATGGATTTCGACCTCATCGTTCGCGGCGGCACGCTGCCGGACGGCAGCATTGCCGACATTGGCATCACCGGCGAAACCATCCGCGCCATAGAGCTCAACCTGCCTGGTTCGTCGCCGACGGAGATCGATGCGCGCGGCAACCTTGTTTCACCGCCCTTCGTCGATCCGCATTTCCACATGGATGCCACGCTGTCCTACGGAATCCCGCGCATCAACGCCTCGGGCACGCTGCTCGAAGGCATCGCGCTCTGGGGTGAGTTGAAGCCGCTTTTGACGCATGAGGCCGTGCGCGAGCGCGCGCTCGCCTATTGCGACTGGGCCGTGTCGATGGGCCTGCTCGCCATCCGCAGCCATGTCGATGTCTGCGACGACCGGCTGCTCGCGGTGGAAGCCCTGCTCGATGTGAAGAAAACCGTCGCGCCCTATATCGACCTGCAACTGGTCGCATTTCCGCAGGACGGCCTCTATCGCTCGCCGACGGCGCTCGACAACACCATCCGCGCGCTCGACATGGGCGTCGATATCGTCGGCGGCATCCCGCATTTCGAGCGCACCATGGCCGACGGCACCCGCTCGGTGACGGAGCTTTGCGAGATCGCAGCCAAGCGCGGCCTGATGGTCGACCTGCATTGCGACGAGACGGACGATCCGCTGTCGCGCCATATCGAGCAGCTGGCCTTTGAAACGCAACGGCTCGGACTGCGGGGCAGGGCGGCCGGCTCCCACCTCACCTCCATGCATTCGATGGATAATTACTACGTCTCGAAGCTTTTGCCGCTCATCGCCGAGGCCGGTGTCTCGGCCATCCCCAATCCGCTGATCAACATCATGCTGCAGGGGCGCCACGACACCTTTCCGAAGCGGCGCGGCCTGACCCGGGTAAAGGAGATGCTGGCGCTCGGCATCCGCGTCGGCTGGGGCCAGGACTGCGTGCTCGACCCCTGGTATTCGCTGGGCACCGCCGACATGCTCGACGTCGCCTTCATGGGCCTGCATGTCGCGCAGATGTCGAGCCCGGCCGACATGGCGCGCTGCTTCGACATGGTCACCAATGTCAACGCCGCCATCATGGGGCTCGACCATCTTGGCCTCGCCGTCGGCAAGCGCGCCAGTCTCGTCGTGCTCGATGCCGGCAATGCGATCGAGGCCGTTCGCCTGCGCCCGGAGCGTCTCTGCGTCATCGCCCGCGGCAAGGTCGTGGCCGAGCGGACCAGGCAGGAAACCAGGCTTTCGATTGCGGGGCGGCCGGCGCAGGTGAACCGGCGGCACAGGTCCGCGTAGGTCTCGGCGTCTCGGTTTGACCGGTCGCTTGCGCGGAGGGACAGCGCTTCGGTCGATCCCCAAAGTCAGTGATTTGCTTTGCTTGGGACAAAGCATCGTGAACGGTTCGCGATTGGTCGGAACGCTCGTCACTTCATCGTCGTCGGGTCTGCGCTTCGCTCCGCTTCCGCTTCGCCCGTGGATGACGAAGTCCGGCGCCTCGGCCAACCACGATTCCCGCCGCTGGTCTTACGAATTTCCCTCGTCAAAGCGGCCGCTTGTGGCTAGGACGCCGCCATGGCTCAGTCCCTAGCCCGCGGCTTCGCGATCAGAAACATGCTTCTCGCCGGCATCCTGTTGATGCTGGCCGGCGACTTCATGTTCGCGCTCAACGACGCGATGGGCAAATGGCTGGTCGCGTCCTTCTCCGTCGGACAGGTGGTGCTGATCCGCTCGACCGGCGCCTTCATCGTGCTCGGCCCGATGATCGCCAACCAGGGCACGGCCAAGCTGTTTCACATGGATCGGCCGCTTCTGCAGTTCCTGCGGGTCGTGGCCACCACCACCGATACCGGGCTTTTCTACGCCGCGGTCGTCTATTTGCCGCTCGCCGACGTGATGAGCTTCTACATGGCCGGACCGATCTACGTGGCGGCGCTGTCGCACCTGCTGCTCGGCGAAAAGGTCGGCTGGCGCCGGTGGCTGGCGATCCTGGTCGGCTTCTGCGGCGTGCTGATCATCCTGAAGCCGTCCTCGGCGGCCTTCTCGTTGTCTTCGGCTTTCGCTCTGGTCGGCAGTATCGCCTTCGGCTTCGCCATCATCCTCGGCCGCCTCCTGCGCGGCACCAGCGACACGACATTAGTCACCTGGCAGACCATCGGCACGCTGCTGGTCGGCGGCGTGCTCGCCATTGGCGCCTGGCGCACGCCGTCTGCGCTCGATCTCGGGGCCATGCTATTGCTCGGCGTCGTCGCTTGCGCCGCCCACCTGATGATCACCAGGGCGCTGAAGCTGGCGCCGGCCTCGACGCTGGCGCCGCTGCATTACAGCCTGCTTCTGTGGGCGGTGGTCTTCGGCCTGGCTTTCTTCGGCGACGTGCCGAGCCCACGCATCCTGACCGGCTCGGTCATCGTCGTGCTCGCCGGCATCTTCATCTTCCATCGCCAGAAGGTGGTGGAAACGGTGGTGCCGCCGGAGAACGTGCCGAAGGGCGTGAACTAACCCGATTTCGCGAAGTATTTTTACGGTGCAAATCGCCCGCCGTGTGCAATCTGCGATTGATTCCGGTGGGGCAGACAGGATATCTATAGCTGGGAAAATTGGGGTATTTAGGGGGGGATGATGGGCAGTTTCTCTATATGGCATTGGCTTATAGTTCTGATCCTTATCGGCTTGCCATTGTTGTTTATCTTGAGGGCGCCGCCAGCCGGCGTCAATCGTTTCGGGGACACATCGCCGTCAATGAACTTTGGTGAGGCGATTTCAAGCTTTTTCCGAAATTATGTGAGTTTTTCCGGCAGGGCCAGTCGTTCGGAGTTCTGGTATGCCTATCTGTTCATTTTCATTGTCGGCGTCATAACGATCGTTGTTGATGCCGTTGTCGGAAATGAGCTTATTTCATCGATCTGGAATCTTGCCATCCTTTTGCCGACACTTGCTATGACCGCTCGCCGGCTGCATGACATCAACAGAAGCGGCTGGCATCAGCTGCTTGCGGGATTGTTCCCCATCGGCACCATTGCGCTGATCATCTGGTATTGCAAAAAGTCCGACGAAACAGGGTCGTTGAACGAGATACAGAGAGTTTTCAGGTAGACGCAACCGAGCGGTTCATTTCCGGTAAATGGTGAAACGCTCGCCCATGCGGGATCTGCCGCGCTTTAAAGTCTTTGTTTTGATGCATGTCGTTGTCCCAGAACCGCAGCACATTTCTGGGCGACATGCTTTAGTCCCTGGCGCCGTCCCGGTGTTGTTTGATCGTGTCGATAAAGGCACGCAAGGTGGACGGCACATGGCGATAGCCCGGGTAATACAGCGCCAGGCCAGGTGTCGGCGGGCACCAGTCGGTCAACACCGTTTCCAGTCGGCCTGAGCGCAGCTCGATGCTCGCGAAGGACTGAGGCACATAAGCGATCCCCAGACCGGCCACGGCCGCCTGGACCATCAGGCCGTTGTCGTCGAGCGACAGGGAGCCAGGAACGTCGATCGAGAGTTCTTGGCCGTTGTGGCTGAACTCCCAGAAGTATCGTTTGCCGCTCGGCAGTCTCTGGCGGATGCAGGCATGTTGCCTCAGATCTTCAGGCACGGCCGGCGGCTTTCGGCTAGCCAGATAGGCGGGCGCGGCGACCGCGACAAAGCGCGCGGGACCGCTGAGCGGCACCGCAATCATGTCTTGCGGTATCGCGTCGGCAAGACGCACGCCAGCGTCGAAACCGTCGCGGACGATGTCAACGAGGCGGCCTTCCGAAACCAGGTCAAGCTCGACGCCGGGATACTGCGTGAGGAAATGCGGCACGACATGGCGGAGCAGCCATTGCGCCGCGGCCTTGTTTGCATTGATGCGCAATGTTCCGCTCGGCGCGCCGCGATCGTCGGCGAGTTGGTCCAACGCGGCATCCAGCCCGCGCAGAGCCGGTTCCAGAAGCTCAAGCAGCCGCTGCCCGGCTTCGGTAGGCGATACGCTGCGGGTAGTGCGGTTGAGCAGCCGCACGCCCAGTGTCTTTTCGAGCGCGATGATGGTGTGGCTGAGCGCCGAGCGCGATACGCCCATGCCGTCCGCCGCCTGGCGAAAGCTGCGCCTTGTGGCGACCGCGCGGAACGCTTCCAGCTCCGTGAAAGTCGGCCGGGGCATTGGTGAAAACTCCTCACTAGCCTATCCGAATTTGTCCAGCTTATTCGACGAATGGCAATTGTCTATCTCCTTGGCAGCCCGCCGCGGGCTGAGCCTCGCCCTCTCGTGAGCACGTCCAGCCTGGCGGCAAGCTCGATCAAGTCAGAAGAAAGGACATGGCCATGAGCATGAAGTTGACACGGGACGAACTTGTCGCCCGCCTCGTTACAGCAGGTGAACTTGAAGTTGCTGGCGCGCCCGCGGCTGAAATCGCCAGCTATTTCGACGTCGAGAATTTTCGCTTTCATGGGCCCGACGGCTTTGAAAGCGACTTTGATGGCCTGAACAGCTATTTCGCGGCGATCCGCGCGGCATTCGAGGATCGCAAGATTCGGCGCGGCATTGTCGTGGTGGAAGGCAACATGGTCGCGTGCCAGACCTGGATAACCGGCCGCTTTGTCCGCGAGTTCGCCATGTCGCCGGCCGGACCGCTGCCTCCGAACGGCGCATACATCTCCATGGACCTGATCAACATCTTCATCTTCACCGACGACGGGCGCCTCGTCGAGGAGTTCGTCCGCACCGATTATCGGAGCTTTCTCAGGCAGCTCGGAGCCGAGAGCCGATAGGTCAGGCGCTGTCCTGCCTAACCTTTTCGAATAGCTGCGAGGTGCCTGGAGAATTCGCTCGTCTCCATCAGCGCCTTGCAGCGGGCGAAGCGGCCGTCGGCATAGGCGCGGAAATCGTCGACCGGATTATCGTTGGCGAGCTGGATCAGTCCCCACAGCGTCCATAACAGGTCGCACATCGCCTTGTAGATGACGACCCGACCGCGCTCGGCCGGTCGCGCCTCGCCGCCGAAATAGGCGCGCATCAGTTCTTCGTCCTGGTTCGCATCGAACCTGCCCTCGACCGAAAGGTCGCCGAGATCCCACAGTGGATCGTTCATGCCGGAATATTCCCAGTCGACGATCCACATCCGCTCGCCCGTATCGAGGAAGTTTTCGCATAGCGGATCGCAGTGGCAGGCGGCGAGCGGGATGGGATGCGCGGCAAGCGCCGCGCGTACTGCGCCTGCCTCGCGCACCACGTCATGATAGCCGGCGGGCAGCGCCACATCCTTGGTCGACAACACCTTGAGGTAGTCGTCGATCATCGCGAACAGTTCGAAGCGGAAGGGAAACACCGCGCCCGACGCATGCAGCTTGCGAAAGGCCTCGCCGGCGCGCGCGGGGCTGCCCGGTCTTGCCTTGAATTTTTCGGGCGACATCGTCTCGGCGCCGGCGATGAAGCGCGTTGCCATCCTGCCGGAAGCCGGATCGGCATAAAGCACTTCGGGACTGACGCCGGCCTTGGCCGCCTCGCGCGCCGCCACCGCTTCATTGGCGCGGTTGATATATTCCTGCGTGCCCTTGCCGGGAATGCGCAAACAGACGTTGCCGGCCCTATAGACCATGTTGGTCAGGCCGCCGAGCCGCTCAAGCGGACCGCTATAGCCGGCCAGCGCCGGAATTGCGGCCAGCGCCGCGCGTGCGTCGTCCATCGTCATCCCTTAACTTTCACATCATGTTTTATGACCGGACGGTTCCACAGTTTTCGTTGCTTGGCTATCATCCGTTGAACGAGAATCGGGCGTCGGGAGCGGCAATGGCGGACGGCAAGCACAACAGCACGCTGGGCGCTGCTTATGCGGCGAAGCTGCCGGAGGAAGTGGCCGCGATCTACGACAGCTGGTCGGAGACCTATGATGCCGACATGTCGGCGGCCGGCTATCGCCATCCGACGATCTGCCTGGCGCTGCTGGCCCGGCACCTGCCGCGCGGCGCCGAACCCTTGCTCGACGCCGGCGCCGGCACCGGCCTGATCGGCGAATGGCTGGCAATCACCGGCTATCCGAAAGTCGAGGCGCTCGACATCTCGCAAGGCATGCTCGACAAGGCCGGGGCGAAGGGCGTCTACACCGCGCTGCATCGCCTGGCCATGGGCGAAACCCTGCCCTTCGCCGACGGCGCCTATGCGGGGATTATTTCGGCAGGCGTCTTCACCTCCGGTCATGTCGGGGTCGAGGGCCTGGACGAGTTGATCCGCGTCTGCCGCCCAGGCGGCGTCATCGTGCTGACCGTCAAGAACACGCTTTGGCATGCCGGCTTCGCCGAGCGCATCGCCGCGCTGGAAGCTCAGGGCTTGCTGACGCGTGTCGAGGAAACGCGGCCCTATGCGTCGATGCCGGGTGAAACCGATACCGTGCCGAGCAGGGGACTGGTGCTTCGCGTCAGCTGACCCGCTCTCCGCGGATCAGGCCTTTATCTTCGCACCGGCCGGGTCATACATCGGCTCGAGATGGATCCTCGCCGGCGTGCGTTCCATCGCCACCACAAGCTCATAATCGCCCGAGGCGAGAAAATCGTCGCTGACGCCGTCGGCATTGCGCACGTAGCCGTAGCCGATATTCTTGCTCACCGTGTAGCCGTAGCCGCCGCTGGTGAGGTAGCCCACCGGCTCGCCATTGCGCAGGATCGTCTCGCGCCCGACCAGCACGATCTCAGGATCGTCCACTGTGAAGCCGGCAAAGCGTTTCGTCGGCGGCTTGCCGGCCGCTTTCTCCAGCGCCCTGCGCCCGACGAAGTCGGTGTTCTTGCGAAGCTTCACCGCCCAGCCGAGCCCCGCCTCCAGCGGCGTGTCGTTCGGCGTGATGTCGGAGCCCCAGGCGCGATAACCCTTTTCCAGCCGGAGCGATTCCAGCGCCCGGTAGCCGACCGGGCGAATGTCATGTGCCTTGCCCGCCGCCATCAGCACGTCGAAGACCTCGCCGGTGGCAGCGATCGGCACATGCAGCTCCCAGCCTAGCTCGCCGACATAGGTGACACGCAGCGCCTTCACGATATGGCCGGCAATGCCGATCTCGCGCGCATGGCCGAAGGGGAAGGCGGCGTGCGAGACATCTGCATCCGTCACCGCCGCAAGCACGTCGCGGGCGCGCGGCCCCATCAGCGACAGCGTGCCGAAATCCTCGGTGACGTCCTTCAGCCTCGCGTCGAGACCAGGGCCGATATGGTCGCTGATCCAGGACAGATCATGCGTGCGGAAGCCGGTGCCGGTGACGATATAGAACCTGTCATCCCCGAACCGCGACACGGTGAGGTCCGCCTCGATGCCGCCGCGCGTGTTGAGGAGCTGTGTGTAGGTCAGCCGCCCGACCGGCTTGTTGATGTCGTTGGCGCAGACCCAGTCGAGCGCCTTCAGCGCATCAGTGCCGGTCAGCTCATATTTGGCGAAGGAGGACTGGTCGAAGATGCCGGCCTTCTCGCGCACATGCCGGTGCTCGTCGCCGACCGGGCCGAACCAGTTCTGACGGCCCATCGAATAGACATCCTCGGCGGCCGAGCCGTCGGGCGCGAACCAGTTCGGCCGTTCCCAGCCAAGCTTGGAACCGAACACGGCGCGGTGCGCCTTCAGCCGCTCATAGAGCGGCGAGACGATGCGCGGCCGTCCAGTCAGATATTCCTCATGCGGAAAGCCGATCGTGTAGTGCTTGCCGTAGGCTTCCAGCGTGCGGTCGCGGACCCAGTCGCGGTCGCGATGCAGGCCGGAAAAACGTCTGATGTCGACGACCCACAGATCGAGCGGCGCCTCTCCGTCGACCACCCATTGCGCCAGCACCCAGCCGGCGCCGCCGCCGGACGCGATGCCGAAGGCGTTGAAGCCGGCGCCGACGAACATATTGGCGCATTCGGGCGCCACGCCGAGGATGAAGTTGCCGTCCGGCGTAAAGCTTTCCGGCCCGTTGATCATCTGCTTGACGCCGACGGTTTCCAAGGCTGGAACGCGCGCGATCGCCTGGGTCATATGCTGTTCGAAATGATCGTAGTCGTCGTCGAACAGGCGGAATTCCCAGTCGTTCGGGACGTCGCCCCCGGGAAGTCCGGTTGCCCAGGCCTGCGGATTGGGCTCATAGCCGCCCATCACCAGCCCGCCGACCTCTTCCTTGAAATAGGTAAGGCGGTCGGGATCGCGGATCGTCGGCGCGTCCGTGGCAAGCCCGTCGATCTTCTCGGTGACGATGTACTGATGTTTGACCGGCTGCAGCGGCACATCGATGCCGGCCATCGCACCGACCTGTCTTGCCCATTGTCCGGCGCAGTTCACCACCTTGTCGCAGGCGATGTCGCCCTTTTCGGTCTTCACCAAGGTGATCCGGCCGTCCTTCATCGTAAAGCCGGTGACACGGACGTCCTCGAACAGTTTTGCGCCATGCATGCGCGCGCCCTTGGCGAGCGACTGGGCGATATCGGAGGGGCTTGCCTGTCCGTCGGTCGGCAGCCAGGAGGCGCCGACCAGATCGCCGGTCTCCATCAGCGGCCACATGCGCTTCACTTCCGCCGGCGACAGCAGCTGCATGTCCATGCCGAAGCTTTTGGCGGTCGTCGCCAGCCGCTTGAACTCGGTCCAGCGGTCGGCATTGGTGGCGAGCCTCAGGCATCCGGTCATCTTCCAGCCGGTCGCCAGCCCGGTCTCTGCCTCGAGCCCCTTGTAGAGTTCGACCGAATATTTGAGCACGCGGGTGATAGAGGCCGACGAGCGCAACTGCCCGACCAGCCCTGCCGCGTGCCAGGTCGAGCCAGAAGTCAGCTTGCCCTGTTCGAGCAACACCACATCTGCCTTATGGTCGCGCGCCAGATGATAGGCGGTGGAACAGCCGATGATGCCGCCGCCAATGACGACGATCCCGGCATGGCTGGGCAGGGTCATGACTTTGTTCCGTATTTCGTCCGGTAGCTGTCCAGCGCCGCGTCGAGCCGCACGAGGTTTTCCTCGGTATAGGCGACGTAATCGATGCCGGGCGCGTCGAGATAAAGCTCGGACACCATGCTCCACATCGCCTCGCGCAGCAGCGAGGCGCATTGCATGGCGGCGTGCGAACGGCGGACCTCGTTATCGGGCTCCTTCATGAAATAGGCGGTCATGAAGGCGAAGGACTCGTCGTCGCTCATGCCGGCATTGGAGGCCGCGCCGGCGAGGTCGAACATCGCCGTGTTGAAGCCGGCATATTCGAAGTCGATCAGCCACAGGCGCTTGCCGTCGTCGAGGATATTGGCCGGCAAAAGATCGTTGTGGCCGAAAACGATCGGCAACAGCTTCTGTGCCCGCTCGAGCTCGTCGGCGAGCGAAAGATAACGCGGCAACTGGTCCTTCTTGCGGCTGCCGCCCTCGTCCAGCGTGCGCGCATAGTCGCGGATGACGTGGAACACCCAGAACATGAAGCCGGCGCCGGAGACATGGTTCGGCATCTCGCGGTGGAAGCGGCGCAGCAACGCCGCCACCCGGTCGAGATTGGCCCGCACGTCCTCTCCGAGAAAGGTCTTCGCCCCGAGAAACGCCGTCACCAGGATGCCCGGCTCGGCATAGTGCACGGCAGGGGCGAGGCCGGCCGCATGCGCCGCCCGCGCCGTCATCACCTCGCGCTCGCGAAAGACATGATGGAATGGAAAGTCCTGGCCGAAGCGCACGACGTGCCGCCCGGCGGCGTCGGTGACGACGAAGTTGGCGTTGCTGAGGCCGCCCGGCAGCGGCTCTATCTCGATGCCGCCGCTCCAGCAAGGCAAGGCGCGGATGCGATCTTCGGCGATCACGGTTTTGCTCCGGCTTCAGCCGGTCCTCCGTAAAACAGCGATGGGAGAAAACGAAAAAGCCTCGTCGGTGCGAGACGCCAGGATCGGTATCCCGCACCGCACCGACGAGCCCCTTGGCCAGGTATAGTATCCCGGCATCCGCCCCCGCGGATTCTACAAACGCTCAAGTCTGGCTGATTCCAGACGATATCATCATCAGGTTGCGGCTCTGCCATCACCCTCCCGTCGCAGTTCCGAGCCTGACACTACGTCACTCTCACGCCGAGGTGGCCGAGCTGTCAATCAAAAGCTGTGACCTTTTTTGGGTGTTTTGCCCGAAAATATAAGCAACTCCTTTCAAAGCGTTGCTAAAGCCTTAAATTCGGTCAAAATCCCGGACATCCACATGATCCATTCGAAACGGCACGGCGAAATCCTGCGGCTCCTCACCGAGGAGGGCACGATCACCATTGCCAGCCTTGCCGAACGGCTGGGCGTCTCGCTGGAAACGGTGCGACGCGACGTCAAGCCGCTCGCCGATGACGGGTCGGTGCTGAAGATGCACGGCGCCGTGGGCCTTGCCTCGATGGTGGGCGAGGCGCCGTTCGAGCGGCGCATGCGCGAGAATGCCGAAGCCAAGCGCCTGATCGCCAGAATGGTCGCGGCCACCATCTGCGACGGCGAGGCGATCATGCTCGACACCGGCACGACCACATCCTTCCTGGCGCGCGAACTGCTGGGACACCGCCGGCTGACCGTGGTCACCAATTCCTCCGACATTGCCCGCACATTGGCGACGGTGAATGGCAACAAGGTCTATATGGCGGGCGGCGAGTTGCGCAGCGATTCTGGCGCGGCGTTCGGCATCTCGGCAATCGAGTTCGTCAGCCGCTTTTCGGTCGATCACGCGGTGATCTCGATCGGCGCGGTCGACGCCGCCGCCGGCCTGACCGACTATGATCTCGACGAGGCTGAATTCGCCCGCATGGTGCTGTCGCGCGGCCAGCGCTCGCTCGTCGTCACCGACCACACCAAGTTCGGCCGCCAGGGCCTGGTCCGGGTCTGTGGCTTCGACGGTTTTTCCGAGCTCGTCACCGACCAGCCGCCGCCGCATGACATCGCCGCCGCGCTAAGCCAGGCCGGCGCGCGGCTCAGCATCGCAGCGGCCTGACATTATCATGCAAGGAAAAGAGGCTAGCCGAACACCAGCGACTGGTGCGCCGCCACGCCGGCCATGGCGCCGCCCGATACCGCAAAGGCGATGTTGTGCATGAGGCGGGCAGCGTCTCCAGCGGCGTACACGCCCGGTACGGACGTCTCCTGTTTGTCGTCCACCACGATCGCCCGGCCAAGCGGGCCTTCGTTGAAGGCACAGCCAAGCTGTTCGGCGAGCGGACTTGCCATCACATTGCGTGGCGCGGTGAACAGCGCCCGCACGCTTGCGCCGCGATCGCCGTCGAGCCTGACGACCAAACCACCCGAGCCGTCTTCCTGCACTTCGGTCACTTTGGCCGGCTCGAACCGGATATTGCGCTTCTCCAATGCCCGCGCCTGGTCAGCGTCGGGTTCGAACAAGCCGTTGGCGAACAGCGTGACGTCACCCCAGTCGGAGATCAGCTCGGCCTGGTGCAGCGACATCGGTCCGGTCGCCAGCACGCCGAGCGGCCCGCCGGCCACCTCGTAACCGTGGCAATAAGGGCAGTGCAGCACCGTCTTGCCCCATTGATCGGTCAATCCGGGAACGTCCGGCAGGATGTCCCGGACGCCGGTGGCGAGCACCAGCCGTGTCGCGCCGAAACCTTCGCCATTGTCCATCCGGACCTCGAAGCCTTTGCCGGAAACGGCAGCCTGATCGGCTCGGCCATCGATCACGTTGACGGCGGGATAGGCAAGCAACTGTCCTCTTGCCTCGTCTAGAATGTCCGACGGCGACCGCCCGTCCTGGCCGAAGAAGCCGTGCGAATGTTCGGCAAAGCGGTTCCTCGGCTGTCCGGCATCGATCACCAACACCTTGCATCGTCCCCGTGCCGCATACATGGCGGCGGACAGGCCGGCAAAGCTGCCGCCGACGACGATCACATCATACTGCATGGCTGGATACTCCAATCAGGTCATAACGGCGGCGGAAATCGGCCGTCAGGTCGGCCAGCGTGATATGGCCGAGCCTCTCGGCGAGCAGCCTTTCCGCCTCCAGGCGAAAGTCGTCGAGCACCGCGATCACCGCCTGCTCGACCAGGCATCCGGGACTTTCCGGCTCGGTGCTGAAGGGCAGCAGCGTTTCGCCGAGCGCCACGCTGATCTCGGCAAGCGAGATCTTGTCCGGCGCACGCCCGAGCTGCCAGCCGCCGCCGTGGCCGCGCGACGAGGTGACTATGCCCGCATCGCGAAGCCCCGCGATGGTGCGGCGCACCACCACCGGATTGGTGTGGATGAAGCCGGCAAGCTGCTCCGAGGTCAGCGCCCGGTCGGGGGCGTCGGCCATGTGAACGAGGATGTGCAGGGTCGAGGACAGTCGGCTGTTGCGTTTCATGTAACTTAGTTAGTTACGAATAGAGAAGCCGTCAAGTTTTGGACCTTGCCCCACTTCCCAGCACCGCATTACCCGGTATTTAGTCCGGCCATGGCCTTCACCATCCGCCAGCTGCAGTTCTTCGTCGCCGTGGCCGAGCAAGGCACCGTCTCGGGCGCGGCACAGAACCTGTCGATTTCACAGTCCTCGGTCACCGAGGCGATCAAGGAACTGGAGAGCGATCTCGGTGTAGAGCTCTTCGAGCGCCATCCGCGCGGCCTCAACATCACTCACAAAGGTCACCAGTTCCTGCGCCACGCGACCAAGATCCTGGCCGATGTCTCCGACGCGCGCCGCTCTTTCTCCAGCGATCAGGCCGCCGCGCCCGGCCGGCTGCAGCTCGGCGTCACCTCGCTGGTCGCCGGCTATGTGCTGTCCGACCTGCTCGCCCGCTACCGCCGCGCCTATCCGGGGGTCGAGGTCTCCGCCATCGAGGATAATGGCGACTATCTCGAGCACCTTCTGGTCGGCGGCAAGCTCGATATCGCCGTCATGGTGACCTCCAACCTGCGCGACCGCACGGCGCTGCAGTCGGAGATCCTCGAAGTCTCGGCCTACCGATTGTGGGTTCCAATCAGCCACCGGCTCGCCAGCGCCGACATCATCGGCATCGGCGACATCGCGTCCGAGCCGCTGATCATGCTCACCGTCGACGAGATCGAGGAGAACACCGGCAAGCTGCTGTCGGCGATCGGCGCCAGGCCGCATGTCGCCTTCCGCACCCGCTCGGTCGAGGCCGTGCGCAGCCTAGTCGCGACCGGCGCCGGCGTGGCGCTGCTGCCCGACCTCGTCTACCGGCCCTGGTCGCTGGAAGGCGACCGCATCGAATCGCGCGACATTTCGGGCTCGCTGCCTGTGGTCCAGGTCGGCATGGTCTGGCGCCGCGGCTCAAGCCTGCCGCAGTCGGCGCGTGACTTCATCGGCCTCGCCCAATCGCAGCGGATGGTCCGCCAGCGGTTCTGAGATAACCTATCGGAAAAACCGATATCGGCTTTCTGATAAATGAATTTGCGAAACCGGATTTTTCACAGCACTTTTCAGCCAGGGACCAAAGCCGCCGCGAGAGTGCGGCCCCTAGAAATGGGAGAACGACGATGAATGCATTCCTGAAGTCGTGCACTGCGTTGACTGTCGCGCTGACCTTCTCCGGCCAGGCGATCGCCCAGGTCAAGGAGCTCGGCAAGGGCGAGGGCGAGGTCAATATCGTTGCCTGGCCAGGCTATATCGAGCGCGGTGAGACCGACAAGGGTTATGACTGGGTGACAGCTTTCGAGAAGGAAAGCGGCTGCAAGGTCAACGTCAAGACCGCCAACACGTCGGACGAGATGGTCTCGCTGATGAACGAAGGCGGCTTCGACCTTGTCACCGCTTCGGGCGATGCTTCGCTGCGTCTCGTTGCCGGCAAGCGCGTCCAGCCGATCAACACCGATCTGATCCCAAGCTGGAAGACCGTCGACGACCGTCTCAAGGACGCGCCCTGGTTCACCGTCGACAAGGTGCATTATGGCGTCCCCTATCAGTGGGGCCCGAACATCCTGATGTACAACACCGAAGTCTTCAAGGAAGCGCCGAAGAGCTGGAACGTCGTCTTCGAGGAGATGAAGCTGCCCGACGGCAAGTCGAACAAGGGCCGCGTCCAGGCCTATGACGGCCCGATCCACATCGCGGACGCCGCCAACTATTTGATGTTCCACAAGCCGGAACTCGGCATCAAGGATCCCTACGAGCTCAACGAGGACCAGTACAAGGCGGCGCTCGACCTCTTGCGCACCCAGCGCACACTGGTCGGCCGCTACTGGCACGATGCCGCCATCCAGGTCGACGATTTCCAGAACGAAGGCGTGGTCGCTTCCGGCTCGTGGCCCTATCAGGTCAACACGCTGGTCGCCGCCAAGAAGCCGGTCGCCTCGACCGTGCCGGAAGAAGGCGTCACCGGCTGGGCCGACACCACCATGATGGAAGCCGACGCCGCCCATCCGAACTGCGCCTATATGTGGCTCGAGCATTCCCTGTCGCCGAAGGTCCAGGGCGACGTCTCGGCCTGGTTCGGCTCGCTGCCCGTCGTGCCCGCCGCCTGCAAGGGCAATGAGCTGCTCGGCGACGAAGGCTGCAAGACCAACGGCTACGAGAATTTCGACAAGATCAAGTTCTGGAAGACGCCGGTGTCGAAATGCGCCAGCCAGAAGGACCAGTGCGTGCCGTACTACCGCTGGGTGTCGGACTATATCGGCGTCATCGGCGGGCGGTGATCTCCTTTACCCTTCCCCTTGCGGGGGAGGGTCGACGCAAAGCGTCGGGGTGGGGATTGCTCGGCCGCTTGTGCCGGATCACCCCACCCGCAGCTTCGCCGCGACCTCCCCCATCGGGGGAGGTAGGGTGTGGCGCGAACTCGCCTTCGTTTAACCGGCAACTGAACTGACAGGGCCCATGACCTCTGCCGTTTCCTTCAAACAAGTCTCGCGCCATTTCGGCAGCGTGCGCGCCGTCGACGCGGTCGATCTCGATATCGTCCCCGGCGAGTTCTTCGCCATGCTCGGTCCGTCCGGCTCCGGCAAGACGACCTGCCTCAGGCTGATTGCCGGCTTCGAGCAGCCGACGGCAGGCTCGATCTCCATCTTCGGTGAGCGCGCGGAGGGCGTTCCGCCCTATCGCCGCAACGTCAACACCGTCTTCCAGGACTACGCGCTGTTCCCGCATCTCAACGTCTTGGACAACGTCGCTTACGGCCTGATGGTCAAGGGCGTCGGCAAGGCCGAGCGTCTGAAAGCGGCGGAAGAGGCGCTGTCGCTTGTGCGCCTTCCGGGATACGGGACGCGCCGCCCCAGCCAGCTTTCCGGCGGCCAGCGCCAGCGCGTCGCGCTCGCCCGCGCGCTCGTCAACCAGCCCAAGGTGCTGCTCCTCGACGAGCCGCTCGGCGCGCTCGACCTCAAGCTGCGCGAGAACATGCAGGAGGAATTGAAGTCGCTGCAGAAGGTGCTCGGCATCACCTTCGTCTTCGTCACCCATGACCAGGGCGAGGCGCTGTCGATGGCCGACCGCGTCGCCGTCTTCAATGACGGCAGGATCATGCAGGTCGGCTCGCCGGAGGATATCTACCAACGGCCGAAGACGCGCTTCGTCGCCGATTTCGTCGGGTCATCGAACGTGCTGCCGCCGGATTTCGTCCAGCGCTATTCCGGCCAGCACCGCTGGGGGAGCTTGAGGCCAGAATCGATCCGCGTCTCCAGTGCGGCGAGTGGCGACGGCGTTGCCGCGCGACTGGTCGGCACGAATTATCTCGGCGCCACCACGAGGCTGGCGCTCGACGCCGACGGGTTGAGGCTGCACGCCGTGGTGCCGGCGGGCACGTCGCTGCCGGCGGAAGGCGAAGCGGTCCTGCTCACTTTCAATCGCGAGAGCCTGCATTTGATGGACGAGCCGGCATGAGAACGGCTTGCGCGAGGCGCCCCCCTCTGTCCTGCCGGACATCTCCCCCTCAAGGGGGGAGATTGGCTGTCCCTTCGGGTTTCGCCAATCTCCAACGTGGCAGAATTGGCGAGGCCGAGAAACTGCTGATCTCCCCCCTTGAGGGGGAGATGTCCGGCAGGACAGAGAGGGGGGCGAAGGATCGCGGCCTCGGTCTGTACCCGGCGGCCCCATGACCATCGCCGCTGTTCAATCCAATCCCGCCCCCGCCATCCTTCCCGGCAGCGGCGGCATGCGCGGCGCGTTCTCCGACCTATTCTGGCGGCGGCCGAAACTCCTGCTCCTCCTGCTGCTGCTGCCGCCGGTGCTGTGGCTCGGCATCGTCTATATCGGCTCGCTGTTCGCCCTGCTGGCTCAAAGCTTCTTCTCGATCGACGAGTTTTCCGGCCTCATCAACCGCGAGTTCACGCTGAAGACCTATGGCGACCTGTTCCAGGCCGCCAATCTCGACATCATCCTGCGCACGGTGACGATGGCGGCGCTCGTCACGCTCGCCTCGGCGATCGTCGCGTTCCCCATCGCCTATTACGCGGCGCGTTATGCGCGCGGCCGCTGGAAGGCGCTGTTCTATCTCGGCGTCATGCTGCCGCTGTGGTCGAGCTACCTGGTCAAGATCTATGCCTGGAAGCTGATCCTGGCCAAGGAAGGCATCCTCACCTGGCTGCTCGCCAAGCTGCACCTTCTCTGGCTGCTCGACGCCTGGCTGTCGCTGCCGATCGTCGGCGGCAACTCGCTGTCAGTCTCCTTCACCGGCACCTTCATCGTCTTCGTCTATGTCTGGCTGCCCTTCATGATCCTGCCGGTGCAGGCCGCGCTCGAGCGTGTGCCGGGCAACCTCGTCGAGGCCTCGTCCGATCTCGGCGCCTCGCCCGGGCAGACCTTCCGCAATGTGCTGTTTCCGCTGGCGCTGCCCGGCATTGTAGCCGGCTCGATCTTCACCTTCTCGCTGACATTGGGCGACTACATCATCCCGCAGATCATCGGCACCTCGCGCCTGTTCATCGGCCAGGCCGTCTATTCGCAGCAGGGCACCGCCGGCAACATCCCTTTGGCTGCCGCCTTCACCGTCGTGCCCATCGTCATCATGGGCTTCTACCTCTGGGGCGCCAAGCGCATGGGGGCCTTCGATGCGCTCTGACCGTGGTCAACGTGCTCCGCTCGGCCTGAAGATCGGCGCCGCCTGTGGCCTGCTCTTCCTGCATCTGCCGATCCTGCTGATCTTCGTCTATGCCTTCACGACCGAGGAGAAGAGCTTCGTCTGGCCGCCGCCGGGACTGACCACACAATGGTTCGCCGTCACCTGGAACCGTCCGGATGTGTGGGAGGCTCTATCGCTGTCGGTGCGCGTCGCCGCCATCTCGACGGCCATCGCCCTGGTGCTCGGCACGCTTTGCGCCGCCGCCGTCTCGCAGACCCGCTTCTTCGGCCGTGAGGCGATCTCGCTGCTGGTCATCCTGCCGATCGCGTTGCCCGGCATCATCACCGGCATCGCGCTGCGCTCCGCCTTTGCGCTGGCAGACATTCCGTTCTCGTTCTGGACGATCGTGCTCGGTCACGCCACCTTCTGCGTGGTCGTCGTCTACAACAACGCCGTCGCCCGTTTCCGCCGCACCTCGGGCTCGATGATCGAGGCCTCGATGGACCTCGGCGCCGATGGTTTCCAAACCTTCCGCCATGTCGTGCTGCCCAACATTGCCACCGCCCTGCTTGCCGGTGGCATGCTCGCCTTCGCGCTGTCCTTCGACGAGGTGATCGTCACCACCTTCACAGCCGGTCAGCAGCAGACCGTGCCGATCTGGATGCTGGAGGAACTGATCCGTCCACGCCAGCGCCCGGTCACCAATGTCGTGGCCATGGTCGTCGTGCTGGTGACGCTGCTGCCGATCCTCTTTGCCTATTACCTGACCCGCGACGGCGACCAGATCGCCGGTTCGGGCAAATAACCGAATAAGGGAGAACCCCCATGGATACTCAAATGCTGATCGGCTCGAAATTCGAGAAGGGCACCGAGACCGAGGAACCGATCCTCAATCCCAAGACCGGCGCGACCATCCTCAACTTGGCCGAAGCAAGCCCGGCGCAGATCGAGGCTGCTGTCGGTGCCGCCGAACAAGCGTTCGTCAGCTGGTCGCGCACGACGCCGGCGCAGCGTTCCGGCTATCTGCTCAAGATCGCCGATCGCATCGAGGCCGAAGCGAAGGAGTTCGCCACACTCGAGGCGTTGAACTGCGGCAAGCCGATCAACGCCGTGCTCAATGACGAGATACCGGCGATCGTCGACTGCTACCGTTTCTTTGCCGGCGCGGTGCGCTCGATGCCCGGCCAGGTCGCCGGTGAGTATATTCCCGGCCACACTTCGATGGTGCGGCGCGACCCGATCGGCGTCGTCGCCTCCATCGCGCCCTGGAACTATCCGCTGATGATGATGGCCTGGAAGCTGGCGCCGGCCATCGGCGGCGGCAACACGGTCGTCTTCAAGCCGTCCGAGCAGACGCCGCTGACTACGCTGAAACTGGCGAAGATCCTAGCCGAGATCCTGCCCGAGGGCGTCGTCAACGTCGTGCTCGGCCGCGGCGACAGCGTCGGCAACACGCTGATCAACCACCCAAAGGTCAACATGATCTCGATCACCGGCGACGTCGCCACCGGCAAGAAGGTGCTGCAGGCGGCCGCCAAGTCAGTCAAGCGCACGCATCTGGAACTCGGCGGCAAGGCGCCGGTCATCGTCTTCGACGACGCCGACCTCGGCGCCGTGGTCAACGGCCTGCGCGCCTTCGGCTATTACAATGCCGGCCAGGACTGCACCGCCGCTTGCCGCATCTATGCCGGCAAGAAGATCTACGACAAGCTCGTCGCCGATCTCTCCACGGCGGTCTCGACCATCAAATACAACCGGCCCGACGACACCGAGAACGAGATCGGCCCGCTGATCTCGCGGCGCCAGCGCGACCGCGTGTCGAGCTTCGTGGAGCGCGCTTCAGAATTGAAGCACATCGACATCACCACCGGCGGCCAGCCGGGCGAGGGCTCCGGCTTCTACTATCAGCCGACGGTCGTTGCCGGCGCGCTGCAAGAGGACGAGATCGTGCGCCGCGAAGTGTTCGGCCCTGTCGTCTCGATCACTCGCTTCTCGGAGGTCGACGAAGCGGTGAACTGGGCCAACGACAGCGACTACGGCCTGGCGTCATCGGTGTGGACGAAGGACGTCTCGCGCGCCATGGCGACCGCCGCGCGCCTGCAATATGGCTGCACCTGGATCAACACCCATTTCATGCTGACCAACGAGATGCCGCATGGCGGCATGAAACAGTCCGGCTACGGCAAGGACATGTCGCTCTACGCGCTCGAAGACTACACGGCCGTGCGGCATGTCATGGTGGCGCATGGGTAGCAGCGCTCTTACCTCTCCCCCTGTGGGAGAGGTCGGATTGCCCCGATTTGCCCTTCGCAAATCGGTTGGCAATCCGGGTGAGGGGTAGCTTGGCGCCAAGCTGGAACACCCCTCATCCGTCTCGACGCTGACGCGTCGATCCACCTTCTCCCACAAGGGGAGAAGGGAAATCGAGCGTAACCGCTACTCCACGATCCGATAGATATTCCAGAGGCTGGTGCCCGACACGACATAGGGCTCCATCTCCTTGCCCCATTTGGCGTGGGCGTCGATCTTGTTGATCTTGGCGAAGAACGCCTCCAACTGGGCCAGGCTCTCGACCTGGTGATGCGACTCGACCGTCGCCTCGCGCGCGCCGATCGAGCCGGTCATGATCTGGAACCCGAGATCGGCGATGCCGACCTGCGAGCCGATCTCGCGCTCCCATTTCTTGAGCAATTCGAGCACCGTCTGCTTGTGTCCGAACTTGGCGTCGATCTGCCATCTGGCACTGAACATTTTCCTTCTCCTCCCTGATTTGCGGTTGAGCCCGCGGTTGATCTATTCGTCCCAGGCCTGCACGACGGTCTGCCGCGCGATGCGGCCGTTCTTCAGCTCCAGCATTGCGGCGCAGAACACCTTTGTGCCGTCCGGATAGGCGCAGGCCTGGGTGAAAGCGAGGCTGTCGCCCTCGGCGATCGTGGTGTCGACCTTGTGGGTCATCGCCCGGCTGCAGATGTCGTCCCAGAAGGTGCTGATCGCCGCGCGTCCGCGGATCTCACGCGGCTTGCTCGGCGGGTTGTTGCGGTCGATCACCCGCACCAGCGCATCGTCATTGTAGAAGCTCGACAGCAGCTTGCCGTCACGGCCTTCGATCGCCTTCTTGATCGCCGCGCCGTCCACGGTTTGGGTCTTGGTCAGCATGTTATCCTCCATGTTGTTGACGAGGGAAGCGCTGCCCGGCGTTCATCGCCGGCCAGGGATTTCGTTCACTGCGACTTCGCCTTGACGGCCGCGAAGACGCCGTCGGTCTGCTTCTTGAAAGTGGCGAGGTCGACCTGGCTGCCGTTGAGCATCGTCGACCAATGGCGAACGATTGCCGCCATCGCGATCGTTTCCTTGATCTCCTCGTCGCTGGCGCCGTTGAGCTTGGCCGCCTCGGTGTGGAAATAGATGCAGTATTGGCAGGGGATCTGCGAGGCGACCGCAAGCCCCATCAGCTCCTTGGTCTTGCCGTCGAGCGCGGTGTTCGGGTTGAGCTGCACGCCCTTGATCTCGGCCCAGGCGCCGGCGACCGCGACATCGGGCAAAGTCTTGAACATGTCGGGCACCGAGCCGAGGGTGGCCTGGATGTCCTTGTAGGCGGCGGTGGCCGAAGCGTCTTCGGCATGCGCCGGGGTGATGGCCAGCAATGCGCCCGCGGCAAATGCCAGCAATCCGATCTTGCGACTGAGTTTCAGCACTTCATCCTCCATTTCGCAGTGCACCTTCGGCGACATCGCCCGGCCTGCATGGGGAGAATTGATATCGCCTACCGCACCCCGACCGCTTCCCCCGAAAGCGCCATGGCTCTCATGGCCCGTCCGGGCCAGGGTGCCTGGCTGAAAATGCCGCCGCCGCCGCTCGTGACGGCAGATCGAGCTTGAGCAGGATATTGGCGACATGGCGCTTGACCGTGTGCTCGCTGAGGCTGAGCTCGGCGGCGATCGCCGCATTGCTCTTGCCATCGGCGACCAGGTTCACCACCTCGCTTTCGCGCGCGGTCAGCGCCGCCGGCTCGGCAGGCTTTGGCTTGGTCCGACAGGCCGGCTCCAGATGCTGCTCCGACGTCGCCAGAACCGCCGGCAGGGGCTCATCCAGCTCATCGAGGCTGACACGGCCGGCATCGATGAAATGCAGGCCGGAGCCCACGGCGAGGTCGGCGACCAGCCGCGAGGCGAGGATGTCGCCGCGTCCGGCGTGGGTGGCGAGCTGCATCGTCACCCGCGCCGTCAGCCCGACCGGCTGGCCGCGCATTTCGATCTCGCCGACATGCGCGCCTTGCGCGCTGGCCACGCCGATCTGCTGCGCCGCCTCGCGCAACGCCGCGGCGCAGCGTATGGCGCGCGCCGGCCCGTCGAAGCGCGAGATCATCAATTCGCCATGCGTGCCGGCCGTGCGTCCGCCATGGCGGCTGACCAGAAGCCGCCAGGTTTCCTGGAAGCGCTGGCTGCGCTCGCTCCACATGCGATCGCCGAGCTTGGCGGTGTCGTAGATGCGCGTCACCAGCAGCGCTGCGAGCACGCGCTCGGTGTCGGCCACGGCGGGCTCGCCGGTGAGGCATTCCTCGACTAGGTCGGCCACGCGATCGACATCGCCGGTCCAGATCGGATGGTCGCGCCCGGGTATCTCGACCAGCCGGGCGTGGGGAATTTTCTTGGCAAGGAAGCGGCTGGCGTCGGGGTCGACACGGGCGTCGTTGCGGCGATGGATGAGCAGCGTCGGCGCGCTGATCATCGCCAGGATGCCGCGCACGTCGATATCGGCGTTCATGCGGGCGAGCGCCGCCGCGGCCGTCGGGCTGGCCGACAGCCGCTCGAACCGCGCCCACCAATGGGTGAAATGGGTATCGTCCACCCGGCCCGGTGCGAAATTCGGCAGCGTCGCGCCGGTGCCCCATGATGTTTCCGCCGTTTCGATAAAGGCCTCCAGCCGTTCCGGCGGCATCACCCATTTGTGGAAATGCGCGTAGCCGCCGTAGAGCACCAGCGCGCGCGTCCGTTCCGGATAGGTGGCGGCGAACAGCATCGCCATTGGCGCGCCTTCCGAAGCGCCGAGGATCGCCGCCCGGCCGCTGCCGGCGGCGTCCATCACCGCGCGCACGTCGTCCATGCGGGTCTCGAGGCTGGGCAGATGCCGGGTATCGACACGGTCGGAAAGCCCGGTGCCGCGCTTGTCGAACAGGATCAGCCGCGAGAAGGCGGAAAGCCGTTTCAACAGGCGGCTGTAACCTTCGTCTTCCCAGTGCAGGTCGAGATTGGAGATGAAGCCCGGCACGAAGACCAGATCGAACGCGCCTTGGCCGACCACCTGATAGGCGATCCGCACATCGCCGCTACGGGCATATCGGGTCTCGATCGGCCTCACAAGTTCTTCCGCCTGGCCTGACGATTTCTGATCGTCAAACATAGCAGAGCCGCGGCGATAGCGGCAGCCTAAACTTTAGCAGAAAGAAATATAAGGCCGTCTAGAGCCGCGGCTATTCTTGCGAAGCGGCGATGTCGGCCGGGAAGGCCTTGAGTCCAAGCTTCGCGTCGGCCTCGGCCGGGGTGATCGGCCGCTTGATCTTGGCCGAGGCGGCGATCACGAGGTCGTCGAAATTCGCGGTGCCGCTGTCCAGCATCTCGAAGAACTGGCGCCGCATCCGTGGCTCCCAGAACTTGTTGATGTGCTCGGCAACCCCGGCAATGCCTTCCTCGCGCGGCTTCGAATGGAAGAACGCTGCGATCTGGTTGGCCATGCGCACCAGCTTTTCCGCGGTGCTGGTGATGTGATCTTCGTCATGCGACATGCTTGGCAACTCCGCAAGCCACTCGGTCGGGATGGGTGAAAATATCGAAATCGTCGCCGCGCACCAGCGCCACCAGCGTCATGCCGGCGGCGTCCGCCGTGCGGATGGCAAGCGCGGTCGGCGCCGAAACCGCCATGATGATCGCGGCGCCGATGGCCGCCGTTTTCTGCACCATCTCCACCGAGACGCGCGAGGTCACGACAACGGCGCCGCTCGAGCCGTCGATGCCGGCCCTGGCCAGCGCGCCGGCGAGCTTGTCCAGCGCATTGTGGCGGCCGACATCCTCTCGCGCCATCACGATGCCCTTGCCGGGCACATAGAAGCCGGCCGCGTGCACCGCGCCGGTTTCAGTGTGCAGTGGCTGCTGCTTCGACAGCAGCTTGACCGAACGGGTGACGTCCTCGGCGTTGAGCGTAAGCTTCGACGCACCGACCACGTCGACCGAGCGCATTGCTTCCTCGATGGATTCGATGCCGCACAAGCCGCAGCCGACCGGCCCGGCCAGCCGGCGCCGCCGCGCCTGGAAACGCGTATTGGCCTTGTCCTTGAGCCTGATCTGGATATCGATGCCGGCGCCGAGATCCTCGACTTCGATCGCCTCGATCTCCGCAGGGTCGGCGATGATGCCTTCGGTCAGCGAGAAGCCGAGCGCGAAATCCTCGAAATCGGCGGGGCTCGCCATCATCACCGCATGCGTGGTGCCGGCAAAGGAAAACGCCACCGGCGTCTCTTCCGGCACCATGCGGTTCGCGGCCGCGGTGCCGCCAGCGCGATGCGCGAGACGAGAGGTCTGAGAGATAGGAGGGCGTTCGTTCGTCACGAGGCGCATCCCTCGGGCCTGCCCATCCTTCGCAGCAACTGGCGCGGCCGGCGCCTTTCCTCCCCCCCGTCGATGGGGGGAGTGGTGTCGCGCTACGCTCGACGGAGTGGGGGTCGATCAACCGCCAAGATCGAAATTCTCATGGTCGAATGCCTTGCCCAAGGCTACTCCGCCGCCTCCAGCGGGGCGATGCGGCGGCTCTGCTTGGCCTGTTCGTTATAGTCCTTCTGCCAGTCGGTCGGCCCGTTGGACGGCGCCACCTGCACGGCGGTGACCTTGTATTCCGGACAGTTGGTCGCCCAGTCCGAGAAGTCGGTGGTGATCACGTTGGCCTGCGTGTCCGGATGGTGGAAGGTCGTGTAGACGACGCCGGGCGAGACGCGGTCGGTGATCAGCGCGCGCAGCGTGGTTTCGCCCGAACGGCTAGCCAGCCGCACCCAGTCGCCGTCGCGGACGCCGCGGACCTCGGCGTCATGCGGGTGGATCTCCAGCCGGTCCTCGGCATGCCACATGACGTTCTCGGTACGCCTGGTCTGCGCGCCGACATTGTACTGCGACAGGATACGGCCAGTGGTGAGCAGCAGCGGATAGCGCGGGCCGGTCCGCTCGTCCGTCGCCACATATTCGGTGCGGATGAACTTGCCCTTGCCGCGCACGAAGCCGTCGACATGCATGATCGGCGTGCCGAGCGGCGCCTTCTCGTTGCAGGGCCACTGCACGGAACCGACGCGGTCGAGCAGCTCGAAGGAGACGCCGGCGAAGCTCGGCGTCGTCTTGGCGATCTCGTCCATGATCTGCGACGGATGCGTGTAGTTCCAGTCGAGCCCGATGGCGCGGGCAAGCTCCTGCGTCGCTTCCCAGTCGGCGTAGCGTGCCTTGGGCTCAATGACCTTGCGCACCATGTTGATGCGGCGCTCGGCATTGGTGAAGGTGCCGTCCTTCTCGAGGAAGGTCGAGCCCGGCAGGAAGACATGCGCGTAGTTCGCCGTCTCGTTGAGGAAGAGGTCGTGCACGACCACGCATTCCATAGCGGCGAGGCCGCTGGCGACATGCTTGGTGTCGGGATCGGACTGCAGGATGTCCTCGCCCTGGATGTAGATGCCCTTGAACGAGCCGTCGACGGCGGCGTCCAGCATGTTGGGGATGCGCAGGCCGGGCTCATCGTCCAACTTCACGCCCCACAGGCTCTCATAGATGTCGCGCACCGCTTCGCCCGAGATATGGCGGTAGCCCGGCAGCTCATGCGGGAACGAACCCATGTCGCAGGAGCCCTGCACATTGTTCTGGCCGCGCAGCGGGTTCACGCCGACGCCTTGCCGGCCGATATTGCCGGTGGCCATGGCGAGGTTGGCGATCGCGATCACCGTGGTCGAGCCCTGGCTGTGCTCCGTGACGCCGAGGCCGTAATAGATCGCGCCGTTGCCGCCGGTGGCATAGAGGCGCGCGGCGCCCCGGATCAGTTCGGGATCTACACCGGACAGCTTGCCGACAACCTCGGGGCTGTTCTCCGGCAGGGCCACGAACGACGCCCAGTCCTGGAACTCGGCCCAGTCGCAGCGCTCGCGGATGAAGGCTTCGTCGAACAGGCCCTCGGTGACGATGACATGCGCCAGCGCTGTCAGCACCGCCACGTTGGTGCCGGGCTTCAGCGGCAGGTGATAGTCCGCCTCGACATGGGTGGACTTGACCATCTCGGTGCGGCGCGGATCGAGCACGATCAGCTTGGCGCCCTGGCGCAACCGCTTCTTCAGCCGCGAGGCGAACACCGGATGAGCTGAAACGGGGTTGGCGCCGATGATGACGGCGACGTCGGTGAACTCGACCGAATCGAAATCCTGCGTGCCGGCGGACGTGCCGTAGGTCTGGCCGAGCCCATAGCCGGTCGGCGAGTGGCAGACGCGCGCGCAGGTGTCGACATTGTTGTTGCGGAAGCCCTGCCGCACCAGCTTCTGGACGAGATAGGTCTCCTCGTTCGTGCAGCGCGAGGAGGTGATGCCGCCGATCGCTGTGCGTCCGTATTGATACTGGATGCGGCGGAACTCCTTCGCCGTATGTGCGATCGCCTCTTCCCAGCTTACCTCGCGCCACGGATCGGTGATCTTCTCGCGGACCATCGGCGACAGGATGCGATCCTTGTGCGTGGCATAGCCATACGCGAAACGGCCCTTGACGCAGGAATGGCCGTGGTTGGCCTTGCCATCCTTGTAGGGCATCATGCGGATGACTTCGTCGCCCTTCACCTCGGCCTTGAACGAGCAGCCGACGCCGCAATAGGCGCAGGTGGTGACCGCCGAGCGCTCCGGCATGCCCTTTTCGAGCACCGTCTTCTCGCGCAGTGCGTCGGTCGGGCAGGCCTGCACGCAGGCGCCGCAGGAGACGCATTCCGAAGTGATGAAGTCCTCATGCATGCCGGCGACCATGCGGGACTCGAAGCCGCGGCCCTCGATGGTCAGCGCGAAAGTGCCCTGCACCTCTTCGCAGGCGCGCACGCAGCGCGAGCAGACAATGCATTGCGCCGGGTCGTAGGTGAAATAGGGGTTGGATTCGTCGCGGGCGATATAGTCGACGGCCAAAGAGCCGTGGCCCGGCGCCACGCCGCCTTCTTCCTTGACGTGGTTACGGCCTTCGACGCCGTAACGGTTCTCGCTCAGGCCGACCGACTTCGCCACCGCGTCGAATTCGCTGGCGCCGGTTCCGGCCTTCTCGTTCCAGCCGGTCGGATGGTCGGAGACATAGAGTTCCATGACGCCACGGCGGATGGCGTCGAGCCGGTCCGACTGCGTGCGCACCACCATGCCTTCGCCGACCGGCGTCGTGCAGGAGGCCGGCGTGCCGCCGCGCCCTTCGATCTCGACCAGGCAGACGCGGCAGGAGCCGAAGGAGTCCAGCATGTCGGTGGCGCAGAGCTTCGGAATCTCGACCCCGCCCTCCATCGCCGCGCGCATGATCGACGTGCCTTCCGGCACGGTGATGCTTTGCCCGTCGACGGTCAGCGTGACCTGCTTCGTCGCTTTCGATTCTGGCGTTCCGTAGTCGATCTCTTCGATGAGTGTCGGGAAGTCGGCCTTGATGTTCATCTGCCAGCTCCTATTCAGCAGCCACGCGCGCAGGCGCCGGCTTGAAATCCTCGGGGAAATGCGTGATCGAGCTCATCACCGGGTAGGGCGTGAAACCGCCCAGCGCGCAAAGCGATCCAAACTTCATCGTGTTGCAGAGGTCGGTGACCAGCGCGAGGTTCTTCTCCGCCTCTATTCCCGCCGCGACCTTGTCGAGAACCTCGACGCCGCGTGTCGAGCCGATGCGGCAGGGCGTGCACTTGCCGCAGCTTTCGATGGCGCAGAATTCCATGGCGAAGCGCGCCTGCTTCAGCATGTCGGCCGTGTCGTCGAACACGGTGATGCCGGCATGGCCGATCAGTCCGTCACGCTTGGCGAATTCCTCGTAGTCGAACGGCGTGTCGAACAGCGCGCGCGGGAAATAGGCGCCGAGCGGACCGCCGACCTGCACCGCCTTCACCGGTCGCCCCGAAGCCGTGCCGCCGCCGATGTCGTCGACGATCTCGCCGAGCGTCAGGCCGAAGGCCGTCTCGAACAGGCCGCCATGCTTGACGTTGCCGGCGATCTGGATCGGGATCGTGCCGCGCGAGCGGCCCATGCCGAAATCCTTGTAGTAGGCGGCGCCCTTGTCCATGATGATCGGCACCGAGGCCAGGCTGATCACATTGTTGATCACCGTCGGCTTGCCAAACAGGCCCTGGATGGCCGGCAGCGGCGGCTTGGCGCGCACCACGCCGCGCTTGCCTTCCAGGCTGTTCAACAGCGAGGTTTCCTCGCCGCAGACATAGGCGCCGGCGCCGACGCGGATTTCCATGTCGAAGGCGTTGGGCGAACCCAGCACATTGACGCCGAGCACGCCCGCCTTGCGGGCGATCGCGACCGCCTTGTTCATCGTCGCCACCGCATGCGGATATTCCGAGCGGATATAGACGAAACCCTTGGTCGCGCCGGTGGCGATGCCGGCGATCGCCATGCCTTCGATCAGCACGAAGGGATCGCCTTCCATGATCATGCGGTCGGCGAAAGTGGCGCTGTCGCCCTCGTCGGCGTTGCAGACGATGTATTTCTGTTCGCCTGCCGTATCCAGCACCGTCTTCCACTTGATGCCGGTCGGGAAGCCTGCGCCGCCGCGGCCGCGCAGGCCGGATTCGGTAACCTGCTTGACGACATCGGCCGGCGCCATTGCGACTGCGTTTTGCAGGCCCGCCAGGCCGCCATGCGACTTGTAGCTGTCGAGCGACAACGGATCGATAACGCCGCAGCGCGCGAAGGTCAGCCGCGTTTGTTTGGCGAAGAAGGGGATCTTGTCGGGGGAGCCCAGCCAGCGCTTGTGATGGCCGCCTGTGAGAAAGCCGCTGTCGAACAGGCTCTTGACGTCGGACGGCTTGACCGGTCCGTAGGCGACGCGGCCATTGGCCGTCGCCACTTCGACCATCGGCTCCAGGAAATAAGCGCCGCGCGAGCCGTTGCGCACGATCTTGGCTTCGACGCCGCGTTCGCTCAGCTCCTTCTCGATCGCCTTGGCGACCTTCTCGGCGCCGAGCGCCAGCGCGCCGGAATCCGCCGGGATATAGATCCGCGGGATCATGAACGCACCTCCGCGACGATCTCTTCGATCTTCTCGTCATCGAGCCGGCCGATGACTTCGCCGTCGAGCATCGCCGACGGCGAGCAGGCGCAAAGCCCGAGGCAGTAGACCGGCTCCAGTGTAACCGATCCGTCGCGCGCGGTCTCGTGGAAATCGATGCCGAGCAACTGCTTGACCTTGGCCGCGACGGCGTCCGAACCCATCGACTGGCAGGCTTCGGCCTGGCAGAGCTTCAGCACGTGCCGGCCGGCGGGCTTGGCGCGGAAGTCGTGATAAAAGCTGACGACGCCGTGCACCTCGGCCCGGGAGAGGTTCAGCCCATCGGCGATCACCGGCAGCGCGTCCTTCGGAACGTGCCCGAACTCTTCCTGTATGCTGTGCAGGATCGGCAGCAACGGGCCCTCGAGGCCCTTCATCTGGTCAATGATCGCCGCCGTGCGCGACGCGATCTCGGTACTTGCGGCCTGCATGGTCACGCAGCGCCCTCCCTGGGTCGTGGCATCCAATCATATGTCGCCCAAACTCTGCAGCGATTTTGGGTCAACGACATGCATGGACGCAATATCGCTAAGTCCTTAGGAAATCAGAGGAAACCTCCGAAATCAATAAAGCGCTCCCGTTGCTCGATAGAAATTTTCTATCGAAATTAGGCAGCCCGCAATCTCTAGCCTAGCGATGGGTGCGGAAATCGTCCGCCAGCGTCATCGCCTCGTCCAGCAGCGCCTGCACCAGCGGCGTGTGCGGCTCGCGCTGAGCGGCCACCAGCCCGACCGTGTGGCTGGCGTCCGGTTCGACGATGGGAATGGCCCGGATGGGTTCGGAAAAGCCGAACGTTTCCGCGAGGTTGAGCGGCATGATCGACGACCACTTGCCGGTCCTTATATGCGAGAACAGGACGATCATCGAATTCGACTCCAGCGTCGGGCGCACCTGCACGCCGGCTTCCGCCAGATGCTGGTCGATGATGCGCCGGTTCTGCATATCCGGCGTCAGCAGGCAGAGCGGCAGATGGCTGATCTCGGCCCATGTCACTTTGTCGCGGTCGGAATAGGGGTTCCCGACCGCCGTGATCAGCTGGTAGCGCTCGTCATAGAGCGGCACGCTGGTGACGCGCCCGAGCGGCTCGTTGTCGAGATAGGTAATGCCGGCATCGACATCGAAATTGCCGAGCAGCGTCAACACCTCGATCGATGTGCGCGACAGGACCGAGAAGGTGACGCCCGGATGCTTTTCGCGGAACGGCGTCGTCAGCCGCGCCACCATGGCAAGGGCGGTCGGGACTGCGGCGATGCGGATGCGGCCGGCAAGACCGTGGCGAGCCGCCCGCATCTCCTCGCGCATCGTCCTTGTGTCGCCCACGATGCGGCGCGCCCAGCCCAGCACCTGCTTGCCCTCCGGCGTCAGGCCCTGGAAGCGGGAGCCGCGCAGCACCAGCATGACGCCGAGCTGCTCTTCGAGCTGCTTGATGCCGGCCGACAGCGTCGGCTGGGTGACGCCGCACACCTCCGCGGCCCGGCCGAAATGCTCCTCCTTGGCCAAAGCGATGAAGAATTCCAGCTTGTCGATCATGCCATCCGATCCACCACGGTTTGCCCAAGGTCGGGGAAATCGCCTTGCCGCGCAAGTCGCACGCACAATCGGACGTCGTCCACATTTTTGAGCCGGCTATCTGTTTTCCCAAGCCCCGCACGGCGGTATGTGGGATAGGAGGATGCAGGAGGACGAGATGCTGGGCTGGTTTCGCAAGCTGTTGCCGCGCGAAGATCGCTTCTTCGATCTGTTCGAGCGGCATTCGCGCACCGTGGTCGGCGGCGCCGAGGCCCTCGAGCAGCTTCTCCATGGCAAGGACATCGACCGCTGGTGTCAAAGGATCATCGATCTCGAAGACGAAGCTGACGGCATCACGGCCGAGGTTCTGCTTGCCGTCAGGCGCTCCTTCATCACGCCCTTCGACCGCGGCGACATCAAGGATCTGATCCAGTCGATGGATGACGCCATCGACATGATGCACAAGACCGTCAAGACGGTGAAGCTGTTCGAGGTGAGGGAGTTCGACCCCCTGATGCAGGAAATGGGTGACGTCATCGTCCAAGCCGCCCGATTGGTCGCAGAGGCCATCCCGCTGCTCGGCAAGGTCGGCGCCAACGCCGTACGCCTCAATGCCATCGCCGAGGAGGTCATGCGCGTCGAGGGCCGCGCCGACGATCTGCACGAGCAGGGCCTGAAGGATCTGTTCAAGCGTCACGGCCGCAGCGACCCGATGGCTTATCTGATCGGCAGCGAGATTTATGGCCAACTGGAAAAAGTGGTCGACCGCTTCGAGGACGTCGCCAACGAGATCAGCGGCATCGTGATCGAGAACGTATAGGCGATGGACGCCACGATCGCTTTTCCCCTGTTGGTCGGCCTCGTTGTCGTGGCGCTGTTCTTCGATTTCCTCAACGGCCTGCACGATGCCGCCAATTCGATCGCGACCATCGTCTCCACCCGGGTGCTCAGGCCGCATTACGCGGTGTTGTGGGCAGCTTTCTTCAATTTCATCGCCTTCCTGTTTTTCGGCCTGCATGTCGCCGAAACGGTGGGAAAAGGCATCGTCGATGCCAGTATCGTCACGCCGGCGGTGATTTTCTCAGCACTTGTCGGCGCCATCGTCTGGAACATCGTCACCTGGGTCGCGGGCATTCCGTCAAGCAGTTCGCACGCGCTGATCGGCGGCCTGGTCGGCGCCGGCGTCGCCAAGGCCGGAACCGGCGCCATCGTCTGGTCGGGGCTCGGCAAGACGGTCGCGGCGATCGTGCTCTCGCCGGCGACCGGATTTGTCCTTGCGCTCCTCCTCGTTCTCGTGGTCTCCTGGCTGTTCGTGCGCCAGACGCCGTTCGCCGTCGACAGTTCGTTTCGCGTGCTGCAGTTCTTTTCCGCCTCGCTCTATTCGCTTGGGCATGGCGGCAATGACGCGCAGAAGACCATGGGCATCATCGCCGTGCTGCTCTATTCGCAAGGCGCGCTCGGCCAGACTTTCTATGTGCCGCTGTGGGTGGTCCTCACCTGCCAGTCGGCGCTGGCGCTGGGCACGCTGTTTGGCGGCTGGCGCATCGTCCATACGATGGGATCGAAGATCACGCGGCTGAACCCGATGCAGGGTTTTTGCGCCGAGTCGGGCGGCGCCATAACGCTTTTCGCCGCCACCTGGCTCGGTGTCCCGGTCTCGACCACCCACACCATCACCGGCGCCATTATCGGCGTGGGCGCCGCCCGTCGCGTCTCCGCCGTGCGCTGGGGCATCGCCGGCAACATCGTCGTCGCCTGGGTGGTCACCTTGCCGGCGACGGCGGCGATTTCCGCGCTCACCTATCTCGCTACGCGGTTGGCCGGATGATGCGCCCGGATCCCGACCGCGGAGCTATTTGCCCGCGAGGTTCAGGATGTTGCCGTCAGGGTCCTTGAACCAGGCGACCTTCATGCCGTCGCCGACATGGATATCGCCCTCAAGCGATAGGCCGGGCATCTCGTAGTGCTCGAAGGTGACGCCCTTCGACTTCAACGATTTGACGATTACGCCGATCTCGTTGCCGACCGCCCAGGTTACCGCTGTCGCCTTGTTGGTGCCGGCAAATTGCGAATGATAGACGTTGATGAGCGTGTCGCCGCTTTTGTAGACGATCAGCTCGCCGCCCATGTCGTCCACCTGCCTGAGGCCCAGCGTGCCTTCATAGAAGGCCTTTGCTTTCGCCAGGTCCTTGACCGCGAGATTGGCCGTCGCGTTGCTGTTTTCGAGCATGGCCGTCTCCTTCCCGGATTGTCCGTGTCCTCGCTCAGGTAACCGAAATAGGGCAGGCGGGCCGTTTGGCCATGACAAGCCAGGACTGCCGGTCCGTCGGGAGCCTCATCCGGCAAATCCGACGTGGGCCGTCGTTTTCGGGAGCACCTCGGACAAGCGATTGTTCCACGGCTTGGTTCTCGCGGGAAACTGCACTATCTGACACCCCGAACGCCGAGGAAGAAAATCATGGCCGTCACCAAGGAATCCGTCATCGAGCGCCTGAAAACGGTGAACGGGCCTGACTTCACCGGCAACATCGTCGATCTCGGCATGGTCTCGGAGATATTCATCGCCGATTCCAAGGTATTTTTCTCGATCACCGTTCCCGCTGCCCGCGCGCAGGAGCTGGAGCCGTTGCGCACCGCCGCCGAGCGTGCGGTGAAAGCGATCCCCGGCGTCGCCAACGCCGTCGTCGCGTTGACCGCCGAGAAAAAGGGCGGCGGCATGGAAGCGCCGGTTCGGCCGCGCCCAGCGCCGGGACCGTCTTCACCGGCAGCGCCGCCACGCCCGGCGCCGCAGGTTGCTCCGCAGCGTCCGGCGCCGCACGCGCCAGCATCGCAGAGCCATGGCAGGCGCGGCGTGCCCGGCATCGATGCCATCATCGCGGTGGCTTCGGGCAAGGGCGGCGTCGGCAAATCGACCACCGCGGTCAACCTGGCGCTCGGCCTTGCCGCCAACGGGCTGCAGGTCGGCGTGCTCGATGCCGACATCTACGGTCCGTCGATGCCGCGGCTGCTCAACATCCATGGCCGCCCGCAGACCGTCGACGGCAAGGTGCTGAAGCCGATGCAGAATTACGGCCTCAAGGTGATGTCGATGGGCTTCCTCGTCGATGAGGAGACGCCGATGATCTGGCGTGGCCCGATGGTGATGTCGGCGTTGACGCAGATGCTGCGCGAGGTCGAATGGGGCTCGCTCGACGTGCTTGTCGTCGACATGCCGCCCGGCACTGGCGACGCCCAGCTCACCATGGCCCAGCAAGTGCCGCTCGCCGGCGCCGTCATTGTCTCGACGCCGCAGGACTTGGCGCTGATCGACGCGCGCAAGGGCCTCAACATGTTCAAGAAGGTCGACGTGCCGCTGCTCGGCATCGTCGAGAACATGAGCTATTTCCTCGCGCCGGACACCGGCAAGCGCTACGACATTTTCGGCCATGGCGGCGCGCGCCGCGAGGCCGAACGCCTTGGCGTCACCTTCCTCGGCGAGGTGCCGTTGGAGATGGGCATCCGTGAAAGCTCGGATGCCGGCACGCCGGTCGTTGCCTCCAAGCCGGACGGTGCCGAGGCGAAGATCTATCGCGACATCGCAAGCAAGGTCTGGGAGCGAGTCCAGGAAGAGCGCGGCGCGGCCGAAGCCGCCGTGCCGAGCATCGTGTTCGAGTAACCCTCGCGGAGAGGGTCAGGCGCCGACCTTCTCGCCGAACGCCGAGAAGAACTGCCCCGCAAGTTTCTTCGATGTCGACTCGATCAGCCGGCTGCCGAGTTGCGCGATCTTGCCTCCGACCTCGGCCTTGGCGGCGTATTTGAGCACGGTCGCGTCCGGCCCGTCGGCGGTCAGCGTGACGTCGGCGCCACCCTTGGCGAAGCCGGCAATGCCGCCCTTGCCTTCGCCCTGGATGGTGTAGGAATGCGGCGGCTTGAGATTCTTCAGCGTGACTTCGCCGTTGAAGGTCGCCTTGATCGGCCCGATCTTCAGCACCACGGTGGCCGCCATCTCGGTATTCGAATTCTTCTCCAGGCTCTGGCAGCCGGGTATCGCCACCTTCAGGATGTCCGGGTCGTTGAGGGCTTCCCACACTTTCTCTATGGGTGCGGCGATCCGCTCCTCGCCTTCGATCACCAAAGCCATCAAGACCTCCCGGATTGCTGATGCTGATTGGTCGTAGCGCGTGGTCCGAAACAAGTCTATCGCACCAAAGTCCGGGTCGCGGCGCGCCTGCCTCTTGCCTGCATGGACGCATTGTCCTATCGATTTGTCATACAAATACGGAGACCATCATGGCAGGCGCCCCCACCAAGAAGAAGAAATTTCGCTCGCAGGAGTGGTTCGATAATCCCGACAATCCGGGCATGACGGCGCTCTATCTCGAGCGCTACCTGAACTACGGCCTGACGCGCGCCGAGCTGATGTCGGGCAAGCCGCTGATCGGCATCGCGCAGACCGGTTCCGACCTTTCGCCCTGCAACCGGCACCACCTCGAGCTTGCAAAGCGCGTGCGCGAAGGCATCGTCTCGATGGGCGGCATCCCGTTCGAGTTCCCGTGCCATCCGATCCAGGAGACCGGCAAGCGCCCCACCGCGGCGCTCGACCGCAACCTTGCCTATCTGAGCCTCGTCGAGGTGCTCTACGGCTATCCGCTCGACGGCGTCGTGCTCACCATCGGTTGCGACAAGACCACGCCGGCGCTGTTGATGGCGGCCGCCACCGTCAACATTCCGGCCATAGCGCTGTCGGTCGGCCCGATGCTCAATGGCTGGCACAAGGGCAAGCGCACCGGCTCCGGCACCATCGTGTGGGAATCACGCCAGCGCCTGTCGGCCGGCGAGATCGGCTATGACGAGTTCATGGATATCGTCGCCTCCTCGGCGCCGTCGACCGGCTATTGCAACACCATGGGCACGGCGACCACCATGAACTCGCTGGCCGAGGCGCTCGGCATGCAGCTGCCGGGCTCGGCCGCCATTCCGGCGCCATACCGCGAGCGCGGCCAGATTTCTTACGAGACCGGCAAGCGCATCGTCGAGATGGTGCATGAGGACCTGAAGCCCTCCGACATCATGACCCGCCAGGCCTTCGAGAACGCCATCGTCGTCAACTCGGCGATCGGCGGCTCCACCAACGCGCCGATCCACCTTAACGCGATCGCCCGCCATCTCGGCGTGCCGCTCGACAATGACGACTGGCAGAAGATCGGCCTCGACATCCCGCTCCTCGTCAACCTGCAGCCGACGGGCGAGTATCTTGGCGAGGACTATCACCATGCCGGCGGCGTGCCGGCGGTCGTCGCCGAACTGATGAAGGGCGGGCTGCTGCCGCATCCCGACGCGGTCACCGTCAACGGCAAGACGATGGGCGACAATTGCCGTGACGCGGTCAACGAGGATCACGATGTCATCCGCAGCGCCGACAAGCCGCTCAAGGCCAATGCCGGCTTCATCAATCTCAAGGGCAATCTGTTCGATTCCGCCATCATGAAGACCAGTGGCATCTCGCCCGAATTCCGCGAGCGCTACCTCTCCAACCCGAACGACCCGGAGGCCTTCGAAGGCAACGCCATGGTCTTCGACGGTCCGGAAGACTACCACGCCCGCATCGACGATCCGGCGCAGGGCATCGACGAGCACACGATCCTGTTCATGCGCGGCGCCGGCCCGGTCGGCTATCCGGGCGGCGCCGAGGTCGTCAACATGCAGCCGCCCGCCTATCTCATCAAGAAGGGCATCCATGCGCTCGCCTGTATCGGCGACGGCCGCCAGTCCGGCACCTCCGGCTCGCCGTCGATCCTCAACGCCTCGCCGGAAGCTGCCATCGGCGGTGGCCTGGCGCTGCTCAAGACCGGCGACCGCGTCCGCATCGACCTGAAGAAGGGCACCGCCAACATCCTGGTCAGCGACGAGGAGATCGCCAAGCGGCGTGCCGCGCTGCAAGGCAATGGCGGCTACCACTATCCCAAGCACCAGACGCCGTGGCAGGAGATCCAGCGCGGCATGGTCGACCAATTCTCGGCCGGCATGGTGCTGAAGCCGGCGGTGAAGTATCAGGACGTCGCGCATACCAGCGGCGTGCCGCGCGACAATCACTGATCTTGTAGTCGGCTAAATCGTGAGGGCGGCTTTCGGATAGCGGGCCGCCCTTTCCCATGCCTTGTTTCGGCCCCCCGGCATCCACAGATAAGCTCGATCTCGGCACGGCTTGCGAAGGAGAGAGACCATCGTGGCGAAACGGCGTTCTTCCCTTGGCTTCCTCGGCATGTTCGGCCGCTCCGGCGACCTGCGCCAGCTCGATGACGCGCTGCGCAAGGCCGACCTGCATCCTGCCCTGGTTCCCGAGGGCGTAAAACTCACCATCGTCAATTTGATGAACGACCGCTGGCCCGATGAGCCACCGGCGGACGCCTATGCGTCGGTGGCGCAGCTCTGCGGCTATTGCGTCGCCGGACCGCAAGTGTTCGAGCAGGCCAATGGCCCTGAGACGACATCGGCGGTCGAGCGCCGCATCGAGGCGGCGCTGGAGGCCGGCGACAGCTTCGACGCGCAGATCGTGCTGATGACGCTGCACGCCAAGCTGATCAACGCCGAGGTCGTCGAGCGCTACGGGCTGAGTGCCGAATGATGAAGCTCACCCGCCCATGCCGCTGCGCGGCAATTTGATCATCTCGCCGAAGCGGGCGCGCAGTTTGTCGTCGAGCAGGCGCGGGACGTGGCGCGGGAAACGCTCGGCGAGCACGCGTTTCTTCTCGGCGATTGCCCGCGACAGGATGTCGGGCCGGCCCTTTTCGTTCCATTCCTTCGGCGAGAAACGGTCGCCGACGGCGGGATAGAAATACTCGGTCTGCATCAGCTTCAGCGTCTGCTCGTTGCCGAGGTAGTGGCCCGGGCCCTTCGTGCAGACATCGGATATCGTGTTGATCGACAGCGCGTCGTCGGTCACCTCGATGCCGCGCACGCAGCGCAGGCAATGCCCGAGCATGTCGTTGTCGATGATCAGGCTTTCGAGACAGAAGCCGAGCAGCGAGGCATGCATGCCGGCCGATTCATAGACGAGATTGAGGCCGGACAGCCCCGCCATGACATTGGTGATGCCTTTCTCGTAACCGGCCTGGATGTCGGGCAGCTTCGAGTCCGACATGCCGGCGGCCGAGCCGCCGGGCAGGTCGTAATACTGCGCCATCTGCGCGCAGGCGGCCGTCAGCACCGCCTGCTCGGCCGAGCCGCCGGACATGGCGCCCGTCCTGAGGTCGGAAACGAACGGCCATGTGCCGAAGATCGCCGGATGCCCGGGCTTGATGGCATTGACATAGACCAGCCCCATCAGCACTTCCGCCACCGCCTGCACCACCGCGCCGGCAATCGCCGCCGGCGCGGTGGCGCCGGCCTGGCCGGCCGACAGAAGCAGGATCGGGATGCCGCCCTCGACGCAGGCTTCGAGCACGCCGCAGGCGTCCTCGGCGAATTTCATCGGCGGCACCACGAAGCAGTTCGAGTTCGACACGAACGGCCGCGCCCGGAAATTCTCCTCGCCGCCGGCGATGGCATAGAGCATTTCGAGCGCCGGCTTGACGTTCTCGCGCACGGTGAACGAGGTGCCGACATGCTTGGACGTCCCCATCACGCAGGCATAGAGAGTATTGAAATCCATATCGAGCGGGTCGGGAATGTCGCGCGGCACCATGGTGCGCTGGAAGAAATGGATGTTGTCCAGTCCATCGACGAGACGGGCGGCGTCGTAGAGATCCTGCAGCAGCGATTCGCGATATTCGCGCTTCTCGACATCGACCAGGTGCACCGCCGCGCCCGCCGTGCCGTAATGCACGCGTTTGCCCTGGATCAGCATGTCATGCTTCGGATTCTGGCCATGGAGGGTGAAATTGCGCGCCGCTCGTCTGACCGTGTCCAGCACCAGCGCGCGCGGCAGCCGGATGCGGCCGTCGTCGCCATAAATGCCGCCGACCCGGGTCAGCGCTTCGATGCAGGACGGGATGGCGTTGGCGAAGCCGACCGTCTCCAGCAGCGTCAGCACCGCTTCGTGGATGCGTTCCCGGTCATTCTGGCTCAATGGCCCGTAGCTGCCGCCTTCAAGCCCCGCTCGCACCGGGCGGATGTCGTCGGCTAAGGGCGCCGCCCGCATCGCACGGCGCGCTTCGCGCCCGCCGGAACGCCGCGAACGCTGGTCCGCCGCAGCTTCCTGCTTCTCAAGAGCCACTGACATGGAAGCACTCCACCTTTGTCTTTATCTGTGAGACGGGACGCGGCGGTTGGTCCACCATCGGCCTGCCTCATCCCCTTCTGGCCTCGACTATGCCGCCGGCATTGGTACAGCCTATGGGCCAACCGATCCCGTCGAATATGCCAGAATTCTAAAGCAACAAGGGTGTGCCCAAACAAAAAGAGCCGGCACAGCGCCGGCTCTTTTTTGGACGTCTGCGGCGATCAGGCCGCCGCTGGCCTGCGGCCGGCGGCGGTGGCGAGTTCGCGGATGCCTGGTTCGATATGCTGCAGCGAGATCGAGGAGATGCCCAAACGCATGAAACGAGAGGGCTTTTCGCTGCGGTCGAAGAACCGGTCGCCGGGTTCGATGATGACGCTGCGCGAAGCGGCGGCTTCGGCCAGACCGCGTGAATCGGTGCCGCGCGGCCCTTCCAGCCAGAGCGATGTGCCTCCTGCCGAATCGGTCGAGCGCCATTCTGGCAGGAAAGCGGAAATCGCATGGACCAGACGCTTGCGCCGCTCGTCGAAGGCGGTGGAAAGCCTGCGCACCAGCGCCTCGTGATGGCCGAGCGACAGGAACAGCGCAACGGCGCGCTGGTTGTTCGCCGGCGGGTGCCTGAGCATGAACCGGCGCAACGCGCGAAGCTCGGCGATCAGTCCGGCCGAGGCCACGATGTAGCCAAGCCTGAGACCCGGAGCCAGCGTCTTCGACATCGAGCCTACATAGATGACGCGGCCCGAGCGATCGAGGCTCTTCAGCGCCTGCTGCGGCGCCTCGTCGAGCAGTTGGCTGTCATAGCCGTCCTCGATGATGATCTGGTTGTGGCGGTTGGCGCGCGCCAGCAGATCCTGCCGCCGCTCCGCCGACAAGGGCACCATGGTCGGGCAATGATGGCTGGGCGTGACGAACACGAAGCCTGAATCATTGGGAATAGAAGAGGTCACGATGCCCGACTGGTCGACCGGGACCGGCTGGATGTCGGCGCCGGCCAGGCGGAAGATCGAGCGGGCGTCGGGATAGCCAGGATCCTCCATCGCCACCTTCGAACCCTTGGTCATCAGCAGCGTGGCCAGCATGTAGAGCGCGTTCTGCGCGCCCAACGTCACGATGATCTCGTCCGGATTGGCGAAGATGCCGCGCCGCGGCAGAAGCCTGGCCTGGATCTGCTCGATCAGCAGCGGATCGTCGCGGTCCACCATGTCGGACGCCCAGTTGCGGATCTCGAGCACTGCCAGCGCCATGCGGTTGCACTCGCGCCATTCGGCGGTCGGGAACAGCGCCGGGTCGAACTGGCCATAGACGAACGGGTAGGAGGACTTGATCCAGTTGTCGTGCTTGGCCGGCGGCGGCATGTCGCTCGCGGCGATCTGCCGGCGCGCCTTCCAGTCGATCTCGTTCTGCTGGTCCGGCGCCTTCTGGTGCGGCTTGGCCGGAGTGGCCAGCACGTCCGGATTGACGAAATGGCCGCGCCGCTCGCGCGCCACCAGGAAACCTTGGTCTACCAGCTGCTGAAAGGCCAGAACCACCGTACCGCGGGCAACGCCAAGTTTTTCCGCGAGAATTCGGCAGGACGGCAACGGCATCGAAGCGGCGATCTGTCGGTCGAGAATGGCCGCGACGATAGCCTGGCGGATCTGTGCCTGGAGGGTTTGGCCGGATTCAGCCGAAATCCGGAACAGGCCGGACCATATGGCCGTGTCATTGCGCTGTGACATGGGAAATCTTCCTCGGATGGCCAGCTGTTTTCACTTGGCTGGACCAGTGGAGTGTATGGGTGGCATAAGGGGTTGCGCCAATCAATTTTTCTGATCGCTGGGATTTATGCCAGTGATCTATCAAGCGCGACGCGCAGCGTCGTCGCCGCGCGATAAAGCGCGATGCGAAGCATCGTCGCGGCAGTATCCAAGCGCGACGCGCAGCGTCGTCGCGGCGCGTTTAAGCGCGATGCGAAGCATCGTCGCTGTGAAATTCCCAGGCCCTCACCGCCCGGCACCATGCCTCATCAAAGCGTGATCCTGCGCGGCATTGCCGCGCTTGAACGAAATGGAAATCGGCTTCAATAGAATGACGCGACGACACGCGCCGGAAACATCCAGCCTGCTAAGATAAGTCTAAAAACCTGCCAGGAGCCCGCCAGTGGACCAGTCATCTTTCGACAAGCAACTTGCCGCCCTGCGTGATCAGCGCGCGGCTGCCAAGGGCTCGATGCGCGAGGCCTTCGCCGCCGATCCCAAGCGCTTCGAGACCTTTTCCGCCATTGACGGCGATCTTCTGCTCGACTGGTCGAAATGCGCGGTCGACGCAAATACGATGACGATGCTTGAGAAACTCGCCGGCGCCGCGGATATCGAAGGCCGCCGCGCCGCCATGTTCGAAGGCAAGAAGATAAACATCACCGAGAACCGCGCCGTGCTGCACACCGCGCTGCGCAACCTGACCGGCACGAGCGTCGTGGTCGACGGCCAGGACACCAAGGCCGACGTGATCGCGGTGCTCGACGCCATGGGCGCTTTCGCCGACGCCGTCCGCTCCGGCAAGGCGGCTGGCGCCACCGGCAAGAAGATCACCGATATCGTGAATATCGGCATCGGCGGCTCGGATCTCGGCCCGGCGATGGTGACGCTTGCGCTCGCGCCCTACCATGACGGACCGCGCGCCCATTACGTCTCCAATATTGACGGCGCCCATATCCATGACACGCTGAAGGGCCTGTCTGCCGAAACGACCCTGTTCATCATCGCCTCCAAGACCTTCACCACCGTCGAGACGATGACCAATGCTCAGACGGCGCGCGATTGGGTTCAGAAGGCGCTTGGCAAGGAAGCGGTCGGCAAGCACTTCGCCGCCGTCTCGACCGCGCTCGACCTTGTGGCGAAGTTCGGCATCGAACAGGATCGCGTCTTCGGCTTCTGGGACTGGGTCGGCGGCCGCTACTCGGTCTGGAGCGCGATCGGCCTGCCGGTGATGATCGCCGTCGGTCCGCGCAATTTCCGCGCCTTTCTCGACGGCGCGCATGAGATGGACGAGCATTTCCGCTCAGCACCCATGCGCAAGAACCTGCCGGTGTTGCTGGGGCTGATCGGCTGGTGGCACCGGGTCGTCTGCAAATATCCGGCCCGCGCCGTCATTCCTTACGACCAGCGCCTGTCGCGCCTGCCGGCCTATCTGCAGCAGCTCGACATGGAATCGAACGGCAAGAGCGTCACGCTGGATGGCACCGCGGTCGCCACGCCGACCGGCCCGCTGGTCTGGGGCGAACCCGGCACCAACGGCCAGCATGCCTTCTTCCAGCTCCTGCACCAGGGCACCGATTTTATCCCGGTCGAGTTCCTCGCCGCCGCCGTTGGCCACGAGCCCGACCTGAAACACCAGCACGACCTCCTGCTTGCCAACTGCCTGGCGCAGTCGGAAGCCTTTATGAAGGGCCGCACGCTGGAAGAGGCGCGCGCACAGATGCTGGCCAAGGGCATGAAGCCGGCCGATGTCGACAGGATCGCGCCGCACCGTGTCTTTTCGGGCAATCGCCCCTCGCTGACCATCCTTTACCGCAAGCTCGATCCGCGCACGTTGGGCCGGCTTATCGCGCTCTATGAACATCGCGTCTTCGTCGAGGGCACCCTGTTCAACATCAATTCCTTCGACCAATGGGGCGTCGAGCTCGGCAAGGAATTGGCGACGGGCCTGCTGCCTGTCGTCGAGGGCAAGGAGACTGCCGCAAAACGCGACGCCTCGACGGCCGGACTGGTGGCTCATATCCGCCAATTGCGCGGCAGGGAGTAAAGGGACTTGGCGGACATCAAGGGAATACTGTTCGACAAGGACGGCACGCTTGTCGATTTCAATGCAACATGGCTTGGTGTCGCCGATTTCATGGCCATGGACGCCGCTGAAGGCGATCGCTGGAAGGCCGATCGCCTGCTCGCCGCCGCCGGCTTCGATTTCGTCAGCAAGCGCTTCAAGCCGGATTCGATCTTTGCCTCGGGCTCCAACATGGATGTCGTCGAGCTCTGGTTCCCGCGCCTGTCCGACGAAGACCAGATGCTGGCCGTCTCCCGCTTCAACGAGATCACCTCGGTGCAAGGCTCATCGATGGCGGTCGCGTTGCCGGGCGTTGTCGAGTCGCTGCGCACATTGCACAAACGATCCTATCGGATGGGTGTTGCCACCAACGATTCGACCAGCGGCGCCGAAAAGACGCTCGCCACGCTGGGCATAGCGCAGCTCTTCGACGCGGCCTTCGGCTACGATGCGGTGGCGAACTCCAAGCCGGCGCCCGACACGGTGGTCGCTTTTTGCGATTTGACCGGGTTGAAGCCGGGCGAGATCGCCATGGTCGGCGACAACCGCCATGACCTCGAAATGGCGCGCGCCGGCGGCTGCGGGCTGGCCGTGGGCGTCCTCTCCGGCACCGGCACACGCGACTCGCTGGCGCCGATGGCGGACGTCATCCTGGATTCGGTTGCCGACCTGCCGGACTTCCTCTCGGAGCGGGTCAAGGAGACGGTCTGAAGGGGAAGGCCTGGGATTAAGATCAAATCCTTGGGCTTTCCTGCCCGCGGCCGAGATGGGTCTCGTGGAGACGAGAAGCGCCATGGCGACGATTGCGCTGTTTCATTCAGTTCTTGGCCTCAGAAAGGTTGAAATGGACGCCGCCGATCGGATGCGTGGGGCTGGTCATATCGTCGTTACGCCCGATCTCTACGCGGGCCTTGCGGCCAGCTCGATTGACGACGGCTTTGAACTCATGAGCACGGTCGGATGGGAGGTGATCTGCAGGCGTGCGCGAGCAGCGCTTGAACCACTGCCTGAAACAGCCGTCCTGGCCGGGCATTCGATGGGTGCGGGTGTAGTGGGCAGCACGTGGCCCGGCAGGGCTTTGTCCGCCGGCATAATCCTTCTCCATGGCCTCGCGGAAATCCCGCGGAACGCGCGTCGTGGGATTCCGATTAGTGTGCATGTTGCTGATCCGGATCAGTTCGCGCCCCCGGAAGAGGTTGCCGGCTGGGCGGCAATGGCGGAGAAAACTGGCGTCGCTGCCAATGTATTCACATACCCTGACGTGGGGCACTTCTATACCGACGAAACTTTGCCCGACTACGATCCGGCCGCGACCGAGCAGACGTGGGAGCGGGTGCTGCGTTTTCTGAACAGAGTTTGACTTGACGCGTCAGCGCTCTCCCGCCTCAAACGAAAACACACCGCTCGGCCTCGTCGCAGCATCCTTCGCGTCGCCGAAATCCGGCACCTGATACTCCGCCAGCAACCGCAGCCGCGACAGCGGCAGATCGTTGCGGCGGGGATCGCCGACCAGAGCCTTGATGCCGGCTACCAGGCAGCGGTCGAGGAACGGGATAACCCGCAGAGCGACGTCCCGGCTGTAGAACACATCGCCCGCGAGCACCAGGTCGACCGCCGGCGGCGGACCGACGGTGACGTCGTCATCGCATATCTGGATGGCGACGCCGTTGGCCTGCGCGTTGAGGCGGAGCGCGACGACGCCGTTGCGGTCGATTTCCGCCGCGATCACCTCGCGCGCCCCGGCTTTTGCCGCCGCGATGCCGACCAGCCCCGAGCCGGCGCCGAGGTCGAGCACCCGCTTGCCGGCCACGATCGCCGGATGGTCCAGCACATAGCGAGCCAACACCGCGCCGCCGGCCCAGGCATAGGCCCAGTAGGGCGGCAGCGGCCCGGCTGCGCTTTCGTCGTCCGATTCGAGCAGCCGCCGCAGGCCGCTGCCGGGATGGGCAAGGTAAAGGCGGATGTCCGGCAGCGAGGGCACCGGAGCGAGCCGCATGTTTGCCTGGATGAATTCCGCCGGGTCAAGCCTCGTGGCTCGCTCCGGCGTTACGCTTTCGGAAGGCTTGCTCAAGCCTATTCCCGCAGCGCGCGCCGCAGGATCTTGCCGACCGGCGTCTTCGGCAACTCGGCGCGGAACTCGATGTATCTCGGCCGCTTGTAGCCGGTCAGGTTCTCGCGGCAGTAAGCCATCAGCGTCTCGACGGTGAGCGCCGGGTCCTTCTTGACCACGAACAATTTAGGCACTTCGCCGGAATGCTCGTCCGGCACGCCGATCGCCGCCACTTCCAGCACGCCGGGGTGATGCGCCACCACTTCTTCCAATTCGTTGGGATAGACATTGAAACCCGAGACCAGGATCATGTCCTTCTTGCGGTCGACGATCTTGGTGTAGCCGCGCTCGTCCATGAAGCCCATGTCGCCGGATTTGAAGAAACCGTCCTCAGTCATCACCTTGGCGGTCTCGTCGGGCCGGTTCCAGTAGCCAGCCATCACCTGCGGGCCGCGGATGCAGATCTCGCCCACTTCGCCGAGCGGCACGTTGTTGCCGTCGTCGTCCCGGATGGCGATTTCCGTCGAAGGCAGCGGCAGGCCGATCGTGCCGGTGAAGTCGCTGGAGCTGAACTTGTTGGCGGTCGCCACCGGCGAGGTTTCGGACAGCCCGTAGCCTTCGCTCACCGGGCACCCGGTCAGCGCCCTCCAGCGCTCGGCGACACCCTTCTGCACCGCCATGCCGCCGCCCAGCGTCAGGATCAGCGGCTTGAAGTCCAGCTTGCGGAATTCCTCGTTGTTGAGCAACGCGTTGAACAGCGTGTTGAGGCCGGGGAAGATGTGCATCGGGTATTTCGCCAGTTCCTTGACGAAGCCCGGAATGTCGCGCGGGTTAGGGATCAGCACGTTCTGCGCGCCTTGCTGCATGCCCATCAGCGCGTTCACCGTCAGGGCGAAGATGTGATAGAGCGGAAGCGCGCAAATGAAGTTGAGATGCGCCGGCTTCGGCTTGACCGCGTAGGCATCCTCCACCCACAGCGAATTCTGCGCGACGTTCGAAAGCACGTTGCGATGCAGCAGCGTCGCGCCCTTCGAGATGCCGGTGGTGCCGCCCGTATATTGCAGGAAGGCGATGTCGTCGCCCGAAACCGCCGGCGGCTTGAAGGCGATGGTCGCGCCGGTTTTCAGCACGGCGTTGAACTTGACGTGGCCGGGCAGTGACCATGCCGGAACCATCTTCTTCACCCGCCGCACGACGAGGTTGACGATGGCGCCTTTGAGGCCGCCCAGCATGTCGCCCATCGCAGCGACGATGACATGCTTCACCTGCGTCCTGGCGATCACCGCCTGCAGCGTGCCGGCGAAATTTTCGAGAATGACGATCGCCTGCGCGCCGGAATCCTTCAACTGGTGCTCCAGTTCGCGCGGCGTGTAGAGCGGGTTGACGTTCACCACGGTGTAGCCGGCGCGAAGCACCGCCATCATCGCCACCGGATATTGCAGCACGTTCGGCATCATCAGCGCCACGCGCGCGCCCTTCTCCAGGCCTCGCGCCTGCAGATAGGCGCCGAACGCGGCCGAGAGCCGCTCGAGCTCGGCATAGGTGATCGACTTGCCCATGCACACGAAGGCCGGCCGTCCGGCGAATTGCTTGCAGGCGCCGACAAGGAACTCGCCGATGGACTTGTAGGGCAGGGCGCCGATCTCCGCCGGCATGTCCTTCGGATAGCTTTTCAGCCACGGTTTTTCCGGCAGGCCGACCGTGAGTTCGGTGATCGCCTTCGGCAGGCCCTTGAGGGCAGGCTTGGCGGTGGTCGGCTTCGCGGCCGCTGCTTTTGCGGCTGGCGGCTTGTCCACTTTCGCGGCTGCCGCCTTGGCCTTTGCCGCTGCGGGTTTGGCAGCGGCCGGCTTTGCCGCTGGCTTGGCAGGTGCCGCCTTTGCGGTCGTCTTGGCCTTGGGCGCTGCGGCGGCCTTGGCAGACTCGGGCGCATCGCTTCTGGCGGCCTTGGCCTTTGCTTTCGCCCGGCCTGTCGTCTTGGCTGCTTTTGCCACCTGTCTCTCCCTGTCGCCTTCGATCTGGGCGCCCGCTTCCAAAACGAAGCGTCCTCCACGCCGGTCGCGGATTTTCCGGGAAATCCCGTCCATCGTCTATGTATTGCCTCTATCGGCGGCCGTGCAAGCCTTGCCCCAGCGGCAAGGCCGGGAAAGATTTGCCGTCGAAATCTTATGCTCCGATGACGTCACGCATCGTGCTTGAACGGCGGGAGATCTCGCGCCGTCACGCATCGGGCGCCCATTTCGAGAAGCGGCCGATCAATAAAAAAATGTCTTCGTTAATAATATCGTGAGCAGAAAATATTGCTCATTTTTTCTGCGATTTGAGCAAGACATAGATTCTTTTCCTGCTTCCCATGGGGTACGCAAACGAGGTGTTCCAAAGGCGCAGAAACGGTGCTTATATGCGCGCTTCGCGAGCCTGATAGAGGGGCTTGAGAGAACATCAGGGAGTGCTCAATGAAAAAGACAATGACTTTTGCAGCCGCGTTGCTGGCTGCAAGCGTCCTCAGCGGCATGGCCAGTGCTAAGACGCTCGTCTATTGCTCGGAAGCGTCGCCGGCCAATTTCGATCCGGGTACGACGACCGGCGGCAACGACTTCGACGCGTCTTCGCGCACCGTCTATTCACGACTGGTCGAATTCAAGCACGGCGGCACCGAGATCGAGCCTGGTCTCGCCGACAAGTGGGAAATTTCCGACGATGGCCTGGTCTATACTTTCCACCTGCATCCAGGCGTGAAGTTCCAGACCACCGATTATTTCAAGCCGACGCGCGACTTCAACGCCGATGACGTCGTCTTCTCCTTCGATCGCCAGTTCAATAAGGAGAATCCTTGGAACGGCGACAAGTATCTGCCGAACCTCACCTGGGACTATTATACCGGCATGGACATGCCGAAATACGTCGCCAAGTGGGAGAAGGTCGACGACCTTACCGTCAAGCTGACGCTGACCGAGCCGAACGCGCCGATGCTGGCCAATCTCGGCATGGATTTCGCCTCGATCGTGTCGAAGGAATATGCCGACCAGCTCCAGAAGGACGGCAAGATGGCCGACTTCTCGACCAAGCCGATCGGCACCGGTCCGTTCCAGTTCGTCGACTACCAGCTGGATTCGGTCATCCGCTATGCGGCCAACCCCGACTACTTCAAGGGCAAGGAAAAGATCGACGACCTGGTCTTTGCCATCACGCCTGACGCGACCGCCCGCATCCAGAAGGTGCTGGCCGGCGAATGCGACGTCGCGCCCTATCCGAACCCGGCCGACATCGCCACCATCAAGGCCAACAAGGACGTGACCCTGATGGATCAGGCCGGCCTGAACATCGGCTACATGAGCTACAACACCACGATCCCGCCGCTCGACAAGCCGGAAGTGCGTCATGCGCTCAACCAGGCGATCGACCGGGAATCGCTCATCAAGTCGCTGTTCCAGGATGCCGGCGCGACGCCCGCCGAAAACCTGATCCCGCCGACCATGTGGTCGTGGGACAAGGACGTGAAGACCGACGCCTACAATCCGGAAGCGGCCAAGAAGGTTCTGGCCGATGCCGGGCTGAAGGAAATCCAGCTCTGGGCCGCCGACCGCGTTCGTCCCTACAACCCGAACTTCCAGCGCGCGGCTGAACTGATCCAGGCCGACTGGGCCAAGGTCGGCGTCAAGGCGAATATCGTCAACTACGAGTGGACGAAGTATCGCGAGGAAGGCAAGAAGAAGGACCGCCCCGGCGCCTTCCAGATCGGCTGGACCGGCGACAATGGCGATCCGGACAATTTCTTCGCCACCCTCTTCGCCTGCTCCGCCATCGGCGTCTCGAACTACTCCAGCTGGTGCGACAAGGATTTCGAGGACCTGATCCAGAAGGCCAAGAAGACCAGCGACCAGGCCGAGCGCACCAAGCTCTACGAGCAGGCGCAGGTGATCTTCGCCAAGGAAGCTCCGGCTTTCCTGCTGGCCCACAGCCAGGTTTACGCGGTCGTTCGCAATAATGTCAGCGGGTTCAAGATGGACCCGCTCGGCATTCATCGCTTCGACGGCGTTGACAAGGCCGAGTAATATTGCGAACGGGGCGACGCCAACTCCGGCGCCGCCCCATTCCATTTGACGATGCTCCGATATCTTCTCCACAAAATCGCCCTCCTGATCCCGACCCTGGTCGGCATCACCATCTGCGCCTTTGCGTTCGTCCGGCTGCTGCCCGGCGACCCGATCCTCGCCATGGCGGGCGAGCATGGCGTCGCCCCCGCCCGCTATGAAGAGCTCAAGCAGCAGTTCGGTTACAACCTGCCGATCTGGGAGCAGTATGCGCGCTATGTCGGTGAGGTCGCCACCGGCGATTTCGGCGTCTCCATTTCCTCCAAGCGCCCGGTCCTCGAGGAGTTCAAGACACTCTTCCCGGCGACGCTGGAACTGTCCTTCTTCGCCATGATCTTCGCCATGGTGCTCGGCGTTCCCGCCGGCATCTTCGCCGCCGTCAAGCGCGGCTCATGGTTCGATCAATCGCTGATGGGCACCGCTCTCGTCGGCTATTCCATGCCGATCTTCTGGTGGGGCCTGCTGCTCATCATCTTCTTTTCCGGCTATCTCGGCTGGACGCCGGTCTCGGGCCGCATCGGCCTGCAGTTCTTCTTCAAGCAGATCACCGGCTTCATGACCATCGACAGCCTGCTCTACGGCAAGTGGGACGCGTTCCGCTCCGCGCTCAGCCATCTCGTGCTGCCGGCGATCGTGCTCGGCACCATTCCGCTGGCGGTGATCGCGCGCCAGACGCGTTCGGCCATGCTCGAGGTGCTGGGCGAGGATTATGTCCGCACCGCGCGCGCCAAGGGCCTTTCGTCAGCCCGCGTCATCGGCGTGCATGCGCTCCGCAACGCGCTGATCCCGGTGGTCACCACCATCGGCCTGCAGGTGGGCACGCTGCTTGCCGGCGCCATCCTCACCGAGACCATCTTCGCCTGGCCGGGCATCGGCAAGTGGATGGTCGATTCCATCTTCAAGCGCGACTATGTCGTCGTGCAGTCAGGCCTGCTTTTGATCGCGCTCATCGTCATGGCGGTGAACCTCATCGTCGATGTGCTCTATGCCGTCATCAACCCACGTATCAGGGCGGCATAAATGAGCCAGTCGACGGAAATTGTCCCAATGGCGGCGGGCAGCCCGGATCGTCTCACCGGCTTCAAGACCTTCTGGCACTATTTCTCGGTCAACCGCGGCGCCGTGATCGGCCTGTTCGTCTTCATCCTTTTGGTGCTGGCTGCGCTCTTGGCGCCGCTGCTCGCGCCCTATGCGCCCGACGTGCAGGACAAGACCGCGTTCCTCAGGCCTCCGGCCTGGCAGGCCGGCGGCAGCGCCGAATATCTGCTCGGCACCGACGCCGTCGGCCGCGACATCCTCTCGCGCCTGCTTTATGGCGCGCGCTTCTCGCTGCTGATCGGCGCCGTCGTGGTCACGCTTGCGCTCACCGGTGGCATCACGCTCGGCCTGCTGGCCGGCTATTTCCGCGGCTGGGTCGACGTCGCAATCATGCGCGTCATGGACCTGATCCTGGCCTTCCCGTCGCTGCTCCTGGCCCTGGTTCTGGTCACCATCCTCGGCCCGGGCCTGTTCAATGCCATGCTGGCCATCTCGCTTGTGCTGCAGCCGCATTTTGCCCGCCTGGTGCGTGCGGCGGTGATGGCCGAGAAGAGCCGGGAATATGTCGTCGCGGCCAAGGTCGCCGGCGCCGGCCACGTCAGGCTGATGCTCGCCACCATCCTGCCCAACTGCCTGGCGCCTTTGATCGTCCAGGGCACGCTGTCCTTCTCCAACGCCATCCTGGAAGCCGCCGCGCTCGGCTTCCTCGGCCTCGGCGCCCAGCCGCCGACGCCGGAATGGGGCACGATGCTTGCCTCGGCGCGTGAATTCATCCTGCGCGCCTGGTGGGTGGTCACTTTCCCGGGTCTCGCCATCCTCATCACCGTGCTCGCCATCAACCTGGTCGGCGACGGCCTGCGCGATGCGCTCGATCCCAAGCTGAGGAGGTCGTGATGGCGCTGCTCGACATCCAGAATCTCGTCGTCGAATTCCAGACCGCGTCCGGCCCGTTCCGCGCCGTCGACGGCGTTTCGCTCCATGTCGACGAGCGCGAGGTCCTCGCCATCGTCGGTGAATCCGGCTCCGGCAAGTCGGTGTCGATGCTGGCCGTGATGGGCCTCCTGCCGTGGACGGCCACGGTGACGGCCGACAAGATGAGCTTCAATGGCCGCGACCTCCTGAAGATGGGCCCGGCCGAGCGGCGCAAGATCGTCGGCAAGGACATGTCGATGATCTTCCAGGAGCCGATGGCCAGCCTCAATCCCTGCTTCACGGTCGGCTTCCAGATCGAGGAAGTGCTGCGCTTTCATATGGGCATGGATAAAGCGCAACGCCGGGAGCGCGCCATCGAGCTGTTGAAGCAGGTCGGCATTCCCGAGCCAGCCGAGCGGCTGAGCTCCTTTCCGCACCAGATGTCCGGCGGCCAGTGCCAGCGCGTCATGATCGCGATTGCCATCGCCTGCAATCCGAAGCTTTTGATCGCCGATGAGCCGACAACCGCGCTCGACGTCACCATCCAGAAGCAGATCCTCGATCTCCTGGTCTCGCTGCAGGCCAAATACGGCATGGGTCTGATCATGATCACCCACAATATGGGCGTGGTGGCCGAGACCGCCGACCGCGTCATCGTCCAGTACAAGGGCCGCAAGATGGAAGAGGCCGACGTGCTGTCGCTGTTTGAATCGCCGAAGAGCAACTACACGCGCGCGCTGCTTTCTGCGCTGCCGGAGAACGCCGTCGGCGACCGGCTGCCGACCGTCTCCGACATGCTGTTCGAGCCGGCGCCCCAGGGAGCTAGTGCATGACCGGAGCCGGCGCATGACCAAGGTCGTCGAAGGCAAGAACATCGTGCGCGACTATCATGTCGGCGGCGGCTTGTTCCGCGGCGCGCGCACCGTGCATGCGGTGAAGGGCGTCTCCTTCAGCGTCGACAAGGGCAAGACACTCGCCATCGTCGGCGAGAGCGGCTGCGGCAAGTCCACGCTCGCCCGCATCATTACGCTGATCGATCCGGCCACCTCCGGCGAGCTCTTCATCGACGGCAACAAGGTCGACATCGCCAGGGACGGGCTGACCAAGGAGATGCGCCGCAAGGTGCAGATCGTCTTCCAGAACCCTTATGGCTCGCTCAACCCGCGCCAGAAGATCGGCGACGTGCTCGGCGAGCCGCTGCTCATCAACACCGACAAGCCGGCCGAAGAGCGCCGCGACCTTGCGATGAAGATGCTGAAGAAGGTCGGGCTGGGACCGGAGCATTATAACCGCTACCCGCATATGTTCTCGGGCGGCCAGCGCCAGCGCATCGCCATTGCCCGTGCGCTGATGCTGAACCCGAGCCTCTTGGTGCTGGACGAGCCGGTCTCGGCGCTTGACCTCTCGGTACAGGCGCAGGTGCTCAATCTGCTCGCCGACCTGCAGGACGAGTTCCAATTGACCTACGTCTTCATCAGCCACGATTTGTCCGTCGTGCGCTATATCGCCGACGACGTCATGGTCATGTATTTCGGCGAAGCCGTCGAATACGGTCCGCGCGACGAGGTCTTTTCAGACCCCAAGCACGCCTACACCAAGACCCTGTTTGCCGCGACGCCGCGCGCCGACGTGGCAAGCATCAAGGCGAGGCTGGCGAAGAAGAAGGCGGCTTAAGCCCGCAGATCGTCATTCTAGGGCGGAGCGCTGCGAAGCAGCGCGCAGACCCTAGAATCCATGCCGTTACCTGGACCATAAGCGCAGCGGTGCAGAATTTTGCACCGTGAGCGGCGCTCACGAGTCACGGAATGGATCTTCGGGTCTGCGCCGCGTCGCTTCGCTCCTTGCTCCGCCCGTGGATGACGAAGCCAAGAGCGCGGCGCCTCTTACCTCCCCCTTGCGGGGAGGTCGGACCGAAGGTCCGGGTGGGGGTAAGCGCCCGACTTACGACAACTTCGCGATGATCGCCCGCAACGCTTCCCCAAACCGCCGCACCTCATCAATTGTGTTGTAGTGCACCAGCGAGGCGCGGACCGCGCCGCTGTCCATCGAGAGGTTGAGCCGCTTCATCAGCCGCGGCGCATACATATGGCCGTCGCGGATGCCGATCTGCATGGCGGCCATTTCCTCGACGATCCGCTGCGGCGACAGCTTGCCGATGTTGAAGCAGAAGGTCGGCACCCGCTCGTGGATCCGCGCTTCGTCGGCGACACCGTAAATCGTCGCACCGCAATCCTTCAGCACCTTCATCATCTCGCGCGCCAGCATCAGTTCGTAGTCGCGGATGGCGTTCATGCCGGCGACGATGTTGTCGCGGCGCGAGCGGTTGTTCTCGGCTAAGAAGTTGCGGCCGATCGATTCCAGGTAGCGCACGGCCGCGTCCATGCCGGAGACGTTCTCGTAGATGAAGGTGCCGGCCTCGACCTTGTAGGGCGGCTCGTCGGGAATGAAATCCTCGCGGAAGGTCGGCAGCCGCTTCAGCGTTTCGAAGCGGCCCCAGAGGAACCCCATATGCGGCGAGAAATTCTTGTAGCCGGAGCAGACGAGGTAATCGCAGTCCCAGGCCTGCACGTCGATCAGCCCGTGCGGCCCGTAATGCACACAGTCGAGGAACACTTCGGCGCCGGCCGCATGGGCGATCCTGCCCACCGAAGCAACATCGACGATCGAGCCGATCGAATGTGCCGTCACCGTGCAGGCGACGAGCCGGGTGCGCTCCGACACCAACGGCTTGAGGTCGTCGACATGAAGGTTGCCGTCCTCGCGCATGCGCCACCATTTGAACTTGGCGCCTGCCGGCTCCAGCGCCAGCCATGTGGCGATGTTGGCGTCATGGTCCATGTCGGTGATGACGATTTCGTCGCGTCCCCCATCTGTGTCTTTGGCAAGCATCTGGCCGATGCCGAGGCTGACCAGGCGGATGAACGAGGTTGCGTTCATGCCGAAGCAGATTTCGGACGGGCTGTAGGCGTTGATCAAAAGCGCGACACTTGTCCGCGCCTCGGCGACCGACTGGTCGACTGTGACGCTGCGGCCATAGCGGCCGCCGCGCTGCACATTGTGCGAAACCAGATGGTTGGTCACCGCGTCGAGCACGCTTTGCGGGATCTGCGCGCCGGCGGCATTGTCCAAGAAGATGAAATCGCCGGCTCGCTGGAGTGCCGGGAACATGCCCCGGATTTTTTCGACGGGGAATGCGGCGGCGTTCGTGGTGTCGGTCTGATGCTTGTTCACGGGGGGCACGCTCCTGCGGGACTAGGACGGGGATCGGTTGGTGAGGTCAGCGCTTCTTCTCGGTCTGGAAGCGGCGCTCGAGCAGGCTGACCAGACGGACCATCGGCCAGAGGAAGATGAGATAGACCAGCGCCGCGCCGATCAGCGGCGAGGGGTTGGCGTAGAGAGACTGCGCGTTGGTCGCTTCCTTGAGCAGTTCCGGCAACGCCACGGTCGAGGCAAGCGAGGTGTCCTTGAACATCGAGACGCAGTTGCTGGTCATCGGCGGGATGACGACACGGATCGCTTGCGGCAGCACCACCTTGCGCAGGGTGAGCAGGAACGGCAGGCCGAGCGCCTGCGCCGCCTCGAACTGGCCGCGCGGAATGCTTTCGATGCCGGAGCGGAACACCTCGGCCGAATAGGCCGACATGATGATGGCGAATGCGGTCACGGCGGATGCCCAGGACGACAGGCGGATGCCGAGGAAGGGCAGCGCGTAGTAGATCAGGATCAGCACCACCAGCACCGGCAGGGCGCGAAAGATGTCGGTGTAGCCGATGGCGAGCCAGCGCAGCGGCTTCGGCGCATAGAGCCGCACCAGGCTGATCGCCAGCCCCGCCGCGATGCCGATGACGATGCTCATGACGCCGAGCAGCAGCGTGTTGAGGAAGCCGCGCAGCAGGGCCGGCAGGCTGGACGCGATGACATCAGGATTGAAGAAGGTGTCGATCAGCGACATGGCAGCGTTCTCGAACCGTTTTGCGTCTCACAACGCTGGAGCCAAACCCGGAATAGCGAGATCGGCTTAGCCGAACGGATGGAGGTCCCGGGGGGTATTTCGTGAAAACGAGACGTGCCGGCCTTTCGAGCCGGCACGTCCCTGTTCTGTCCGTTGCCGCTCAGGCCTTGGGCAGCGGCATTTCCTTGACCGTGGAAGAGTCCGCCGGAGCATCGCTGTCGAACCACTTCTTGTGGATCGCGGCCAGTGTCCCATCCTTCTTCATCGCGCTCAGCGCGTCGTTGAGCTTGCCGAGCAGCGGGTGGTCCTTGGTCATCATCAAGCCGTATTGCTCGCCGGTCTTGATGCGTTCCTTGACGACCAGGTCCTTCATCTTCTTGAAGGAGTACTGCATGCCGGGAATGTCGCTGACGGCGGCATCGACGCGGCCGGCGCTGAGGTCGAGCAAAAGGTTCTGCTGCGTGTCGTAGCCCTTCACGTCGCTGAAGCCGTCGGCCTGCTGATGGTCCTTGACCCAGGTTTCACCGGTCGAGCCGGAAAGCACGCCTACGACCTTGCCCTTGAGATCGGCCTCGGCGTTGATCGCGCTATCGGCCTTGGTGGCGATGCCCATGTCGGAATCATAGTAAGGCTGTGAGAAGGACTGCGACTTCAGCCGCTCCTGCGTGATGGTGATCGAGGAGATGGCGACGTCGATGCGCTTGGAGGTGGTGGCGGCGAACAGCGCCTGGAAACCGAGGTCGGCGATGTCGGTGGTCATGCCGATGCGCTTGGCGGCCTCGTTGACGATATCGACCTCGAAACCCTCGAAGGTGCCGCTCTCGTTCTTGTATTCGAACGGCGGATTGGTCGGGTAGGCGCCGACATTGAGCACGTCCGCGGCGTAAGCCGTGGCGGGGCCGGCGGCGATGCCGATGGCGGCGGCCATGAGAAGCAGGTTGCGACGAGTAAAGCTCATTTGGTTTTCCCTCTGGGTCTTCCCTCTGGTTGTTGATCGGGCGGGGCTGACCCCGCACGGTTTCTTGCCGCCCCACCTCCCAGCGGGACGTCAATTCATGGCAGCGACCATACGTTCGAGCGCGGGCGCTAGGTGGTTGCGGTCGAGTTCTCGAGCGCGTACCGGATCGCGGACCTGGGCGCGCACGCCATCGCGCGCGCTGGACGACGACTGGGGCAACACAAACGACAAGGACTGAAACCCCTCCCACCAGCGATGGACTGCCCGGCAAGCCCCTTCCGGCGCGGCAGTCGCCATCCAGGATGCTATCCAAAGCGCTGCGCTTTTCAAGGCAAAAGTTTTAAGCTTAAAAAGTTCGGCGTACCTGTTGCTCCGCCGAAACGCCTTTCTAGCTCGACTGTTCTAGCCCAGCTCGGCGCGCGCGGCGGCACAGTTGGCCGCGGCGCCGGCGCCAAGAAACATCGTGTCGCTGGCCAGCACGAAGAAACTCGCGCCCACGGCCGCCCATCGGCCGGCATTCTGCGGGCTGGCGCAAAATATGCCGGCGGTCCTGCCCTGCGCGACCGTCGCGCCGATGATTGTCCCGATCGCCTCGGAGAGCCTGTCCGCGCCTGCTGGCCCGACCGCATCAATCGACACCGAAAGATCGCCAGGACCTACGAAGACAACGTCGATGCCATCGACGGCCGCGATCTCCTCGATGTTGGCGAGGCCTTCGGATGTCTCGACCTGGACCGCGACGACGATCCGGTCATTGGCGGCGGCAAGGTATTCGGGAATGCGATAGCCGTAGCCCGCGGCTCGTCCTGGGCCGACACCGCGCTCGCCGAGCGGCGGATAGCGCGAGGCCTTGACGGCCATCGCCGCCTGCGCCGCTGTCGAGACGCGCGGGATCAGCACGCCTTGCGCACCGCTGTCCAGCGCCGCCTGGATCGCTTCCGGCGCATGGCCGGGAACGCGCACCATCGCCGGCACGCGATGCACGTCGGCGGCGCGCACCATGGCTTCGATCGTCTCGCGCGAGATCTGCGCGTGCTCCCAGTCGATGCACAGGAAGTCGAGGCCGGACGACGCCATGACCTCGACGGCGACCGGATGGGGAATGGCGGCAAACGAGCCAATGAGGTTCGTCTTGCCGATGCATTTCCGGCGGAACTCGCTCATGCCGATACCCCTTTCGTGTTGCTCAATGCATATCTGCAAACGGCTGCGCGGCGAAGCTATTTCAGGCTTGAAATATTTTCACGCCGGCCTAGCGTGTGGCGTCCCGCCGCGAGTTTCCAAGATGATCAAGACGCATCCCCTGCACGGCCCGAACAGACTGAAGCTCGGCGTCTTCTCGACCAACGCCGATGGCGGCCTTGCCATCACCGATGTGCCGGAACGCTGGACCGCGAGCTGGCAGGACAATCTGACGGCTGCGCAGATCGCCGACCGCGCGGGTCTCGAATTCATGCTGCCGATCGCGCGCTGGCGCGGCTTCGGCGGCCGCAACAAGGTGCGCGAATTCTCGTTCGAGACCTTCACCTGGGCCGCGGCGCTGGCGGCCGTGACGGATCGGATCGGCCTCTTCATGACGGTGCATGTGCCGCTGGTGCATCCGCTCTACGCCGCCAAGGCGCTGGCGACGGTCGATCACATCAGCCAGGGCCGCGCCGGCTTGAACATCGTCTGCGGCTGGAACCCGAAGGAATTCGGCATGTTCGGCACGCCGCTGGTCGAGAAGGGTTATGACCAGGCGGCCGAGTGGATTGAAATCCTCGAGCGGCTTTATGCATCGAGCGAGCCACTCGACTATGAAGGCACTTATTATCGGCTGAAGGAGGCGGTGAGCCGGCCGGCCAGTCTTCAGGTTCCGCGCCCTGTGACCATGAACGCCGCTTTCGGCGGTCCGGGCCGGGATTTCGCCGCCGCCAGATGCGACTATCTGTTCACGACCTTCTCCGAGATGAACGATGCCGGCAAGCATGTCGCCGACATCGGCGAGCGCGCCGCAAAGGCGGGCCGCGATGTCGGCGTCTACACGGTTGCGCATGTCGTCTGCCGCCCGACCATGGAAGAGGCGCAGGCCTATTACGCGCGTTACGCCGTCACGATGGCCGATCACGAAGCGGTCGACGCGCATATGGCCGGCAAGAAGGAATTCTCCCAGTCGCACGACCCGCATGCCTATGACAGCTACCGGCAGCGTTTCGCCGGTGGCGCCGGCACCTATCCGTTGATCGGCACCCCGCAGACGATCGCCGCCGACATGGCTGCCATTGCCGCGCATGGCTACCAGGGGATCGCGCTGTCCTTCGTCAACTACACGCAGGAACTGCCCTATTTCTGCGACCATGTGCTGCCGATTCTGAGACAGGCAGGACTGCGCGGGTAACTATTCCGGTATCACAGCCGTCGCCTGGATCTCGACCTTGGCGCGATCTTCGACCAGCGCCACAACCTGCATGGCCGCCATCGCCGGAAAATGCCGGCCGATCACCTCGCGATAGGCCTCGCCGATGCCTTTGAGGTTGCCGACATACTCTGCCTTGTCGGTGAAGTACCATGTCATCGAGGTGATGTGCCGCGGCTCGCCGCCGGCTTCCGCAAGCACGGCAACGACGTTGGCGAGCGTCTGGCGCACCTGGCCGACGAAGTCGTCGGTCTCGAACCGGCATTCGGCATTCCAGCCGACCTGGCCGCCGACGAAGACAAGCCGGCCACGCGCGGCCACGCCATTGGCGTAGCCGATCGGTTTGGTCCAGCCTTCCGGCTGCAGAATGGTGTGCATGTCTAGCCTCCCCCTAATTCAAACTCGGTTCTCACGCCGCTCCCATGACCTGCCTGGCGATCACCACCTTCTGCACGTCGGAAGCGCCCTCATAGATGCGCAGCGCCCGGATCTCGCGATACAGGCTCTCGACGATGTGGCCCCTGCGCACGCCGTCGCCGCCATGCAGCTGCACCGCCTTGTCGATCACCTCCTGCGCCTTGTCGGTGGCGAAGAGCTTGGCCATCGCCGCCTCGCGCGTCACCCTTGCGGCGCCCATGTCCTTGGTCCAGGCGGCGCGATAGATCAGCAGGGCCGCGGCGTCGACATCGAGCGCCATGTCGGCGATATGGCCCTGCACCATCTGCAACTCCGCCATCGGCGCGCCGAACAGTTTCCGCTCGGCCACTCTGCTGACGCTCTCGTCTAGCGCGCGGCGCGCGAAGCCCAGCGCGGCCGCGCCGACGGTGGAGCGGAAGACGTCAAGCACCGACATGGCGATGCGGAAACCGTCACCGGGCTTGCCGATCAGGGCGGAGGCCGGGACGCGGACATTATCGAAGGAGAGTCTAGCCAGCGGGTGGGGGGCGATCACCTCCAGCCGCTCGGCGATGCCAAGGCCCTTGGCGTCGCCAGGCACGATGAAGGCGGAAATTGCTTTCGCACCCGGCGCCTCGCCTGTGCGGGCAAAGACGACGTAGAGATCGGCGATACCGCCATTGGAGATCCAGGTCTTTTCGCCCGACAGGACATAGTGGTCACCATCGCGAACGGCCGTCATCTCCATATTGGCGACATCGGACCCGGAGCGCGGCTCCGACAGCGCAAAAGCCGAGATCGCCCGCCCGGCCCGCGTCTCCTCCAGCCATCGCTGCTGGTCCGGCGTGCCGAACAGCGAGAGCGCCCCTGTGCCTAGTCCCTGCATGGCGAAGGCGAAGTCGGCGAGCCCGTCATGGCGGGCCAGCGTCTCGCGAGTGATGCACAGCGTGCGGACATCGAGCGGCCCGGGGTTGGCCGGGTCGAGCGCCGTCGGCTTCAGCCAGCTGTCACGGCCGAGCTTCGCCACCAGCGCGCGGCAGGCGGCGTCGACGTCGTGATGATCGACGGGAAGGTTTTTCGCGCACCAGGTTTCGAGGCGTTCGGCGAGTTCGCGGTGGCGGTCCTGGAAGAAGGGCCAGGAAAGGAAGGAGCGGTCAGGCATAGGTGCCTCCGCCGTGCTTGGAGCGCCGCGCTTTACGGCGCCCCCCTCTGTCCTGCCGGACTTCTCCCCTTCTTCTAGGGGGGAGATTGGCAGCTCCGCCGCCGGCACGATTCCTGCGACGTAGGAGATTTGCGAAAGCGGACGCGACATCCAATCTCCCCCCTTGAGGGGGAGATGTCCGGCAGGACAGAGAGGGGTGCTGTCCCGCCAACGTCTCTAACAATCCGTCCATCCTCAATTCCCCTCGAACACCGGCTTTTCCTTGGCCGCGAACGCCTTGTACGCCCGCTCGAAATCGCCGGTCTGCATGCAGATCGCCTGCGCTTGCGCTTCCGCCTCGATCGCCTGGTCGAGGCCCATCGACCATTCCTGGTTGAGCTGCGTCTTGGTGATGCCGTGCGCGAAGGTTGGCCCTGAAACGATTCGGGCCGCCATCTCGAGCGCGTCTGCCTCAAGCGCTGCCGGCTCGACCAGACGGTTGTAGAACCCCCAGCGCTCGCCTTCATCAGCCGTCATGGTGCGGCCGGTGTAGAGCAGTTCGGCCGCGCGCCCCTGGCCGATGATGCGCGGCAGGATCGCGCAGGCGCCCATGTCGCAGCCGGCAAGCCCGACGCGCGTGAACAGGAAGGCGGTCTTGGCCTCAGGCGTGGCGATGCGGATGTCGGAGGCCATGGCGATGATCGCGCCAGCGCCGACTGCCACGCCGTCGACGGCGGAGATGATCGGCTTGCCGCAATTGAGCATCGCCTTGACGAAGTCGCCGGTCATGCGCGTGAAGGCAAGCAGCGCCTTCATGTCCATCTTGACCAGCGGCCCGATGATGTCGTGGACATCGCCGCCCGAGCAGAAATTGCCGCCATTGGGTAGGAACACCACGGCATCGACATCGTCGGCGTAGACGAGGTCGCGGAACGTATCGCGCAGTTCCGCATAGCTGTCGAAAGTCAGCGGGTTCTTGCGCTCCGGCCGGTCGAGCCGGATTTTCGCGATCCGGCCGTCGACCTGCCAGAGGAAGTTCTTCGGCTTGAGCCTGGCCATGGCGCTCATTCGCGTCCCTCCCAATTGCTGCGGAACGATTTCAGCATGCCGGTCAGCCTGCGCGCCTCGTCCTCGCTGACATTGCCGAGCAGCTCGCCGACCCAGGTCTCATGCGCGGCGGCGATCGCGGCGAAAGACTTCGAGCCTTCCTCGGTCAGCCGCACCATCGAGGTGCGACGGTCGCCATTGCGGCGCGCCCGCGTCACCAGGCCTTCGGAAACCAGCCGATCGACGATGCCGGTAACATTGCCGTTCGACACCAGCAGGAAGCGCGACAGGTCGCTCATCAGCATGCCCTCCGGCGAGCGGTAGAGCGCCGCCATGACATCGAAGCGCGGCAGCGTGGTGTCGAACTCCTTCTTCAGCCGCTCGCGCAGTTCGGCCTCGATGGTGCGCGAGGCGCGCAGCAGGCGTATCCACAGCCGCAGCCTGTCCTTGCCCGGCCCGGCGGAGGTCGGTCCCGCTACCATGTTTCGCCTCCCGAGACCGAGATCGCCTGCCCGGTGATCGACCGCGCGGCGTCGCTGCACAGCCACAGCACCGCCGAGGCAACTTCTCCGGGCTGGATGAAACGCCCTTGCGGATTTGTCGCCGACAGGGTCTGCCGCGCTTCCTCGACTGAACGGCCGGTCTTCTCGACGATGCGCTGGATGGACACCTCCAGCATGTCGGTGTCGACGAAGCCCGGGCAGACGGCGTTGACGGTGATACCGGATTTGGCGGTCTCGGCGGCCAAAGCGCGCATCAGACCGACGACGCCATGTTTGGCTGCCACATAAGGAGCGACATAGGCATAGCCTTTCAAGCCTGCGGTCGAGGCGACGAAGACGATGCGTCCTTCTTTACGTGCCAGCATACCGGGCAACGCCGGCTTTACCGTCAGGAAGGCGCCAGTGAGGTTGACGTCGAGCGTGCGCTGCCAGTCGGCCAGTGAAGTCCGGTGCGCCGGCGCGCTGCCCGCCATGCCGGCATTGGCGACGACGATGTCCAACGGCCCACGCGCGGCTTGCGCCTTCTCGTACAGGACCGTCATTTCGGCTTCGTCCGTGACATCGGCGGCGATGCCGAAGATGCGGCCGTTCTCGCTGGCGACCTCGGCAAGGGCTGGCTCGCGCCGGCCGCAAATGGTGACGTTGACGCCGGCGCCGGCCAGTGCCAGCGCGATAGCCCGGCCGACACCGGAGCCGCCGCCGGTGACGAGGGCGTGCTTGCCTGTGATTTCCCGCGCCGTGCTCATACCTTGAGCCCCGCGGCCGCTTCGCGCTCCGCCAGCCGGTAGACCTGGTCGCGCCCGGGCAGATAAGGATCCGGCCATTTGACTCCGCGGTCGCCGAGCGTCACCGCCGCATGCAGCGTCCAGTAGGGATCGGCAAGATGCGGCCGCGCCAGCGCCACCAGATCGGCGCGGCCGGCCATCAGGATCGAGTTGGCGTGGTCGGGCTCGTAGATGTTGCCGACCGCCATCGTCGCCATGCCGACCTCGTTGCGGATGCGATCCGAGAACGGCGTCTGGAACATGCGGCCATAGACCGGCCTGGCGGCGATCGAGGTCTGGCCAGCCGAGACATCGCAGAGATCGACGCCGGCCTCATGCAGCAGTCTTGCGATCTCGACAGCGTCCGAAGGCGTGACGCCTTCGATGCCGACCCAGTCATTGGCCGAGATGCGCATCGAGATCGGTTTCTCGGCCGGCCATACCGCGCGCACCGCATGGAAGATTTCCAGCGGATACCGCATGCGGTTTTCCAGCGAACCGCCATACGCGTCGGTGCGGCGGTTGGTCAGCGGCGTGATGAAGGCCGACAGCAGGTAGCCATGCGCGGCATGGATCTCCAGCATGTCGAAACCGCAGCGCGCGGCCATCTCGGCCGAGGCGACGAACTGGTCGCGGACCAGATCCATGTCGGCGCGGTCCATCGCCTTCGGCACCTGGTTCTTCGGCGACCATGGCACGGCCGAAGGCGCCATCACCGGCCAGTTGCCGGAAGGCAGCGGCACGTCCGTTCCTTCCCAACCGACCCGTGTCGAGCCCTTGGCGCCCGAATGGCCGATCTGGGCGCAAATCTTTGCTTCGGTCTCGGCATGTACGAAATCGACCAGCCGCGTCCAGGCGATCTCATGCTCCGGCTTGTAGAAGCCGGGGCATCCGGGCGTGATGCGTCCCTCCGGGCTGACACAGGTCATCTCGATATAGAGCAGCCCCGCGCCGCCCTTGGCGCGCTCGGCATAATGCGAAAAATGCCAGTCGGTCGGGCAGCCGTCGACCGCCTTGTATTGCGCCATCGGCGAAACGACGATGCGGTTGTTGAGCGTCATGTCGCGCAGCTTGAACGGCGCGAACATCGGCGCGCGGCGTAAGCTGTTGCCGCCGGCACCGGCCTTGCGCTGGAACCACTCCTCGGCGCCCGCCAGCCATTCGGCATCACGCAGGCGAAGGTTCTCATGGCTGATGCGCTGCGAGCGGGTAAGCAGCGAATAGTTGAACTGAACTGGATCGAGGCCGAGATATCGTTCGACTTCCTCGAACCATTCGAGCGAATTGCGCGCCGCCGACTGCAGTTTCAGCACTTCGGTGCGCCGCGCATCCTCGTATTTGCGGAAGGCCGCCTCGAGGTCGGGCTCGGACTCGACATAGTCGGCCAGTGCCACAGCGCTTTCCAGCGCCAGCTTGGTGCCGGAACCGATCGAGAAATGCGCCGACGCCGCGGCGTCGCCCATCAGCGCCAGGTTCTTGTACGACCAGCGTTCGCACAGCACGCGTGGGAAGTTGATCCAGGCCGAACCTCTTATGTGGTTGGCGTTGGTCATCAGCGGATGGCCGCCGAGATGGTTTTCGAAGATGCGCTCGCAGACCGCGATCGATTCCTGCTGCGTCATTTGGCCGAAGCCGAAAGCGGCCCAGGTCTCTTCGCTGCATTCGACGATGAAGGTCGCGGTCTCGCTGTCGAACTGGTAGGCATGCGCCCATACCCAGCCATGCTCCGTCTTTTCGAAGATGAAGGTGAAGGCGTCGTCGAATTTCTGCGTCGTGCCGAGCCACACGAACTTGCATTTGCGGGTGTCGATGTCCGGCTTGAAGACATCGGCGAAGGTGGCGCGGGACTTCGAGTTCAGCCCGTCGGCCGCGACCACCAGGTCGTGTGTTTCCATGAACGGCCTGGGGTCCGAAATATCGGTCTCGAACATCATCTTGATGCCGAGCTCGCGGGCGCGGCGCTGCAGCAGGACCAACAGCCGCTTGCGGCCGATGCCGCAGAAGCCATGGCCGGAGGAGACGGTTCGCACGCCGTCATGGATGACGGCGATATCATCCCAATAGGCAAAATGCTTCTTGATCCAGACTGCGCTGACCGGGTCGTTCCTGGTCAGGTTCTCCAGCGTTTCGGCCGACAGCACCACGCCCCAGCCGAACGTGTCGTCCGCGCGGTTGCGCTCATAGACCGTCACCTCATGCGCGGCGTCGCGCAGCTTGAGCGAGATAGCAAAGTAGAGTCCGGCCGGTCCGCCGCCGAGAACCGCAACCTTCATGTCTTGCGATCTCCTCTAGAGCAATTCCAGGAAAAGTGCGTAGCGGTTTTCCGTCCTGAATTGCGTGTAACGCTCCAAGGGCATCCGGAACCGCTGTCTTCAACAGCGGCTCCGGGTCACAGTATCATGCTCGAAGCAAATTATTTCAAGCTTAAAGTTTCATAATTGAACGGTTGTTTCGCGAGGACTCCTGCGCGTGCCGGCCGCGTTACTTGGCGGGGTCCTTTGGACTCCATAGCACCGTCTCGGCGCCCTTCTCATACGCCATCCCTTCGGGATAGCTGATCGCTTCGAGCTGCAGGCCCCAGGGTGCCTGGAAATAAAGGATGGTCTGGCCTGCCGCGGGCCCTTCCTTGACCGGCAGCGGCCCCAGCCTGGTCTTCACGTCCTTGGCGTCGAGATAGGCTTTCGCCGCTGCGACGTCGTCGACATAGAAGGCGATGTGGAAGCCGCCGATGTCGCTGTTCTTCGGCGTCAGATCCTTCTGGTCGGGCGCGGTGTATTTGAACAGTTCGATGTTCGATCCATAGCCGCAGCGGACCATGGTGATCTCCTCGATCATCGCCTTCGGATCGACGCCGAGCAGGTCTTGCATGAAGGTTCCCTTGTCGTCGGCGAACGGCCCGAAGGCCATCGCCTTCTTGCAGCCGACGACATTGGTGAAGAAGTCGACGGCCTGCTTCATGTCGGGCACGGTGATGCCGGTGTGGTCGTGTCCGTGCATGCCGGGGATCGAATCCGCCGAGGCAGCTCCCATTGCCCAGGACAAGGAGGCCGCGAGGATCGCCGCCTGGATTGCATGTTTCATGTCACCCTCCATTGGCGGGCTGGCTTTACGTCGCGCACATCCGAGGCCCGCTGATCGGCATGCGGTTACTCAAAACTCACTTCATGCCGGCGCCTTGGGCCGCAGCCAGTCCGCGTCGATTTCCGGCAGCGGAATGGCGGCCAGCAGGTCGCGCGTGTAAGTCTCCTTCGGGTTCTGGAACAGCGCGTCGGTGGCGCTGGCCTCCACGATCATGCCTTCGCGCATGACGATGACCTGCTGGCACAGCCGCCTTATCACCGACAAATCGTGGCTGATGAAGGCGACCGTCAGCCCCATCTCGGCCGCCAGCTTTTCCAGCAGCGTCAGGATCTGCGCCTGCGTCGAGACGTCGAGGCCGGAGACGATCTCGTCGGCCAGCACGAATTTCGGCGACAGCGCCAGCGCCCGTGCGATGCCGACGCGCTGGCGCTGGCCGCCCGACAGCTCGTGGCGGTAGCGGCTGGTAAAATTCTGCGGCAGGCCGACGCGCTCCAGGGCTTCCGCGACGCGCTCCTTCAGCCTGTCGCCGAGGCCGTTCTGCCTTAGCGGTGCAGCGATGATGTTGAAGATCGTGTGCCGCGGATTGAGCGACGACATCGGATCCTGGAAGATCATCTGCAGGTCGCGGCGCAGCGGCCTCAGCCGGGCTTCCGAAAGATGGCCGATGTCGCGTCCCTCGAAGTGGATCGAGCCGGCGCTCGGCTCGATCAGCCTGACCAGCGCGCGGCCGAGCGTCGACTTGCCCGAGCCGGATTCGCCGACGATGCCGGTGACCGATCCTTTCGGCAGGTCGAAGTCGAGCCCCTTGAGGATCTCGGCCAGCGGCGCCCGGCCGATCAGCGGTTTGCGCGTCATGTCGGGCAGCGCCACTTTCAGCCCGCGCACGGAAAACAGCGGCTCAGCCATGGCTGGGCCTCCATGCCTGGTCGGCGGCTGCGATCTCCGCCGCCAGCCCGGCGAGCACGCTCTCGTCCACCGGCTTCAGCGACGCGAGCGGATCGGTGTAGCGCGGTGTCGCTGCCATCAGCGCCCGCGTGTAGGGATGCTTGGGATCCGCGAAGAGATCGGCGGTGTCGGCTTCCTCGACCACCTTGCCGGCATAGAGCACCGACACTTTCTGGCTGATCTTGGCGACGACGCCGAGATCGTGGGTGACGAACAGGATCGCCGTGCCATGGTCGCGCTGCAATTGCGCGATCAGCCGCAGGATCTGCTTCTGCACGGTCACGTCCAGCGCCGTCGTCGGCTCGTCGGCGACGATCAATCGAGGCTCCGCCGCGAAGGCCGCCGCGATCAGCACGCGCTGCCGCATGCCGCCGGACAGCTCGTGCGGATAGCATTTCAGCACGCGTTCGGGGTCGCGGATCTGCACCTCGTCGAGCAACTGGCGGATACGCTTGTCGGCTCTCTCGCCGCTCCAGCCAAGGATACGCACCAGCCGGTCCGTCATCTGCGAGCCGATGCGGCGCGACGGGTTGAGCGCGGTCAGCGGATCCTGCGGGATCAGCGCCGTGCGCGCGCCGATCAAGGTCCGGCGTGCCTTGGCATCGAGCCGGCCGAGGTCCTCGCCCTCGATCAGCATGTCGCCTTCGACGATGCGCACGCTTTTAGGCAGCACGCCGAGCACCGCCTTGCCGATCATCGTCTTGCCGGCTCCACTCTCGCCGACCAGCGCACGCACTTCGCCTGGCTGGACTGAGAGCGAGACCGAACGCAGCACGCGCTGGCCGTTGGGGAGCACGGCGCTCAATCGGCGGATATCGAGGCACGCGCTCATCGCAGCACCGGATCGAAGCGCGCCTTCAGCGCCTCGCCGAACTGGCTGAAGGAGAGCACGGTGAGGATCAGGGTGATCAGCGGGAACACCAGCACCCACCAGGCCTGATGGATCGACAGCCGGCCCTCGGCGATGATGCTGCCCCAGGTCGGATCGTCGGTCGAGATCGACAGATTGACGAAGGACAGGATCGCCTCGACGATCACGGCAATGCCCATTTCGAGCGACAGCAGCGCCACCACCGACGGCAGCACATTGGGCAGCACCTCGCGCAGCATGATGCCGATGCGGCCATAGCCGGCGATGCGCGCGCTTTCGACATAATCCATACGCGCCTGGCTCATCGCTTCGGCGCGGATCACCCGGCAGAAGCGCGTCCAGTCGATGATCGCAATGGCCAGGATGACGGAACTTAGACCGGTGCCCAGCACGGCGACCAAGAGGATGGCGAACAGCACCGGCGGGAAGGCCATCCAGACGTCGACGATGCGCGAGATGATGCGGTCCGCCCAGCCGCCGAAATAGCCGGCGATCAGCCCCAGTGTCGAGCCGAGAAGGCAGGCGGACGTCGCCGCCGCGAAGGCGACGATGAAGGCGATGCGGCCACCGAAGATCAGCCGTGACAACAGATCCCGGCCGAGACTGTCGGTGCCCAGCCAATAGCCGGGCTCGGCGCCATCGAGCCAGAACGGCGGCAGCCGCTCCAGCATCAGGTCCTGCGCCAGCGGGTCCTGCGGCGCAACGAGCGGCGCGAAGACGGCGGCGAGCAGCGCCAGCAGAAGCCAGCCGCCGGCAAGCCACAGCCTCGGGCTCAAACCGCGCCTGGCGACACGAGCCTCATCCATGGCGCAGCCTCGGATTGAGCAGCGCATACGTCATGTCGACGGTAAGGTTGATCAGCACGAAGAGCAGCGCGAACACCAGCACGATGCCCTGGATCAGCGGCAGGTCGCGGTTGATGACGGCGTCGATCGCCATGTTGCCGAGGCCCTCATAGGAGAACAGCCGCTCGACGATGACCGTGCCGCCGATCAGGAAGGTGAACTGCACGCCGACCAGCGTCAGCGTCGGCAGCGCCGCGTTCTTCAGCGCCTCGCGCAGGATCACCTGCGTCTCGGAAAAACCCTTGACCCGTGCCAGCACGACATAGTCGAGGTCGAGCACCTCTTTCAGCGACTGCTTCAGGAGCTGTGCGATGATCGCCGCCAGCGGCAACGCCAAGGCCACAGCCGGCATCAGCATGTGTTTCAGCAGGTCCCAGGTGAGGTCGAATCGAAGCCTGAGAATGCTCTCGACAAGATAGAACTGGGTGACGAAGGGCAAATCGAGCTGCGGCGACACCCGGCCTGAAATATCGAACACGGGGATAAGCACGCCGAAGAGCAGGATCAGCACCAGGCCCCACAGGAAATCGGGGATGGAGAGCGTTGCGCCGCTGGCGATGTCGATGCCGGCCTCGATCGCCGTGCCGCGCGAGCGGGCGCCGAGGATCGCGGCCGTGGCGCCGATCGCGATCGCCATCAGCAGCGCCACGGTCGCCAGCTCCAGCGTCGCCGGCAGCCGGTTGAAGACGAGGCCAAGCACGTCCTGGCGCAGCGAGATCGAGGTGCCGAAATCGCCGTGCAGCACGCCGCCGAGCCAGATGAAGAACTGCTGCACGATGCTCTTGTCGAGCCCGTACAGCGCGCGCAGCCGCGCGATGTCATCATTGCTGGCACCCGGCGGCAGCATCATGGCGATAGGGTCGCCGGGCGCGACGCGGATGACGACGAAGACGACGATGGCGACGCCGAACAGCGTCACCAGCATCGTCACAAGACGAACGAGGAATCTCTGCAGCAGCATGCGCGCCTGTATGCCCAATGGCGATTGCGCGCCGCCCGAACGAGCGGCGCGCGCGGCAATCCATGGCCGACGATCAGGCCGCCGGGGTCATCAGCGCCGGCAGCAGCGCGCCGGATACATGCTGCACGACATTGACCTTCTTCGAATGCACGATCGGCTGCGCATACTGTATCAGCGGCAGCACATAGGCCTGTTCGGCGATGTACTTGTCGACAGCCTTCCAGCCGGCGATGCGCTTGGCCTCGTCCTTCTCGCCCCACAGCGGGTTGATCATGTCGATCAGGTCCTGGCTGTCCCACACCGAATGCGGGCTCGGGCCATACATGGCGAAACCGGTCGAGGTGGTCGGGTCGCCGATCGAGTTGCCCCAATTGTAGAAGGCGGCCGGCGCCAGCTTGTCGGCGGCGCGCAGCTCGTAGTGCTTGGCGATCTCGTAGACCTCGATCTTGGCCTCGATGCCGACCTTGCGCCACATGCCGACGATCGCCTGGATCATCTCATAGTCCTTGGGCTTGAAGCCCTTGGTTGTCTGTATGGTGAACTTCACTGGCTTCTCCGGCGAATAGCCGGAGGCGGCAAGCAGTTCCTTGGCCTTGTCCGGATTGTGCTCGACCTTGATCGAGGCATCGAAGGCCGTGTATTCCGGCGTCTCCAGCGTCGCGATCGGCTGGCCGTAGCCGCGCAGCAGCCGCTTGACCAAGAGCTCCTTGTCGACAGCCATCACGGCCGCCTGGCGGACGTTCTTGTCCAGCATCGCCTCGATGTCGTTGAAGAAGATCATGCCGATGTCGGAGACGTTCTTGACCGAGCCGGCCAGCCCGTCCTTGGCGATCAGCCGGTCATATTCCTCATAAGGAATTTCGAGCGTCACCTGCGAGGAGCCGGATTCGATCTCGGCGACGCGGCTCGCCGCGTCGGTGACGAACTTGATCGTCACATTCTCGAAGGCCGGCTTGTTGCCCCAATAGTTTGGATTGGCCTTGAGCCGCAGGAAAGCGTTGCGCTCGAACTTGTCGACCATATACGGGCCGGTGCCGATCGGCGCCTTCTCGAAACCTTCGGCGCCCACCTTCTCGTAATAAGCCTTGGGCAGGATGTATCCGGTCAGGAACGACATCCACTTGAAATAGACCGGATCGAACTGCACCACGTCGCCGGTGATCTTGTTGCCGTCGATCTTGAAATTGTTGACGTTCTTCCAGACGAACTGGATCGGGTTGCCGGTCTTCTCGTCGCCCGCCCGCTGCAGCGACCACACCACGTCCTCGGCCGTGAAGGGCGAGCCGTCATGCCATTTGACGCCGTCGCGCACCGTCATCGTCACCTTGGTGCGGTCGTCGTTCCAGCCCCATTCGGTAAGCAGGCCCGGCGTGAAGGAGAGGTCCGGCTTCTGGCCGATGATCTGGTCGAACACCGACTGGTAGAGGCCCTGGATTGTCGGGTTCACCGCCGAGGGTCCGGTCGTCGGGTCCCAGGACGGCAGGTTGACGTTGTAGGCGATGGTGAGTTCGTCCGCCGCCTTTGCCACCTTCGTCAGCCCGAGCGTCGCCGCACCGATCGCTGCGGCGCCGTAGCCAAGCAAGTCGCGTCTGTTGATGGTCATGGTCGTTCCCCTTGTTGGTTGTCCATTTTTGGTTGTCATTGTCCGCGCGGCGTTTTCATTCGGTAGGTCTGGTGGGCAACCGCGCCTTGTCCATCCCGGAATTCTAGTTACCTCCCAACTGTTGGGCGAGCATATAACCGGACCCCGCGCCGGTGCCGGCTCCGGGCCATGTCGCGGCGCCGGTCAGGTAGAGGTCGGCGACAGGCGTGTTCCAGCGCGCGAAGGACCGCGCCGGGCGGAAGAGAAAATTCTGGGCCAGGTGGTGGCTGCCGCAAATCTGGTCGCCGCCGACAAGGTTCGGGTTCTCGCGCTCGAGGTCGAGCGGCGAGAAGACTGCACGGCCGAGGATCTTCCGGCGCAGCCCCGGCGCGTAGCTCTCGATGATGTCAAGCACGCGTTCGGCATAGGCCTCCTTCACCGCATCCCAGTGAGCGGGCGCGATCTTGCCGGCCGCGTCGCCGGCAATCTCGGCCGGCAGCATGCGTACCTGCACCCACAGCACATGCTTGCCGTCCGGCGCCCGCGACGGGTCGACGGTCGTCGGCTGGCCGACGACGAGCACCGGCTGGTCGGGCAGCAGGCCGGCGATCGCCTGCTCGTAGACGCGCGACATGGCGTCGAGCGACGGCGCCAGATGCACATAGGCGAACTGGCGAAGCTCGGCGCCGGCGCTCCAGTCCGGCAGATCGTTCAACGCCAGATGGATCATCATCGTGCCCGGCGCATGGCGGAACTTCTTCATCGCCGTGTCGAAGCCGGCGTCGCCGGACCCGTTGGGCAGCAGCTTGCCCGGCAGCGCTTTCGGCGCGACACCGGCAATGACGGCCGTGCGTGCGACGTGGGTTTCGCCAGATGCCAGCCGCACCCCGGTTGCCTTCCCGCCGGTGGTCGTGATCTCGGCGATTTCCGCGTCGGTCGTGATCTTGCCGCCGGCCGCCGTCACCATGCCGGCCAGCGCGCGGATGATGGTGTCGGCGCCGCCCTTGCCCAGCACCATGCCAAAACTCTGGTTGGCCATCGATTCCAGGTAGGGGAACACGGCGCCACCGGCGATGTCGGGCGCGAAGTCGAGATGCATGCCCCAGGCCGCGAGCGTCGTGCGGACTTGCGGCGTCTCGAAATTGTCTTCCAGCCAGGCGCGGGGAGAGGAGAGCAGCAGCCGTCCCGTATCGAGCGCGCCGGCGAGACCCTTCTTGCGCCACAGCTTCCAGCCCGTGCCGGCAAGCGCCCGTGCGCTCATCGGTGATCCCAGCAGGCGGAACAGATGTTCGGCTTCACCCGGAAAGGCTGAGACCAGCCGACGCCATGTCTCTGCGTCCGCAGCCGAGAAGGCGGCCAGTCGCGACGTGGTTTTTTCCAGATCGTTGCTGACGCCGAACCATGTCCCGTCCGGGAATGCGCTGGCGAAACAGTCCGCCACCGGTGCGAATTCCAGCCCGTGGCTTTTCAATTCATTTGCATATTTCCGGTGGAACGCGGAGCCGGCGAAGAGGCTCAGATTCATCGCGCCGAAATCATGCCGGAAACCGGGAAGCGTGTATTCGGCGGTCCGGACCGCGCCGCCGATTGCCTGGCTGCGCTCGAAAACCGCGATTTTCCAGCCCTTGAGCGCCAGATGCGCGGCGCATGCCAGACTGTTGTGGCCCGCCCCGACAAAAATGGCGTCGAACTCGCTCACGCCCCGCCCCGAAAATGCTTTATGCTTAAAGATAATTGCAGATGCATATGTTTTCGTCTAGTAGGTATATTAAGGGCCGCAACGAGCCTCGATGATCACGCACAAGAGGGAACGAAAGACCATGGACACGCAGAAACTTCTCGGCGAGGTCGCCAGCCAGCTGCTTTCGGGAGGAATCAAGGTGGTCGACCTGACGGCGCCACTCGGCCCCGATACGCCGCTGATCAAGCTGCCGCCGGAACTCGCCGTCGATACGCCGAAGGTCGAGATCCATCAGATTTCCAAATACGACAAGAACGGTCCGTGGTGGGCCTGGAACTGGCTGAAGCTCGGCGAGCATTCGGGCACGCATTTCGACGCGCCGCAGCACTGGATCACCGGCAAGGACTATCCGGACGGCGCCACCGACACCATTCCGGCGCAGAATTTCATCGGCCCGGTCAACGTCATCGACTGCTCCAAAGAGTCTGCCGCGGACCACGACTTCCTGCTCACCGTCGACTACATCAAGGCCTGGGAGGCAAAGCATGGCGCCATCAATCCCGGCGAATGGGTGGTGATGCGCACCGACTGGTACAAGCGCAACGGCTCGGAAGCCGAGTTCCTCAACGCCAACGAGACCGGCCCGCATACGCCCGGACCGACGGCGGAAGCCATCCAGTTCCTGATCAGCAAGGACATCAAGGGCTGGGGTTCGGAGACGATCGGCACCGACGCCGGCAAGGCCGGCGGCATGGAGCCGCCATTCCCGGCGCACACGCTGATGCACAAGGCCAACCGCTACGGGCTGGCCAGCCTGTGCAATCTCGACCAACTGCCGGCGAAAGGCGCGATTCTGATCGCAGCACCCCTCAAGATCGAGCACGGCACCGGCAGCCCGATCCGCGCGCTGGCGCTGGTACCGGGCAAATAGGCGAGGCGGCGGTCTTCGGGAGAAGATCATGCGCGAGGGCGATGGAGTGACGATGGGTGATGGGTGGCAGCCTGCAGAGGCTGGCGCTCTACGCGAAGGAACGCGGCTTAGCCCGATTGGCCTCCTGTCACTCAAGGGCAACCTCCGATGACCGCCCCCGATCACATCATCGTCGGCAGCGGCATCAACGCCCTGGTCTGCGCGGCGATGCTTGGCGCCAAGGGCGCCAAGGTATTGGTGCTCGAGCGTAACGACCGCGTCGGCGGCTGCATGCGCACCGAGGAGATCACGGCGCCCGGCTTTATCCATGACGTGATGGCGACGACCTTCGTCCTGTTCATCACGTCGCCGGCCTTTGCCGCGCTCGGCAAGGATCTTGCGCGGCATGGGCTGGAGTTCTGCCACACCTCTACACCCACCGGTGTGCTCACGCCCGACGGTGCCCATGCCGTGCTCACCACCGACCGCGCCGCTAACATCGCGGCGTTGAACCGGATCGCGGCCAGCGACGGCGACTGCCACGGCGGCGATGTCGGCGACATCGAACGCAATGCCGGGCTGCTCTTCGGCCTGCTCGGCGGCGGGCTCTGGTCCTATCCGACGACCAAGCTGCTGGCCGGCGAGGCCTGGCGACGCGGCCCGCGCAACCTTGCGGCTTTCATGGGCGAGGCGCTGGTGCCCGCGCGGAGTTGGTTGGAAACGACTTACAGTTCGGACGTCGTCCGCGCGCTCTGGGCGCCCTGGGTGCTGCACGCCGGGCTCGGACCGGAAGACGCCTTCTCCGGCCAGATCGCCAAGGTCATAGCCTTCGCGCTGGAGGCCGCCGGCGCGCCGATCGTCAAGGGCGGCGCCAGGAACCTGCTTGCCGCTTTCGAGGCTTTGATCAAGGAGCGCGGCGGCGAAATCCGCGTCAACGCCGATGTCGCTTCGATCGTCCAGGCTGGCGGCCGCGCCAGCGGCGTGCGGCTCGTCTCCGGCGAGACGTTGAACGCGACGAAAAGCGTGATCTGCTCGGTGACGCCGACGCAGCTCTACAACCGCCTGCTCGGCGATGCGGCCTCCAAGCGCGACGTCGAGGCGGCGCGCGGCTATCGCTACGGCAAGGGCAACTTCCAGGTCCACTACGCGCTGGACAAGCCGCCGGCCTGGCGTGGCGAGGGCCTCGACAAGGTGGCGCTGCTGCATCTTACGCCGGGGCTCGACGGTGTCTCGAAAGCCTGCAACGAGGCGGTGCGTGGCCTGCTGCCGGAGGTGCCAACCATCTGCGTCGGCCAGCCGCATGCGCTCGACCCATCGCGCTGTCCGCAGGGCAAGGCGATCCTATGGCTGCAGTTGCCCGAGGCGCCGCGCCACATCAAGGGCGATGCCGCCGGCAAGCTGGAAGCGCCCGCCGACGGCCGCTGGACGGAGGCGCTGCGCGAGGCCTATGCCGACCGTGTCGAGGCGATCCTTGCCCACCACATCGACGGTTTTCGCGAGACGGTCATCGCGCGTCGCGCCTGTTCGCCGGCCGATCTGGAAGCGATGAACATCAACCTGGTCGGCGGCGATCCCTATGGCGGTTCGTCCACCATCGACCAGTCCTTCCTATGGCGGCCGTTCAAGGCAAGCCGCAACCATGAGACCGGCGTCAAGGGCCTCTACCATATCGGCGCCTCGACCCATCCCGGCGCCGGCCTTGGCGGCGGCTCAGGCTTCCTTTTGGCGGGGAGGCTGTGATGGACCAGAAGCCTCTCGAAAAACGCCAGCGCATCTCGACCCTCGGCCAGATCGGCCTGCAGCAATTCGCGCCCTATCTGATGAACCGCATCATGGGCCGCTACAACGCCACTTTGCGCGAGGATTTCCGCAAGCAGGGCCTGACCATTCCGCAGGTGCGCACGCTGGCTGTGCTGTCGGTCACCGATGGCGTCACCGTCAACGACCTGTCGGTCTACACCGTGATCGAGCAATCGACCTTGAGCCGCACGCTCGACACGCTGGAAGGCCAAGGCCTTGTGCGGCGCGAGCAGGGCGTCACCGACAGCCGCTTCCGCCATGTGTTCCTGACCGATGATGGGCGGGCGCTCTTCACCCGCGCGTGGCCCGCCATGCATGACGCCTTCGAGGCGATGTTCGACGGTGTCGACGACGCCGAATATGCCGCGCTGATCGCGATCCTGCAGAAGATGCTGAAGAATATCCGCAAGCACGACATTTGAGTTTGGCGTACGCGCCGCCCGGCTGATGGCGGCAACGAACGGAAGGAGGCAGGAATGGCCGAACGGTCTTTTGCCAAGGAAGTCGAGAAGCTGAGGTTAGGGGCCAGCGAGGAATTCGCCGGCGAGGGCATCCTCGCCATCACCAAGGCGCTGCTGCAATGCGGCGTCGGCTATGTCGGCGGCTACCAGGGCGCGCCGATCAGCCACTTGATGGACGTGCTCGCCGATGCGCAGGAGATTCTGGGTGAGCTCGGCGTGCATTTCGAGGCGAGCGCCTCGGAAGCCACCGCCACCGCCATGCTTGCCGCCTCCGTGCATTACCCGATCCGCGGCGCGGCCACCTTCAAGTCGACGGTCGGCACCAATGTCGCTTCGGATGCGCTGGCCAATCTGGCGTCCGGCGGCGTCACCGGCGGCGCGCTGATCATCGTCGGCGAGGACTATGGCGAAGGCTCCTCGATCATGCAGGAGCGCAGTCACGCCTTTGCCATGAAGAGCCAGGTCTGGCTGCTCGACCCGCGCCCGAACCTGCCGTCGATCGTCAAGGCGGTCGAGGACGGCTTCGAATTGTCCGAGGTCTCCAACACGCCGGTCATGCTGCAGGTGCGCATCCGCTGCTGCCACGTGCACGGCCACTTCATCGCCAAGGACAACAAGCGCCCGCCGATGTCGGTCGCCGATGCGCTGTCGGCGCCGCGCCGCGACACCGGCCGCATCGTGCTGCCGCCCGCCTCCTTCCTGCATGAGAAGGAGAAGGTCGCCAAGCGCTGGCCGGCTGCGGTCGACTTCATCAAGAGCCGCAAGATCAACGAGATGTTCGGGCCTGACCATGGCTCGGTCGGCATCGTCATGCAGGGCGGCATGTACAATTCCGTAATCCGCGCGCTGCAGCGGCTCGGCCTTGCCGACACCTATGGCGACACCGACGTGCCGCTCTACGTGCTCAACGCCGTCTATCCGCTGGTCGACGATGAATTCCTGTCCTTCTGCGAAGGCAAGCAGGCGGTGCTGGTCGTCGAGGAAGGCCAGCCCAATTATATCGAACAGGCCTTTGCCGCGATGCTGCACAAGGCCGCGCGCGGCACCAAGCTGGTCGGCAAGGAGCACCTGCCGATGGCCGGAGAATATACCGGACAGGTGATGCTCGACGGCATCGGCTCTTTTCTGCGGGCGCACGCCCCGCATCTGCTGCCGGGCGAGGTGCGGGCGCCAAACAAGCTGGGCGACGGCGTCGATACCGCCGATCTCATCAATGTCGTTCCAGGTCGCCCGCCGGGCTTCTGCGTCGGCTGTCCCGAGCGGCCGATCTTCGCGGCGACCAAGCTGGTCGAGCAGGAGCTCGGCAAGCACCACATCGCTTCCGACATCGGCTGCCATCTGTTCTCGATCATGCCGCCATTCGAGCTCGGCGCCACCACCATGGGGTATGGGCTTGGGCCGGCCTCGGCCTCCGCCTTCAACTCGCCGGAGGCAAAACGCCGTTCGATCTCCTTCGTCGGCGACGGCGGCTTCTGGCACAATGGCCTGACCTCCTCGATCGGCAACGCGGTCTTCAACAAGAATGACGGCGTCATCGTCATCGTCGACAATTTCTATTCGGCTGCGACGGGTGGCCAGGACATCTTGTCGTCACGCGCGTCGAACCGGACCAAGTCGACCAAACATCCTATCGATGAAGCGGTGAAGGGTATGGGCGTCAAATGGCTGCGCCATATCGACCGCACCTATGATGTCGGCAAGATGCAGGCCACGCTGCGCGAGGCGCTGACGACGGAGGAGAAAGGGCCGAAGGTCATCGTCGCCTCGTCCGAATGCATGCTGAACCGCCAGCGCCGCGAGAAGCCGCTGGTCGACAAGGCGATCAAGGGTGGCGAGCGAGTGGTAAAGCCGAAGTTCGGCGTCGACGAGGACATCTGCACCGGCGACCATGCCTGCATGCGGCTCTCCGGCTGTCCGTCGCTGTCGGTGAGGTCGCTCGACGATCCGCTGCGCGACGATCCTGTCGCCTCGATCGACCAGAGCTGCGTCGGCTGCGGCAATTGCGGCGAGGTGGCGGATGCCGCGGTGCTCTGCCCGTCCTTCTACCGTGCCGATGTCGTGCACAACCCGGGCCGCTGGGACCGTTTCCTGGAAAGCGCGCGCCGCGCCGTGATCGGTCTGTTGCAGCGGCGCCGCGAGAGCCGCCGCTTGATGTTCGCCGATGCTTGAGCAGGCTTCACCCTTGCGCCCGAAGGCGGGCGCCTCTGACGACGAGCGGGTGATAAAGCTCGCCGTGCTTGCCGTCGGCGGCCAGGGGGGCGGTGTGCTTGCCGACTGGATCACCGATGTCGCCGAGCGTAACGGCTATATCGCGCAGTCGACGTCCGTGGCGGGCGTTGCCCAGCGCACCGGCGCCACGATCTACTATATCGAGATGGCCCGTGACACTGGCCGGCTGCCGGTCTTCGCGCTGTCGCCGTCGCAAGGCGACGTCGACATCCTGATCGCCGCAGAGCTGATGGAAGCCGGTCGCGCCATCATCCGCGGCTTCGTCACGCCCGAGCGCACGACGCTGATCACCTCCTCGCACCGCATCGCCGCCGTCTCCGAAAAGATCGAGCCGGGCGATGGCCGCGCCTCGTCGGACAAGGTGCATGCGACGGCTCAGGCTGCCGCAAAGCGTTTCATCGCCTTCGACATGGAAAAGATCGCCGCCGAGAACGGCACCATGATCTCGGCCAGCCTGCTCGGCGCGCTGGCCGGCTCCGACGCGCTGCCCTTCACCCGCGAAAGCTACGAGCAGGCGATCGGCGCCGGCGGCCGCGGTGTAAAAGCAAGCCTCGCCGCCTTCGGCGCCGCCTGTGACCGTACGCGCGGCATCGCGCCCGCTGCGGTGGGCGAAAAGGCGGCCGGGAAACCTGCGGCCCCCGAAGCGCGTCAGGCGAAAGTGAGCGGGCCGGAAATCCTTTTGAAGGGCTGGCAAGAGCTTGCCGGCCGCGTCGCGGCGCTGCCGCAACCGTTGCGCGACATGGCCGAACGCGGCCTGAAGAAAGTCGTCGACTACCAGGACATCGCCTATGGCGGCGAATATCTCGACCGGCTGGACAAGGCGGTTGCGCTGGACGATGCGGGCCGCGGCTTCGCGCTGTCGATCGCGGCGGCGAAACATCTCGCCAACGCCATGTGCTACGACGACATGATCCGCGTTGCCGATCTCAAGACACGTTCGACGCGAGACAAGCGGGTGCGCAAGGAGGTCGGCTTCAAGGAAGGCTCCGTCCTGCAGGTGACCGAGTACTTCCATCCGCGCATCGAGGAATTCTGCGGCACGCTGCCGGCGGGCCTTGGCAGCTACATCGAGAACCGGCCGAAGCTCGCCGCCTTCCTCGACCGCCGCATCAATCGCGGACGTCGCATCCGCACCGACAGCTTCACCGGCTTTGCCATGCTGTGGTTCATCGGCGGCCTACGCCGCTGGCGCCGCCGCCTGCTGCGCCACAGGATAGAGGTCGAGCATCTGGAGCGCTGGTACGAACTGGCGCTCGGCTATGTGCGTGAGGACTATGCTTTAGCCACCGAGATCCTGAACTGCCGCCGGCTGATCAAGGGCTACAGCGACACGCACGCCCGCGCCCAGTCGAAATTCGATCGCGTGCTATCGGCGCTCGCCATGCTCAAGGGCCGCGACGATGCCGCCGACTGGATCCGCCGCCTGCGCGAGGCGGCGCTGAAGGACGAGAAGGGCGACATGCTGGATGGCGCGCTGAAGACGGTGGCGACGTTGGGCGACAACCCGGCTTGACTTCACCGAAACGTTCGTGATTGGCCGATACCTCTCAGCTTCGTCATCCACGGGCGGAGCGGGAGGAAGCGGACGCGGAGACCCGAGGATCCATTCCGTGACCTTAGCCGGGGGATGCAGCGGAGCAGAATTTTGCACCGTCGCGGCGCTCTGAAGTCGCGGCATGGATCCTCGGGTCTGCGCTCGTCGCTTCGCTCCTTGCTCCGCCCGTGGATGACGAATTGACGGATGCTGGCACCTATACCGGCTGGCACCTGTATTGATCGGCAAGCGCAGAACTCACACCACCAAGTCCCGCATCGGCTTCACCGCGGCCGAATCAGGAAACACCTTGTCGCCGAGCACGGCGGCCGACAGCCCGAACTGGTCGGCCAAAATGCACTTCAGCACCGCGCGCACATCGCTGGTCGGCGCCAGGTCGCGGCCTTCATAGAGCTGCCCCGGCATCAGCCCCGGCCAGTCGGCGATGACGCGGCCGCCTTTGATCGCGCCACCGGCGAGCAGCACCACGGTGCCGGTGCCGTGGTCGGTGCCGACAGTGCCGTTGATGCGGGCCGTGCGGCCGAACTCGGTGATAGTGACGACCGCCGTGTCCCGCCAGCGCGTGCCGAGCCCCTTCTCGAACTCCTCGAAGGCGCCGTCGAGGCCGCCGAGCAGATTGGCGAGCCGGCCCGTCGCGCCGCCTTCGTTGACATGCGTGTCCCAGCCGTCGAAGGCGAGTGCCGCGATGCGCGGCCCGTCATCGGCCGCCATCAGCCTCGCCGCGCCTTGCGCCGACTGGCGCATGCCGGCGGCATTGTCGAGGCCGCCCTTGGGTTTCATGGTCTTGCCGTCGAGCGCGTCGCCCATTGCCATCCGGTCGGCGTCGAGGCCTTTCTGCAGCGCCGCGGCCAGCACCGGGTCGCGATGGTTGTAGAGGTCGAGTACGCGCTCCGCCAGGGCATCGCCGGGCGTCGGCAAGGCTTGCGGCGCCCAGCCGAGCACGGGGGCGGCGCCGCGGATCACCAGCGGCGTCGAAGGTCCGACCACGAGCCCGCCGGCCTTCGCTATCCTATCGCCTGCCGGCAGGCTGGCCAAAGCCCGGTTGAGCCAGCCGGTGGTCGCATTGCCTGGGCCGGGCAGGCCGCTTTCCAGCACGTCCTGGCCGTCGAAATGCGAGCGGTCGCGATAACCGGTCGCGGCCGCATGCACGACCGCCGCCTGGCCAGCCTTGAACAGGCGCGCAAACACCGGCATTGCCGGGTTGACGGCGAAGAAACCGTCGAGCGGCAATGCCGGGTTGGCGCCTGAGAGCGAAAGCGCGATGTCGCCATGCAGGCCGGCATAGTCGGGGTCGCCGACCGGCCCGACCGTCGACAGCCCGTCCAGCGCGCCGCGCAGCACGATGACGATCAGGCGCGGGTCGCGGTTGTCGGCGGCGCGCGCGAAACGCGGCAGATAGGCCCAGGCAAACAGCGCGCCGCCGGTCACCAGCACCGCGCGGCGGGACAGGCTGGGGGTTTCGCAAAGAAGGCTCATGGCCGCATCTCCATCACCGTCGCTGGAATTCCGGCGCCATCAACAGCAGCGCCAGGCCCTGCTGCCTGGACTCGGCGCGCGAGATCGCCTGCCGTGTCTCGGGCGATGCGGACGCGCCGATCAGAGATGCCAGCATCTCGTTGGGATTGCCGGTGTCGTCCGCCTGCTTCGCGGCCTGCCAGGCGATGTCCAGGCGCGTCTTGAGGCCCTCGGCGGAGGTCCAGGCATCCGTCTGGTCGGAAAAGCCATTCGGCCCCGGCGGCTGCCACAGCGGTTCGCCAAGCGCCCTCAGCCAGCGAAGCGACCGGCGCGGTTCGTTGCCGGCGGTGGAACCGATCGCCCGTCGCAACGCGACGACATAGTCCAATGGCGAGCGCAGCTTCGCCAGCGGCGTCGACCAGGCCTCGGGCATGTCGATCAGCGTCAGCGCCATCGACCGCAGGTCGCCGTCGGTCTTGGCGAAGACCCTTGCGAGACGCTCGACCGCCGCCGGCGGCGGATCGTCCGCGATGAAATGTCCGGCAAGCTTGGTGGCGATGTGCCGCGCGGTGGCCGGATGGCGGGCAATATCGTTGAGCGCCGCCTCGGCCTGGCCCATGCCGCCGCCGGGATAGGTCTTGCCGAGCAGCACCGCATTGCCTGGCTGGTGCGCATTGGCGTTGAAGACGAACGTGCCCGGTTCTCCAAGCCGCCCCTTGCGGCCTGCCATCGTCCAGCCGGTCAGCATGCCGGCGAAACTGGTGACGTCAGCCTGGCTGTAGCCGCTGCCGACGCCCAGCGTGTGCAGCTCCAGGATCTCGCGGGCGAGGTTCTCGTTGAGGCCACGCCCGCGCCGCTTGCCGGCGCGCGAGTCCGGCCCGATCGATTGCTGGTTGTCGAGAAAAAACAGCATGGACGGATGATGCTCGACCGCCAGCAGCATGTCGGCGAAGCGGCCGAGCACGAAGGGGCGGATCGCCTCGCGTTCGAAGGCGCCGGCGCTTGCCCGCAAGACCGCTGCCTTGGCGACGGAAACGCAGAAATGGTTCGACCAGAAGCCGACCAGCTTCTCCACGAAGCCAGGTTTCGCGGCGAGCGCCTTGTCGAAGCGGGCCTGCGCCTCGTCGCGATAGATATCGGCCTCGACCCGCGGCACCGCGGGCTTGTTCTTCGTCTCGGTCGAGCTGTCCGGGTCATCCATGGCTGTCGGCTGTATGGCGGGAGCCGCCTTCTGATCCCGCGCCGCCTTGCGTTCCATTGCCGCCGTCATGCTGGCCTGGATCGCCGCGGTGCTGTCCAGCAACCCGGCGTTCCTCGGATCGTCAGGAGAGATGAGCGCGATGTCCTGCTGCTTCAGCTCGGCCTTGAGGTAACCACGCGGATCGGCGGCGATCTTGCCGAAATCGTCGCCGGGTTTTGCGCCGAGGCCGAAGCGGTGGAGCGCCACCAGCGCCGGATCAGGCGACACGGACTTTGAAACCGGTGCGGCCAACGAAGCCTCCGTCCGAGCCCGACGCAAATCGCGCCGGTCGACACATTCCATGATCGCAAAAACGCTCACGACGCCGGCCGCAGCACCGGCGCCATGAGCGGGTCATCACCAGCGACGCCAGTGGTGCCAGCGATGGTAAGGATGCCAGACCGGGCCGATATAGACGCGCGGTCCGCCCCAGTAATAATAGCCCGGATAGATCACGCGGCGATTGGGAACGCAGCGCCCCCAGCGATTGGGATGCCAGCCGGGACCGCAGCCCCAGGCAACATGCTCGACAAGCGCGGGCACCGGAGCAACCGGCGCGATCGGCATCGCCGAGGCGGCACTGGCCGCGGCTGTCCCGCCGATGGCGAGCGCGGCCGCGATCGAATATTTTGTCAGACTGTTCATGGGATACTCCCGAGAGTTTCGCGGTTGAAGAGGACCTGCCCGCCAAAAGCGGCCGCAGGCCTGTCCCTCTCTCCCTTGAACGGGGCTTGGCCGCCCTTTCCGTCGCTGCCTATGGCGATTTTTTTGCGGGCAGCGGCAGCGGCCTGTCGGCACGCCGCAACAGGGCGTCCGCCAGCAGTTGACGGTCCTCCGGCGAGCTCGATGCGGCGAACTCGATGATGCGTTGCTCGAGCCGCGTGCGGACGGTGACATCGGCATTGCGCGCGCGCTCCAGGGCGGCGGCAAGCGCGTTGCTGTCGAGGATCGGCTGTTGCAGGAGGTTTGCCGCTTCGCGCCGCGCAGCCTGTCCGTCGATGATCACGTCCCGCGACTCCCGGCGCGCTTCGCGCAGCGCCTGGCGAAACACCTTGCGGTCGGCGGCGGGCAGCCGGCCGCCGGCCGATTCCAGCGAATAGCCCGGATTGGACTTCCCGATCAGCCAACCAGTGCCGCCGGCAAGCGCGCCGATCAGAAAAACATTCAGCACCAGCGACGCGGCGACAAGACGGGGGCTCATAGGTCTTCCTCGTACGGATCGGCGTCGGGGCCGGCGTCGCCGAACGACGTCGCATTGGCGTCCATGACATAGTGGTCGGGCTGCATATCCGGATTGACGACGGTCACCAGCGCCAGCCCGGCCACGGCGCCGGCGAGCCCGACGCCTGCAAGCCCAAAGCCCAGCCACCAGAACCGCCGGCGGCGCTCCTGCCTGACCTCGGTCGTGGCCCCGGCGACAATCGCGCCATGGAGCGTCGGGCTGGGCGCTTCGACGCGATGCCTGCCGAGGATGGCGTCTAGCCTGGCGGCGCCCGCCAAGATGGCGCGGCCCTCCTCGGTCTCGGCAAACAGTATCGCGGCGGCCTGTTCGGCCGGCGGCCAGCGATGCAATGCGCTGCCATAGGCATCCGCCAGCGCAGCGAAGCGCCTTGCATCCAGCGGCGCCTCGACAGTCTTTCTCTCGTCAGCCATTTCGTTCCCCCTTCCGCTTTATCGGCGTGGCCCCCGACGCCGCGTCCGGCAAGTCCTTTACTGTCTCAATCATCGCCATCGTCTCCGACGAGCATCGCCTGCAACGAGCGGCGCCCCCGCGCGAGCAGGCTTTCCAGCGCATCGACGCTGACTTGCATGGCGCTGGCGGCCTCGATGTTGGACAGCTCCTGATAATACACCAGCACGATCGCCTCGCGCTGTCGCGGCGCGATGCGCTGCAGGGCTTGGCTGACCCGCCGCCCCTCGTCGCCCGGCATGGCATCGGGAAGCGGCGTCTCGTCGGCCACCTCCGGCAGTTCGTCCGTCGTCCATTCGCGCCGGCGCCGCAGCCGGTCGTAGCAGAGGTTGAGCGCGACGCGGTGGATCCAGGTGTCGAAGCGTGCGTGTCCTCGGCGCCAGCCCGAGGCGTGGCGCCAGATGCGCACGAAAGTCTCCTGGGCGACGTCCTCGGCCTCCGCCGCGTCGCCGAGCATCCGCGTGGCCAGGGCCAGGACGCGCGGCAGCTTGCGCGCCACCATCGCCTGCACGGCGGCAGCGTCGCCCGTACCGATGCGGCGTACCAGTTCCTCGTCCGTATCGGCGCCCATCAATCGAGGCGCTCGCGACTGTCATTATGCGGCATAGCCTCTTGGTCATTGCTCCTGATTGGGAGCGGATTTGTGGCCCGGCCTCTCGTCGGCGCCGAGCACGCCGTCGCCGTTCCTGTCGAGCTTTGCGAAGCGCTTGGTGAGGAAGGCGTCGAGCTCGGCCTTGTCGACGAAGCCGTCCGTGTTGGTGTCCATGCGCGCGAAGGATTTGGCCGGATCGCCTTTGGCCTTGCGCGCGGACTGGAAAGCGGTCCACTCGGCGAGGCTGACCTTGCCGTCATTGTCCGTATCCGCCCGCATGAACGCCTTTTCCCGGCGCGCATCGAATTTTTCCAGCGTCAGGCCGGATCTGGCGAGGTTAGACTTGGTGAGGTCGGACTTGGCGGGAGCCGAGGTGTCCGGCGTCGTCTGGGCCGGTGCGGGGGCAGGGGTAGGCGCCGTTGTCTGGGCGACCGCAGAGCCGGCGGTCAGCAAACCAAGGGCAACGACAAATATCGTGGGGCGGATCATGTTCTCGTCTCCGGTTGGGCGCAGCCATTGGCGGCCACGCTTCAGCCGTTAAACGCGGCGACGAGCAAAATCCGTCGGTCCTTTTTCGACCGGACAACAAATCCATCGGATCCGGCGGCGGACCGCAGTCGTCCCTGAAGGGACGGGAGGCGCGCCTATCTCGGTTGATCGACCACCACCAGCTGGTCCGGCTTGAAGCCGGCATGCTGCGGTGTCCAGACGTCGCCCTCGCGGTTGAACCAGTGGCACAGATACGTGCCAGAGGCCGCGCCGTCGCTGACAGTCATTTCCGGGCCTCCGGATTTCAGCCTGACGACGTCTCCGGTCTTGAAACTATTGGGCATTTCGACCTCCCATGCTGACAGGAGGAGTTTCCCACCAACAGCGATTTCCGACAATGGCCGAGATTCGCCGATGACGTGGTGCAGGGCTGGGAAGACGTGGAAAACTGGCGCCGCTTGCGTGGCACGCCGGGTAGCACAGAAGGCGTGGCCGGATCATGTCAGGGCTTGGAGCCGAAGCGAGCGGCCTGATCGTTCCTTCGGTTCAATCGGTGTCGCGCCGGGGAGCCGGCGGCGGCGCCGATCGGCTGTCTTCTCCAGCCGGGCGGACGGTCATGGACTTTTCATCGGGCCACAGTGCTTGTGCCTTCATCACCGCTGCCAAAAGATTATCGGCTTCAACGCTTCCGATTTCAGTCAGAAGCGGGCTGTTGGCTCCTGGTCCGAAATCGACGTGATAGACCGTCCAACTCCTCATTGCATTTCCGACAATTTGCGTCTCCGCACGGGCACGCGGATGGAAGCCCGGCTCGCTTTTTATGGTTAGGATTTTGAGGTCCGCGAGCCGGGCATGCACCGACCGATAGGCGGGGGGCTTGGGGTTATCAGCCGGCGCGATCGCAAGACTGTCTGATTTGCCCGCTAGCCCACAATCGACCGAGGTCCATCCTGCCGAACGCATTGGTCCGAAAGGATCCAAGATATAGCCCCTTATTCCGTTGGGGCAGGTTGCCCCGTCCTCCAGGAAAGGCGCCGCCCGCCGCGAATCTGCACGCGCAGACCGCTAAGTGCTCGGCCTTAGGTGCAGTTTGGTTCTCTTGGAGAAATTTTGGTGCCGCTTAGGTGACTCGAACACCTGACCCCATCATTACGAATGATGTGCTCTACCAACTGAGCTAAAGCGGCCCGGGAAGCGCCAAGCTTCCAGAATGGGCTGCGTGATAGACTCAACCGCTCGCTAATTCAAGATGGGCAGCGGTGAATTCCGGCCTCCTTGTCGGCAATCTCCATCTACGGTTACCGCGCAACGGCGCAGCCGTGGCATGCGGCGGCGTCCGAGCCGGCTGCTCCACGGCTGCATCGCCCGGAGCGTTCGCGACGAAAAATGTTGATTCTCCAGCAAAAAACGCCGAAATGGCGTTGGATACGCCGGCAAGGCAGCCGCTCGCCCGTTGATCGATTGGTCGCCTGCGGCTAACGATCAGGGAACTGTGAGCGAACGCGCAGAGGGAGCTCGCTTGGACCCCATCGAGAAAGCCATCCGCAATACCTTCGAGAAAGGCAATGCCGAGGACCGGGCGTTCCGCGAGAAGGTCTATCGATCCGCCTTTGCCGCGCTGGACCGCGTCCTGCAGGCCAACCCGAACGTCACGGTCGAGGCCGCCATCAGTCGCCGCAAGGCGGTGCAGGCCAAGATCACCGAGATCGAGTCCGAATTCCTGCCTGCCGCTCCCGATGTGACGCTGCCCCCGGAAAACGTCGTATCGGCCGGCAATGCCGCGCCGGGGCCCGGTTTCGATGCTCCGGCTGCTTCGGCCGCGCCATCGGTCGACGCGCCGCTGCCGCCGTCGCAAACGGCGACATCGCCTTCGATCAGCGTTGACGGCCCGGTCCAGCCCGATGCGTCGGACCAGCCGCGCTCGCGCGTGCTGCCGCGCGTGCCCGACATCATGCCGGACGAGGCGGCGCTTCCCGACGCGCCGTCGCTCGACGATTCGCCGGGCGCTCCCGTCGGCAACGGCGCCGAGGTCTCGCCCGACCGCGACGAGCGGCGGATCAGGGGCCGGCGCCTGCCGTTGACCGCGATCTTCGTCGTCGCGACGCTGCTCGCCGCTGTCGGTATCGGTCTTTACTTCGCCAAGCAGACCGGGGTCTTCAAGACGGCAGCCCAGCTTGACACCGGCCCGCCGGAATCGACGCCGACGCTGGACGACGAGGATTCCTCGCAGCCTGCCGAACCCGGCTCGCCACAGAAGCCGGGCGAGGCGGACCAGTCGAAGAACTGGATCAACGTCTTCTCGCCTGCCGACCCGACCCATGTCAGCGCGCCTTCAGACGCCGCCGCCGACGTGATGAAGGACGACACCGGCCAGTTCCTGCGCATCCGCTCCGGCGCGTCCGGCTCGGCCATTGCCTTCGATGTCGGCCAGGGCGTGCTGGAGAAGCTTGCCGGCAAGCATGCCATGTTCGACATCGTCGCCCGCTCGGAAGAGGGCAAGGAGACGCAGATCTCGGTCGACTGCAATTTCGGCGATCTCGGCGATTGCGGCCGCAAGCGCTACGCGGTCGGCCACGAACGCAACGAATATCTGTTCGACGTGCAGTTCCCGGCCAAGCACCCGGGCGCCGCCGGCACGATCGCCGTTAATTCCGACTTCGATAAACAGGGCAAGTCGGTCGATATTTACGAGATCCGCGTTTCGATCGCGGAGTGACCGCATCGCTTTCTCCACCTACGCTGGCGCAGCACCCCACCCCGCGCTTCGCGCCTACCTCCCCATCGAGGGGAGGTAGAATGTAGCGCCAACTCCCTACCTCCCCTTGATGGGGAGGTCGCGCCGAAGGCGCGGGTGGGGTGAAAGCGCCGACATTGGATTTCTAGCTCTTAACCGTCCAGCAACGCTTGCAGCGTCTCGATGCGGTCGGCCTCGGCGGCCGGCTTGTCCCAGCGCAGCCGTGAGATGCGGGGAAACCGCATCGCGACGCCGGATTTGTGCCGCGTCGAGCGGTTGAGGCCCTCGAACGCCACCTCCAGCACCAGGCCGTTCCCGCGATCGGCGCGCACCGAGCGCACCGGCCCGAAACGCTCGATCGTATTGTCGCGCACATATTTGTCGATCTCTCTCAGCTCCTCGTCGGTGAAGCCGAAATAGGCCTTGCCGACCGGCACGAGCTCTTCCGAGCCCTCCGGCCCCGACCAGACGCCGAACGTGTAGTCGGAATAGAAGCTGGAACGCTTGCCGTGGCCGCGCTGCGCATACATCAGCACCGCATCGATCGTGTGCGGATCGCGCTTCCATTTGAACCAGGGGCCCTTCGGCCGGCCGGCAAGGTAGGGCGAATTCCAGCGCTTCAGCATCACCCCTTCGATGATCGGATGCGGCGGCGCCTGGCGCAGCCGCTCCAGAGCCGCCCAATCGGGGAACTCGACCAGCGGCGAGAGGTCGAAGCGGCCGGGATCGAGGGTTTTGACGAAGGCCTCGAGCCTTTTGCGGCGCTCGACGAAGGGCAGCGCGCGCAAATCCTCGCCGTCGATCTGCAGCGCATCGTAGCAGCGCATGAAAGCCGGATACTGCTGCTGGATTTTTGGCGACACGCTTTTGCGGTTCAGACGGTGCTGCAGGTCCGAAAACGTGCCGGTCGCCTCGCGCGGGTCGCCGACCAGCAGCTCGCCGTCGAGCGCCGCCTCGAAGTTCATTGCCGCGGCAAGGTCCGGAAAAGCGCCGGAGACGTCGTCGCCGGTGCGCGAATAGAGCCTGCGGACGCCGCCCTCGCACACAGCCTGGACGCGGATGCCGTCCCATTTCCATTCCGCGGCATAGTCGGCGTGGTCGAGTTTTTCGAGGTCGCCATCATCGACGGCGTTGGAGAGCATCACCGGCCGGAACAGCGCGAGCGCCGCGCTCCTTGGTTTGTCCGCCTTACCTTCCAGCCAGGCGAACAGCTCGATGTAGGGCGGCGTCAGACCGTGCCAGAGCTCCTCGATCTCGGCGACGTCGACCTTGCCAAGGTCGGCCAGCGCTTGTTTGGCAAGCCGCGCCGACACGCCGATGCGCAAGCCTCCGGTCACCAGCTTGATGATGGCGAAGCGCGCCGAGATGCTGGCGTCGTCGAGCAGCCGCGCCAGCACCTTCGGCCCATCCGACCGGCTGGCGGCCTGCAGCTTGCCGACCACCTCGGCCAGTGTCGGGTGATCGTTGGGAATATGCCCGACCGGTTGCGGCCAGACCAGCGACACGGTTTCGGCAAGGTCGCCGACATAGTCGTAGGAATATCCGAACAGCACCGGATCCATGCGTTCGATCACCAGCGCGCGCAGCATCGCCGGCTTCACCGCGGCGATCGAGAGGTCGCCGGTGATCGCCGCCAGCGCCAGCCCGCGGTCGGGGTCCTCGACGCTGCGGAAATAGTCGGTGAGCAGCGTCAGCTTGCCGTTGCGAGATGGCGTTAACACGAGCCGGTCGAGGAGTTCGGCGAAGCGGTTCATGGCTGGATGCGCCACGCCAACAGCGAAAGCCGGCGCGCGGCGCCGTAGAGCGCGGCGGCGGAGATTGGCGAATGGCACGCCATCAGTCGCCCTCGTCCTCATAGCCCACCAGATGCAGCGGCCGGGCCGCGATGCCTTCGAGCTCGCACCAGCGCACCAGCGCCTCCTCGCGGCCATGCGTGACCCAGATTTCCTTCGCACCCGTTTCCTTGATCGTGATGATCAGTTCATCCCAATCGGCATGGTCGGAAATGATCAGCGGCAGCTCGACACCGCCCTGCTTGGCGCGCTGGCGGATGCGCATCCATCCTGAGGCGAAGCAGGAGATCGGGTCCGGAAAACGCCGCGCCCAGCGGTCGGCGAAGGCCGACGGCGGCCCGACGACGATGGCCCCGGTGAAATCCGCCTTGGCGCCGCTTTCAACCGTCGCCGGCTCCAGGCTGCCCAGATCGATGCCCTGGCTTTGATAGTAATCGCTGAGCTTCGCCAGCGCGCCATGGATATAGATCGGCCTGTCGTAACCGGCGTCGCGCAACAGCCGCATCACACGCTGCGCCTTGCCGAGCGCATAGGCGCCGATCAGATGCGAGCGTTCGGGAAACTGCGCCGCCGATTTCAGCACGCGCGCGATCTCCTCGTGGTCCGGCGGATGGCGGAACACCGGCAGGCCGAAGGTTGCCTCGGTGATGAAGACATCGCATCGGATAGGCTCGAACGGCAGGCAGGTGGCATCCTTCTGGCGCTTGTAGTCGCCGGAGGCGACGATGCGCAGGCCGTTATGCTCGACGCAGATCTGCGCCGAGCCCAGCACGTGCCCGGCCGGATGGAAGGTGACGGCGACGCCGTTGATGTCGAGTGTTTCGCCAAGCGCTGCCGCCTGCGTCGTTCCGGCGAAATCCTCGCCATAGCGCAATCCCATGATGTCGAGCGTTTCTTGCGTGGCCAGCACCGAGCGGTGGCCGGAGCGCGCATGGTCCGAATGGCCGTGCGTGATCAGCGCCCGCTCGACGGACCGTACCGGGTCGATGAAGAAATCGCCGGGCGGGCAGTATAGGCCCTCCGGCCGGGATTTGAGCAGGTCGCTGGCGCGCATGGCTTTGAACATAGTGGCTAAATTCCACGCGGGAAGCCTGTTGCAAGAGACTGCTGACTCATCCTAAAGCCATCCGCCGGCTCCGCCTCGCCGGCGGGATCCTTCGTCAATGAAACCGCTCCGGGCCTCGTCGGGCGATTCGAACGCCGACCGTCGTGCCGATTTCGCCGAGATGCTGCTCGCGTCGGGCGAGCCCGCGCAGGCGGCCGAGCTTTTGCTCGGCGCGCTGGACCTCGCGCCGCGATGGGTCGCCGGCTGGTTTCGCCTCGGCGAGATGCAGGAGACGGCCGGCCTGCTCGACCAGGCCGCGCGAGCCTGGGCCATGGCGCTGAAGCTGGAGCCCGCGGACCGCCTTGGCGCCGCGCTCAAGCTCGAGCTGATCGGCAAGGCGCCTGCCGCCTCGGCGCCGCCCAGCGGCTTTGTCGAGACCTTGTTCGACCACTACGCCGACAGTTTCGAGGACTCGCTTGTCCGGAAGCTCGGCTATGGGCTGCCGGATTTCCTCGACCGAGCCATCCGCAAGGCGAGGCCCGGACGATTTGGTCTGGCCCTCGACCTCGGCTGCGGCACCGGCCTGATGGGCGAGAGGCTGCGGCCGTTCGTCGATCGGCTGGAGGGCTACGACATCTCGGCCGGCATGCTGAAGAAGGCGAAAGCCAAGGGCGTCTACGACCTGCTGGCCAAGGCAGACCTTCAGCATTTCTCCCACCCCGGCGCCGGAGCCGACCTCGTGGTCGCGGCCGACGTGTTCATCTATTTAGGCGCCCTCGAACGCATTGTCGGCGTCGTCGCGAATATGCTTGCCAAGGACGGCGTATTCGCGTTTTCGCTCGAGACGCTTGCCGGAGGCGGTGATTTCGCCCTTTTGCCGTCACGGCGTTATGCCCATTCCGGGGCCTATGCGCGGCGCGTGCTTTGCGCCAACGGGCTTGCGGTGCTGTCGCTGGAAAGCATGGTTATCCGGCACGACCGGCGCGACCCGATCGAAGGCCTGGCCATCGTGGCTGGCTTGCCTGCTGCATCTGCCGAGGTGAGGAATCCGGCAGCGACACGAGCCTGACCTTGCTGCGAAAAAGCCTGAATGGCATGGTCGGGGTTGCGCGGGGCGGATACCGAGTCTTTGTTTTGCGCAATTCCGGACGGAAAACCACGACGCAGTTTTCCTGGAATTGCCCTAAGGAGGGATCCATGCGCTGGACAATGGTTGCGTTGGCGTCTTGCCTGACGGTCGCCGGCTGTGTCGGCGGCACGTCGATGGCTGAGCGTCAGGACGAAGATGTCCAATCCTCATTGCAGTATGACGACGTGCCTTGCGATCAATTGCTGGCGCAGCGCAATCAACTGGCGCAGCAGCACAATCTGCCTGTCACCGCCAAGCCGACCTTCTCCAACCCGGCGATGGGCTTCGGCCCGTTCACGCCGGATATGCGCTCCAAGGCCTCGCGCGACAGCAACAAGGCAAGTGGCGAGATAGACGCCATGAACCGCTCTATCGAGCGCCGCGACTGCGGCAAGCCGAAGAAGAAGGAGACGCTCGGGCTGCCCGGCTCGAAGCCTTCCTGAGAATTCAACAGTCGATATCCTGCTTTGCGATCGGCCGGATCGCCGAGCTTGTTTGTCGCGCCCGGAAGCCACCATCCGATGAACCTTTCCGATCTCGGCAACCGCATCTGCATTCTGGGGCCGTCAAACAGCGGCAAGTCCACGCTTGCCAACGCGATTGCGCGCAAGCGCGATTTGGAAGTCGTTCACCTCGATCTGCTCTTTCATCTGCCAAATACGGATTGGGAACAGCGCCCAAAGGATGAATTCATTGGATGGAAACTACTCGATTTGCATGCCGCAGCGCTTCGAGCGGGCGACAGGCCTGATCCTGCTGGATATCTCCACGCCCGCGAGTTTGCTCCGTTACTTCCGGCGGACGCTGTTCGAGACCAAGCGGCATGGCGCCTTGGAAGGCGGCCGTGACAGCGTCAAATGGGATATGATCCACCATATCGCCGTGGTCACGCCGCGAAATCGCAAGCGATACAGTACGATGTTCGATGAGCTCGATCTGCCGAAGCTGCGGCTCGCCTCCGTGCGAGCGATCAAGCAATGCTTCCGCGCGTGGGATCTGACCCCTTAGAGCCAGAGAGCATGATGGTGTCCGAAAACCGCTTCACACTTTTCGGCATCAAGCTCTAACTAATAACCCGCGTCACGATCGACCAGGTTTTCGAGCTTTTCGCCGCGTTCGAAGGCAGCCATCTGGCGAAGCATGATCGGCACTAGATGAGCCGGGTCCGACGTCGCCGCCGCATGCGGCGTGACGAACACTTTCGCATGGCTCCACAGCCGGCTGGTCTTCGGCAGCGGCTCGACCTCAAACACGTCGAGGCTCGCTTCCTTGAGCGTGCCGTCCTCCAGCGCGCGCAATATGTCGGCGTCCTTCTGCAGGCGTCCGCGTCCGGCATTGATCAGCACGGCGCCGCCAAGCCCGTTGCGCCGACGTAACTCCTTGAGCAGCCCGTAATTGACGATGCCTTGCGTGCGCGGGGTGAGCGGCAAGAGCACGACCAGGATATCGGTGGCATTGAGGAACGGGATCAGCCCCGCCTCGCCGGCATAGGTCGAAACACCTTTCATCGGCCGGTCGGTGCGCGACCAGCCATTGACGGCAAAACCGAGCGAGAGCAGCACCGATGCCGCGGCCCGGCCGAGATGGCCGAGGCCCATGATGCCGACGGAGATGTCGCCAGCCGGGCGCTGCGGCGGCTCGTGCCACGTCTTCTTCGCCTGTTGGCTGCGGTAGAGCATGCCCTGGCGGTGATGGTCGAGCACCCGCCACACGACATATTCGGTCATGTATTGGGTGAGATTGTCGGCAACGATCTTGACGATCGGCACATCGGGCAGGCCGGGATCGGCAAAGATGTGGTCGACGCCGGCGCCGATCGAAAAGATGGCGCGCAGATTGGGCAGCGACGACAGGAGGTTGGGTTTCTGCTTCCACACCACCGCATAGGTGATCGACGGATCGTTCGGGCCGTTTGGTTCCAGCACCACCTCGCGCTCGGCCGAAAGCAGTTCATGCCAGCGCTGCGGGTGGAAGCCGGTGAGGGCAAGCAGGATTTTGCCTTTTTCCATTCGCGGATTTTTCTTTCCTGTTCTGCCGGTTCCGGTCGGGCTATTCGCTGACCACGCCGGTCGGCGCCGTCTCGATCTTGAAGGCCGCCGCCATCAGCGCCCGCGTATAGTCGGTTTGCGGGCTGCTGAAAATCTGTTCGGATGTTCCAGCTTCGACAATCTGGCCATTGCGCATGACGATGACGTCATTGGCAAGGGCGCGGACGACTTTCAAATCGTGGCTGATGAAGAGGTAGGCGAGATTATGCTTGGCCTGCAGGTCGCGCAAAAGGTCGACCACCTGCGCCTGCACGCTCATGTCGAGCGCCGAGGTCGGCTCGTCGAGCATGACGAAGCGCGGGTTAAGCACCATGGCGCGGGCGATGGCAACGCGCTGGCGCTGGCCGCCGGAGAATTCATGCGGATAGCGATGCCGCGTTTCCGGGTCGAGGCCGACCTCCTTGAGCACGGCGACCACCTTGTCGTCGCGCTCGTCGGGAGAGAGTTTCGGCTCGTGGATCTTCAGCCCTTCCTCGATGATCTCCGACACCGACAGTCGCGGGCTGAGCGATCCGAACGGATCCTGGAAGACGATCTGCAGCTCGCGCCGCAGCGGCCGCATGGCGCTGAAGGAAAGCTGGTTGATGTCGCGTCCGTTGAAATTGATCGTGCCGGACGAGGAGATCATCCGGGCGAGCGCCAGCCCGAGGGTGGTCTTGCCCGAGCCGGATTCGCCGACGACGCCGAGCGTCTGGCCGGCGCGCACGGCGACGTCGATCCCGTCGACCGCCTTCACATGGTCGACCGTGGTGCGGAAGAAGCCTTTCTTGATCGGGAACCAGACCTTGATGTCCTTGCCCGTCATGACGGGTTTGGCATTCGGGTTGGCCGCCGGCGGCTTGCCCTTGGGTTCGGCCGCAAGCAGGTGCTTGGTGTAGGCATGCTGCGGGTTGGCGAAGATTTCCCTGGTCGGGCCGCTCTCGACGATCTTGCCCTTGGTCATCACGCAGACGCGGTCGGCAATCCGGCGCACGATGCCGAGATCGTGCGTGATGAACAGCAGCGACATGCCCTTGCGGCTCTTCAGCTTGGCGAGCAGTTCCAGGATCTGCGCCTGCACGGTGACGTCGAGCGCCGTCGTCGGCTCGTCGGCGATCAAAAGCTCCGGCTCGTTGGCCAACGCCATGGCGATCATGACGCGCTGGCGCTGGCCGCCGGACAATTGGTGCGGATAGGCATCGAGCCGCTTCTGCGGCTCGCGGATGCCGACCTCATTGAGCAACTCCAGCGTGCGCGCGCGTGCTGGCGCATCGCGCAAGCCCTGATGCAGTTGCAGCACCTCGACGATCTGCTGCTCGATCGTGTGCAGCGGATTGAGCGAGGTCATCGGCTCCTGGAAGATCATGGTGATCTTGTTGCCGCGCACGGCGCGGAGCGCCTTCTCGTTGGCGCTCAACAAGTCGGCGCCGTTAAACAGGATCTTTCCCGAAGGATGGCTGGCCGCGGGGTAGGGCAGAAGCTTGAGCACCGAGAGCGCCGAGACCGATTTGCCGGATCCGGATTCGCCGACCAGCGCCAGTGTTTCGCCCTTGGCGATATCGAAGGAAATATGGTCAACGGCCATCGACTGGTTGCCGCCTTGCGCGAAGGCGACGCTCAAATCGCGGACGGACAGCAGCGGCTCGCTCATTTGAACGTCTTGCGCGGATCGAAGGCGTCGCGTGTCGCCTCGCCGATGAAGACGAGCAGCGACAGCATCAGCGAAATCACGATGAAGCCGGAAATGCCGAGCCACGGCGCGTTGAGATTGCGCTGCGCCTGTTTCAGCAATTCGCCGAGCGATGCAGACCCCGGCGGCAGGCCGAAGCCGAGATAGTCGAGAGAGGTGAGCGTCGAGATCGAACCGCTCAGCAGGAAAGGCAGGAAGGTCAGCGTCGCCACCATGGCGTTCGGCAAAAGGTGGCGGAACATGATGGTCAGGTTGGGCACGCCGAGCGCGCGCGCCGCGTTGACATATTCGAAGTTGCGGGCGCGCAGGAACTCGGCCCGCACCACGCCGACCAGCGCCACCCAGGAGAATAAAAGCATCAGGCCAAGCAGGATGAAGAAGCCGGGCGGCAGGATCGCGGAGATGATGAGCAGCAGATAGAGCACCGGGATCGCCGACCAGATCTCGATGAAGCGCTGGAACAGAAGGTCGGTCCAGCCGCCGAAATAGCCCTGCACGGCGCCCGCCGCCACGCCGATCAGCGAGGAGCCGAGTGTCAGGACAAGCCCGAACAGCACCGAGATGCGGAAGCCGTAGAGCACGCGCGCCAGCACGTCGCGCGCCTGGTCGTCGGTCCCCAGCCAGTTCCAGTTGCCGACGACGCAGTTCTCGTCGGCTTCTCCCTTCGGATATTGGTTGCAGCGCGCCTTCTTGTCGTAGAGCCAGGAGGGTTTCGCTGGCGCGGCTTCGGGGATGGCGTTGTTGACCGTCTGGTAGGAGTAGCGGACCAGCGGCCAGATCATCCAGCCATTGGCGTTGATTTCGTCCTGGATGACCGGATCGCGATAGTCGGTGACGGCATAGAAGCCGCCGAACTTCTCTTCCGGATAGGCGACAAGAACTGGAAACAGGATCTCGCCCTTGTAGGAAACGATGATCGGCTTGTCGTTGGCGATCAGCTCGGAAAACAGCGTCAGCACGAACAGGAACAGGAAAATCCACAACGACCAGTAGCCGCGCCGGTTCGCCTTGAAATTCTGCAGCCGCCGCTGGTTGAGCGGCGACAGCCATGGCCGAGCGGCGCGGGCCGGCTTGGTTTCGGCCGAGGCTACCGCCATCAGACGTCTCTCCGCTCGAAATCGATGCGCGGATCGACCCAGGTGTAGATCAGGTCCGACAGCAGGCCGACGAACAGGCCGAGCAGCGAGAAGATGTAGAGATTGGCGAAAACCACGGGATAGTCGCGGTCGATCACCGACTTGAAGCCGAGCAGGCCGAGCCCGTCGAGCGAGAAGATGTTCTCGATCAGCAGCGAGCCGGTGAAGAAGGCCGAGATGAAGGCGCCGGGAAAGCCGGCGATCACGATCAGCATGGCGTTGCGGAAGACATGGCCGTAGAGCACCTTGCGCTCCGACAGGCCCTTGGCCCGCGCCGTCACCACATATTGCTTGCGGATTTCTTCCAGGAAGGAGTTCTTGGTCAAAAGCGTCGTCGTGGCGAAGGCAGACAGCACCAGCGCGGTCAGCGGCAGCGTCATATGCCAGAAATAGTCGATGATCTTGTCCGGCCAGGACAGCTGGTCCCAATTGTCGGAAACGATGCCGCGCAGCGGGAACCAGTCCCAGAACGAGCCGCCGGCAAACAGCACCATCAAGAGGATGCCGAACAGGAAGCCGGGGATGGCGTAGCCGACGATCACCACACCGCTCGTCCAGATGTCGAAGGTCGAGCCGTCCTTCACCGCCTTGCGGATGCCGAGCGGGATCGAGATCAGGTAGGACAGGAGCGTGATCCACAGCCCGATCGAGATCGACACCGGCATCTTCTCCAGGATCAGGTCGAGCACCGAGATGTCGCGGAAATAGCTGTCGCCGAAATCGAAGCGGGCATAGTTCCACAGCATCATGCCGAAGCGCTCGAGCGGCGGCTTGTCGAAGCCGAACTGCTTTTCCAGCTTCTTGATGAATTCGGGGTCCAACCCTTGAGCGCCGCGGTATTTCGAGCCGACGTCGCCGGAGACGTCGAAATTGGTGGCGCCGGCATCGCCACCGCCGCCGCCGAGGCGGTCGGCACCGCCTTGGTTGGTGAGCCTGGCGATGACCTGCTCGACCGGTCCGCCCGGCGCGAACTGGATGACGGCGAAGGAGATCGCCATGATGCCGAACAGCGTCGGGATCATCAGAAGGATGCGGCGCAGGATATAGGCGCCCATCAGGCTGCCGGCCCCGCCAGAAGGAGAGTGTCAGGCTTTGCCAATTTTTGCCGCCTTGCCCTTGTCGACCCACCACAGCGCCTCGACCGGAAAGCCGAAATCGGGTTTTTGTTCGGGAAAGCCGAACATGTCCCAATAGGCGCTTCGGTGATTCGCCAGATACCAACTTGGAATCCAATCGCGCCGCGCACGCAAGACCCGGTCGAGCGCGCGCATCGCGACCGTCAGGGTTTCGCGGTCCTTGGCGGCGCCGACGGCGTCGATCAGCGCATCGATGGCCGGGCTCGCTATGCCCGGCAGGTTGCGCGAGCCTGAAACGCCTGCGCTTCGCGAATGAAAGAAGATCTCGAGGTCGTCGCGGGTTGGCGTCGCGCTGAAGGAGAAAGCGGCCGAGAGCAGGTCGAAATCGAATGTCGATTGCCTGAGCTGGTACTGGGCCGAATCGACCAGCCGGATTGAGGCATCGATGCCGATAGCCTTCATGTTGGCGACCCAGGGCGAAAAAACCTGCACGAATGTCTCGTCGTCGGCGAGGAATTCTGCGGGCAGCCGTCCTCCCTTCTCGTTGACGACGAAATCGCCGGAACGTTTCCAGCCGGCCTCGGCCAGCAGCTTCGCTGCCTTGCCGAGCTGCTTCCGGTCGCGTCCCGACCCATCGGACGGCGGCTGTGTCACCGCCTCGCCGAAAGCCTCGGGCGGCAGCTTGTCGCGTAGCGGCTCCAGCAATGCGAGCTCCTCCGGCGATGGCGCCCCCGCGGCACGAAAGTCTGATTTCTCGAAGCAGGACTGCGAGCGCTCATAGGAGCCGTAAAAGAAATTGCGCCGCGTCCATTCGAAATCGAAGCACAGCGCGATCGCTTGCCGCACACGCGGGTCCTGGAACTGGGCGCGCCGCTGGTTGACGGCGGTGGCCTGCATCGAGGGCACCGTTTCGGCCGGAAATTCATGCTTGACCACCTTGCCGGCGGTGAAGGCCGGAAAATCATAAGCCGTCGCCCAGACGCGCGAGGTGAACTCCTCGCGGTAGAGGATCTCGCCCTTCTTGAAGGCCTCGAAACCGGCCGTGCGGTCCCGGTAGAACTCGATACGGATACGCCCGAAATTATTCTGGCCGCGATTGACCGGCAGGTCGTTGCCCCAATAGTCGCCCACCCGTTCATACTCGATCCAGGCGCCCGCCGACCAGCGATCGACCTTGTAGGCGCTTGAGCCGAGCGGCGGATTGAGCTGCGAGGAATCGAACGGGTTGGCGGTAAAGAAGGCCTTCGACAGGATCGGAAATCCGACGACGTTGAGGATTGTGCGGGCCGACTGTTTGCCGGAGAATTTGAGCTCGACGGTGTGAGCATCCTTCACCACGGCGTCTTCCAGATGCGTCAGCGACAGCGCGTAGCCCGGATGCCCTTTGTCTTTCAGCAGTTTGAAGGTGAAGGCGACATCGTCGGCGGTCAGCGGCGTGCCGTCATGGAACCGCGCCTGCGGACGCAGCGAGAAAGCGAAGCCGTTGCGGTCGTCGGAAATCGTGACACCGTCGGCGATCAGCCCATAGACCGCGTCGGGCTCGTCAAGCGCCCGCACCATCAGCGAATCGAAGCACATCTCCATGCGCTGCGGCGCATCGCCGTTGGGGACAAAGGCGTTCAGCGTGTTGAAGGTCTGCGGGCTCTGGTTGGCGCCCCAATTGGGAGGGGAGAAGTTGAAAGTGCCGCCCTTGGGCGCATCGACATTGACATAGTCGAAATGCGCGAAATCCGGCTTGTATTTCAGGTCGCCGAAGGCCGACAGGCCGTGCACCTTCACGCCGGTCGGAATGGCGGCGAACGCCTTGCCGGGCAGCAGCGCCGCAGCCGTTGCCGCCGCGCCGAGCGCCAGGAAGTCGCGGCGAGGAAGCATCGTCTGCCGCCTCATCAATTGAGGCCCTTGTATTTGGCGGCGAGCGCCTTTTCCTTCTCGGTGTCGAGCCACCAGGAGTCGGTATCGGCGCCGCGGTAGCTCGGCTGCTTTTCCGGCATGCCGAACTTGTTCCAATAGGCGAGCCAGACCACCGCGCGGTAATACTGCGGCACGACGTAGTAGTTCCACAAAAGCACACGGTCGAGCGCATGGGTGGTGGCGACGAGGTCATCGCGGTCGGTGGCGAAGATGATGCGATCGACCAGCGCGTCGACGACCGGGTTCTTGATGCCGGAATAGTTGCGCGATCCCGGCGAATCGGCCGCCTTCGAGCTCCAGAAGTCGCGTTGCTCGTTGCCGGGCGATTCCGATTGGCCGAGTATGCCGATGATCACGTCGTAGTCGAAATGATCGCGGCGGTTGATGTACTGGGACTGGTCGATGATCCGCAGTGTCGCCTCGACGCCGATCTTGCGCAGATTGGCGATCCAGGGACTGGAGATGACCTGGTCGGTGTCTGCCGAGCCCAGTATTTCGAATTTGAACGGCGCGCCGGTCTTGGCGTTCACCATCTTGCCGCCCTTGATCACCCACCCTGCCTTTGCGAACAGCTCGACCGCCGTCTTGAGATTCTTCCGTTTCGCCTGCGGCGAGTCGTAGACCGGCAGCTTGAATTCCTGCGTGAACACCTCCGGCGGCAGCTTGTCGCGGTATTTTTCGAGGATTTCCAGCTCCTTGCCTTGTGGCAGCCCGCTCGACGCCAGCTCCGTGCCCCCGAAATAGCTGTGGGTGCGCGTGTTCGAATTGTAGAACAGCGTGCGGTTCATCGTTTCGAAGTCGAAAGGATAGGTCAGCGCGGCCCGCACCAGCCGGTCCTGGAACATCGGTCGCCGCTGGTTGAGCATGAAAGCCTGCATCGGCTGCGGCGACGTCGTCTTGAATACCTTCTTGATCACGTCGCCGGCGCTGACCGCGGGGAAGTTGTAGGCCGTCGCCCAGCGTCGAGAGCTGTTTTCCGGTTTGATGTCGTCGAGCCCGCCCTTCGTGAAGGCCTGCCACGCGGCATTGTCGTCAAGGATGTAGGTGAAGCGCTGGGTGTCGAAATTCTCGCGGCCGATCTTCACCGGCAGCTTGGCGCCCCAATAGTCGGGCACGCGCTGCCAGACGATCTCCGAGCCCGGCTTGAAGCTGGCGATCTTGTAGGCGCCGGAGCCCAGCGGCGGCTCCAGCGTCGGCCTAGTGATGTCGCGCTTCTTGCCGCTTGCGTCGGTGCCTTCCCACCAGTGCTTCGGCAGCACGACGAGATCGCCGAGAATCTTGGGCAGTTCGCGATTGCCCTTCTGGTTGAAGTGGAATTCGACCTCGCGGTCCGAGATCGCGACCGCCTCGGTCACATTCTCGAAATATCGGCTGTACATCGGGCTATTGGCCTTGAGCACCTGGAACGACCAGACCACGTCGTCGACGGTGATCGGCTGGCCGTCATGCCATTTGGCGCGTCGGTCTAGCCGGTAGGTCGCAGACGAATAGTCGGCCGGGTACTTGTAGGCCTCGGCGACCAGCGGATGGCTGACGCTGCCCTCATCGGTCGCCTGGTCCATCAATGTGTCGTAGAGGAGCCCCCCAGTGAACTGGGCGAAGCCGGCAGCCGGCGACCCCTGCACGATGTAAGGATTCAAGCTGTCGAAGGTGCCGACGACAACGGTATTGAGGGTGCCGCCCTTCGGCGCGTCCGGATTGACGTAGTCGTAGCGCTGGAAGTTTTCGCCGTATTTGGAAGGGCCGACCAGCGAGGAGGTGGTGTGCCACTCGTCGGCGAAGCTCGCCTGCAGGCTGACGGCGAAAGCGCAGGCCAACATAGATGCGAAAAATGTCCGGGAGCGGCCAACCGTCATGCGTTCTCCTCGTCACGAACCCTAGAGCGTTCATCGTTTCACGGAAACGACAGCCGCCTATCGCCTTGTTTCGACGCAATTCCGGATGGAAAGCCGGTTCCCATTTTTCCTGGAATTGCTCTACCCACCGGCAATCTAGATCATTTGACGCCGGTGAAAACCGCAAGCGCAGCCTTTGTCGCCGCCTATTGCAGGTTTCCTAACAGAAAAGCCGGGACGAACCCGGCTTTTCCAAGGAAGTCTCTATGACAAATTGTTTATTGAGCGGGCGCTGGCGCCGGCGCCGCGGGCTTGGCCGGAGCGGTTCCTTCCGCCGGCTTGGCGGCTTCGGCTGGCTTGGCGCCTTCCGCGGGCTTGGCTTCGGCCGAAGCACCGGGCTGCGGCAGCGGCTTCGGATTGTCCGACAGCGTGCGCAGATAGGCGATGACGTTGGCGCGGTCCTCGTCCTTCGGCAGGCCGGCGAAGCCCATCGCCGTGCCCTTCACGAACTTCTTCGGCGAGGTGATGAAGTGGTTGAGGTTGTCGTAGGTCCAATGCTCCTGGCCGCCCTTGGAAAAATCCTTCATGCCGGCCGAATAGGCGAACCCTTCGTGCTCGGCGACGGGGCGGTCGACGATGTCCCACAGGTCCGGGCCGACCTTGTTCGGGCCGCCCTTTTCGCCGGAATGGCAGGCCTGGCACTTCTTGAAGATGGCGGCACCCTTTTCGGCACTGGCGCTGGCCAGGAGGTCGGCGATCGGCTTTTCGGCCGCGGCAGGAGCGGCAGCACCGCCTTCGGTCGGCTCGGTCGCCTCGATGGCGAAGCCGGGCTTCTCTGGGGTGGGCGAGGCGAACAGCCCGTCCGAGACGAGACCGATGGAAAAGACGATGAAGCAGGTTCCCAGAAATCCGCCGAGCAGCTTGTTGACTTCGCTGGAATCCATACGCCCCTTGCTCCCTTTTCCGGCGGACCGTCCCGTCCACTCCGTCCGTCGGTATCGCGAACTGCCTCGAAAGGGCAGTCAAACCGGGCGGAAACTAGGTCTTTTGCTCAGGCGTTGCAACACCTATAAGGGCGCTTCCAGTGAGACCTTTTGCCACTTTCCATCCGCGTTTTTTGAGCGCCTCAAAATCCGATGTCGACCTTGATCCTGATCCCCGCCCGCATGGCCTCGACGCGCTTGCCGGGCAAGCCGCTGGCCGATATTGCCGGCGCGCCGATGATCGTCCATGTCGCCCGCCGCGCCGCAGAGGCCGGGCTCGGCCGCGTCGTCGTGGCGACCGACACGCAAGCGGTCGCGGAAGCCGTACGGGCGCATGGGTTCGAGGCGGTCCTGACCCGCTCTGACCACGAATCGGGCTCGGACCGCATCTTCGAGGCGCTGACGGCCCTCGATCCCGAGAAGAAGGTGGAAACGATCGTCAACGTGCAGGGCGACCTGCCGACCATCGATCCCGAGATCATCGGCGCGTCGCTGCGGCCATTCGCGGACAAGGCGGTCGATATCGCCACGCTCGGCGTCGAGATCGTGCGCGACGAGGAGAAGACCAACCACAACGTGGTCAAGATCGTCGGCTCGCCGTTGTCGCCGACACGGCTGAAGGCGCTCTATTTCACCCGCGCCACCGCGCCCTGGGGCGAGGGGCCGCTCTATCACCACATCGGCCTGTACGCCTATCGCCGTGCCGCGCTCGAACGCTTCGTCGCGTTGAAACCGTCGCCGCTGGAGCGCCGCGAGCGGCTGGAGCAGCTGCGCGCCCTCGAAGCCGGCATGCGCATCGACGCCGAGATCGTCCAATCGCTGCCGCTTGGCGTCGACACGCCGCACGACCTCGATCGCGCCAGGCAAATCCTTTCAAGTTGAGAAACAAGCATGACCGCTAAGACCAACAGAATTTCTTTCCAGGGCGAACCCGGCGCCAACTCCGACACGGCCTGCCGCAACATGTTCCCGTCGATGGAACCCTTGCCTTGCCCGACCTTCGAGGACGCTTTCAACGCGGTCGAGACCGGCAAGGCCGAGCTCGCCATGATCCCGATCGAGAACACGATCGCCGGTCGCGTCGCCGACATCCATCACCTGTTGCCGGAATCGAAGCTGCACATCGTCGGCGAATATTTCCTGCCGATCCACTTCCAGCTGATGGTGCTGCCCGGGGTGAAGCGCGAAGAGATCAAGACCGTGCACAGCCATATCCATGCGCTCGGCCAGTGCCGCAAATACATCCGCAAGAACGGCTGGAAGCCGGTGATCGCCGGCGACACGGCGGGTTCGGCGAAGATGGTGTCCGAGGTCAGGGACCGCACCATGGCCTCGCTGGCGCCGGCTTTAGCCGCCGAGTTCTATGGGCTCGATATCATCGAGAAGAATGTCGAGGACACCGACTCCAACGTCACCCGCTTCGTCGTGCTGACCAAGAACAAGCAATGGGTCGAGCGCCCTGCGCCGGACGCCAAGATGATGACCACCTTCATCTTCCGCGTCCGCAATGTGCCGGCCGCGCTCTATAAGGCAATGGGCGGCTTCGCCACCAACGGCATCAACATGACCAAGCTCGAAAGCTATCAGCTCGGCGCCTTCACCGCGACGCTGTTTTACGCCGACATCGAAGGCCACCCGGACGATCCGCTGGTCAAGCTGGCGCTGGATGAATTGCGCTTCTTCTCGCGCGAGATGCGCATCCTCGGCGTCTATCCTGCGAGCGCCTCGCGCGAGCAGTGGAAGGTGGCGGATTAGGGCGGTCGCTGGTCCGTCAACTGACGGTTTCGAAGCACGACCGCACCCTTCGAGACTGGCCGAAGCCCCCGTGCTTCGTCATCCACGGGCGAAGCAAGGAGCGAAGCGACGCGCGCAGACCCGAGGATCCATGCCGTTACGTCGACGCGCCGCCCCCGGTGCAGATTCTGCTCCGCTGCACCCTTCGCAAAAGTCACGGCATGGATTCCAGGGTCTGCGCTTCGCTTCGCCCTGGAATGACGAAGCGATGAGGGCCTTCGCTAATCTCTGTCGGCGCTCCGCCCCGTCTCAGCCAAACCCCAGCGGCACGTAGTCGATCTCCATGAACGCCTCGACCTCGGGCACCCAGCGGTCACGCACGAAGGCGACGTGGTCGGGGTGCTCGTTGTAGCGGGTGTAGGCCGCCTGGTCGGCGAACTCCATCGAGAAGCCGAACTGGTAGTCGTTCTTCGGGCTAACCTGCCGCAGTTGCTCGAAATGCGTGACGCCTTTGATCCCGGTGAGGATCTTCTTGGCGTCGTGGAGGAACCGCTTGGTCTCCAGCGACTGCAATGGATGCTTCAGCGTGAACACGACGGTGTGACGGATCATTTCTCGGCTCCTATTCGCTATCGACCCAGGCGCGGATGAGGTGATGGGCGATCGCCCCTTTCGGCGGCGTGATCAAGCCATCGGCATGCTGCCTGTCCAGCATCGTGCGCACCTCGTCGCGAAAGAACCAGCGGCAGTCCTCCAGTTCGTTGAGGTCGGCCTGGATATCCTCGTTGAGCGGCTCGCCGAAGCAGCCGATCATCAGCGAATAGGGGAACGGCCAGGGTTGGCTGGCGTGGTAGACGACGCGGCCGAGCCGGATACCGGCTTCCTCCAGCGTCTCGCGGCGCACCGCCGCCTCGATCGTCTCGCCGGGTTCGATGAAGCCGGCAAGGGCCGAATACATGCCCGGCGCGAAATGCTTGCCGCGCCCCAGCAGGCATTTTTCGCCCGTCACCGTCAGCATGATCGCCACCGGATCGGTGCGCGGGAAATGGTCGATGCCGCAAGCCGGGCAATGGCGCCTGTAGCCGCCGGCGCGCATCCCCGAGCGGTTGCCGCATTTCGAGCAGAAGGCGTGGCTTACATGCCAGGCCAGCAGCGCTGCCCCTTGCGCCAGCGCGCCGGCCGCCGCCTCGTCGATCAGCCCCTGCATATAGACGGAACGATAGTCGATCGCCTTGACCGTCTCGGGCAGTTTTTCCGGCTCGACGCCAGCCGGCACCGCCAGCACCGGGCCTTGCTCGGAAAAGCCGAGCAGCACGCCTTGATCGAGGGCCGCTTCGAAAGCTCCGCTTTCATCCGCCTTGAACCAGGGGTCGAACTTGCCGTCATCGAGTTTGAGGTAAAGTCGGCCGGCATGCATCAGCATCAGCCGCGCGCTTTGATCGGCCAGCGCCTTTTCGACCGCATCGTCGGCGCGGTTCTCGGACTGACGGTCGATCTGGTTGCCGGCGAAACCGGCGAACTGGCTCGGCTCGCGCAAGGGCGCGTCAAACAGGCGAAAGCTCATGGGGACTCGGGTGGGCTGAACGACTCGGGTGGGCTGAATGGACACTGGTCAGCTTATAGCGCCGCCTTGATCGTTTCGGCAAACCGCCTGATATCGGAACGCTGGTAAGGTTCGCGTATGCCGTGCCCCCAGACCGGTCCCGGCCAGCCGGGATCGCCCTCGGACCGGGCGACGACGTGGACATGCAACTGGCGCACGATGTTGCCGAGCGCGCCGGTGTTGATCTTGGTGCAGCCGGTCACCCGCTTCAGCGCCTGCGCCACCATATTCGTCTCGAAAGTCAGCATCGCCTGGTCGAGCGGCGTCATTTCGTGGATTTCTTCCGTGCCCGGCCGCTGCGGCACCAGCACCAGCCATGGCCAGCGCCGATCATTCATCAGCCTGAGCTCGCACAGGCCCAGCCACATAAGCTGCTCGCTGTCCGCCTCCAGCCGGGCGTCCAGCGTGAAACCGGCCTTGAGGCCAGGCAGCATGGGCGTTTCCTTCATTTTTTGTAACATTCTTCAAACCAAGAACGCTAGAGCGGCGGCAAGGTGGCTGCAAGCGATTCATTGGCCGCTGTTATCGATTTGAAGGACTTGTGGCTGTAGGTTCTGGCTCTGCCCTTGCATTTCGCCGCCGAATTGCCGATATGGAGCGCGGGAGGTTGGTGGTGGACGATCCACTCGCCAACCGGGTCAGGTCCGGAAGGAAGCAGCCCTAACGAGCCCGGAACGGGTCATTGTTCCAGCCTCCCGCCTCTTCGCCTTTCTCCCGCGACATTGACGGCGCCAAGCCGTGCGGGCGAGACTATGCGCAGGAATCGGCCGCCTTCCGTCGCGGTCCTTGGAGCTTTTGACGGCGAATGAGCGAAGCCGGAAACTTAGGGACGGAAAAGGCCGGCGCCTATCGCGTGCTGGCGCGCAAATATCGTCCTGCGAATTTTTCCGAGTTGATCGGCCAGGAGCCGATGGTCCGCACGCTGACCAATGCGTTCGCCACCGGCCGCATCGCCCAGGCCTGGATGCTGACCGGCGTGCGCGGTGTCGGCAAGACGACGACCGCGCGCATCCTCGCGCGGGCGCTCAATTACAAGACCGCGACCGTGGACCAGCCCTCCGTCGACCTTTCGATCCCCGGCGAGCATTGCCAGGCGATCATGGAAGGCCGCCATGTCGATGTCATCGAGATGGACGCCGCCTCCCACACCGGCATCGACGACATCAGGGATATCATCGACCGCGTGCGCTACGCGCCGGTCTCGGCCCGCTACAAGGTCTACATCATCGACGAAGTGCACATGCTCTCCACGCAGGCCTTCAACGGCCTGCTGAAGACGCTGGAAGAGCCGCCGCCGCACGTCAAATTCATCTTCGCCACCACCGAGATCCGCAAGGTGCCGATCACGGTCCTGTCCCGCTGCCAGCGTTTCGACCTCAGGCGCATCGACGCCGGTGCGCTGGTCGGGCACCTGTCCTCGATAGCCGCCAAGGAAGGCATTTCCGTCGACGACGAGGCCTTGGCGATGATCGCGCGGGCCGCCGAAGGCTCGGCGCGCGATTCGCTTTCCATCCTCGACCAGGCGATCGCCCATGGCAGCGGCGCCGTGAGCGCCGGCGCGGTGCGCGCCATGCTCGGCCTCGCCGACCGCGCCCGCATCATCGACCTGTTCGAATACGTCATGAAAGGCGACGTCGCCGCAGCCCTGGCCGAATTCCGCGCGCAATACGACACCGGCGCCGATCCGGCGGCTGTGCTCACCGATCTTGCCGAGTTCAACCACCTCGTCACCCGCCTGCGCTTCGTGCCGGCTGCGGCCGACGATGCATCGCTGTCCGAGGACGAGCGCCGGCGCGGCGCCGAATTCGCCGGCACGCTCTCGGTGCGCGTGCTGTCGCGAACCTGGCAGATGCTGCTCAAGGGCATTCCCGAAGTGCAGTCGTCCAACCGTCCGGTCAGCGCCGGCGAAATGGTGCTGATCAGGCTGGCGCATGCCGCCGACCTGCCGACGCTGGACGAGGCGTTGAAATCTCTGGAAGGCGCGGGCCCGCTGCCGAATGGCGCGCCGCGCTCCAATGCTGCAGCGCCGGCCGGCAATGGCGGCGGCGCAAGTGCTGTCGCGCAGGCCCGGATGCCGGCTTCCAACGGTGGCGGCGCCCAGGCGATGCGGTTGGTCGAGGCGCAGCCTGTGCCGGAGGCATTCGTTCCGGCGCCGGCGCCCGTCACTGAGGCGCCAGTCGTTCCGGTCAAATCGCTGGCCGACATTGTTGCGCTTGCCGACGCCAATCGCGACATGGCCTTCAAGGTACTGCTGAAACGCTGCGTGCGGCCGGTGCGCATCGAGCCCGGCCGTCTCGACGTCACCCTGACCGACGACGCGCCCAAGATGCTGCTCAACGACCTGACCTCCAAGCTGCGTGCCTGGACCGGCCGCAACTGGCTGGTGTCGTTGTCGAAGGAAGAGGGCGGCCAGACATTGGCCGAGATGGAGACGACGAAGCGCGAGAACGCCTTCTCGGACGCCAAGAGCGACCCGACGGTCGCCGCCATCCTCGCCCGCTTCCCCGGCGCCAAGATCATCGACGTACGCATCCCGGACGTGCCGGAAGTGGAAGAGGCCGAAGCGGACCTGCCGGTCGAGCCCGCGGCGGATGACGACGAGACCTGAAACACTTTAGAGGACCACCCCGATGAAAGATCTTCTCGGCCTGATGGGCAAGGCAAAGGAAATGCAGGCCAAGTTCCAGGCCATGCAGGACGAGATCGCCACGCTCGAAGCCACCGGCCAGGCCGGCGGCGGCCTGGTCAGCATCACGCTCACCGGCAAGTTCGAGATGAAGGCGCTGAAGATCGATCCTTCGCTCATCAAGGCGGACGAAGCCGAGATCCTCGAGGACCTCATTCTGGCCGCCCACAATGACGCCAAAAATAAGGTCGAGCAGATCATGCAGGAGAAGACCAAGGCGTTGACGGCGGGCTTGCCGATCCCGCCCGGAATGAAATTGCCGTTCTGAGGCGGCGTCCTCCAGTTAATTGATTATGAACGAAAATTGAGCCCGGGCCGCAATATTAACAATTTGCCGGCGTTGTTCACGGGCTCATTTCGAGGCTTTCATAAAGTTTTACCTAAGTCCAGAAGTTGCTAACCTTCTAGCCATCTTTTTGCCTGAAAGAGTCTCATTCTTGCCACATCTCGGGGCGGGCTGGCATCTGGACATGAGGCTTTTTTGGTGATCGCGACGCGATGGAAGACGCCGCTGCTGCTTATCGGCATCGTCACTTCCCCCTTGCTCCTGGCCGGTTGCAGCCAGACCACTTCCTCCCATGGCATGTCGGTGTCGGGTCTGACCGACGCCCTCACGCCGAGTTTCCTCACCACCCGTTCAAGCCACTCGCTGAAGGACAAGGAATGCCTGCAAAGGGCGATGTTCTTCGAGTCCAATCGGTCGAGCCGCGACGGCATGATCGCCGTCGGCACGGTCGTGATGAACCGGCTGCGCTCGGGCCAGCACGGCAGCACCATTTGCGAGGTCGTCGGCGAGAAAGGCCAGTTCGCGCCCGGCGTGCTGACGCGGCCGATGAACTCCAGGGCGCTGCCCGATGTCGAGGAAGCCGCCGATGCGGTGCTGAGAGGCGAGCGCAAGGCCAAGCTCAAGAACACCATGTATTTCCACACCGCCGGCCTGCGTTTCCCCTACAACAACATGCATTACACGATGGTGGCCGGCGGCAACGCCTTCTATGAGAAGCGCGGCCGCAACTGGCAACCGCTACCGGACGAGCCGATGGTCGCCATGAACGTGGGCGACCAGCAGAAGTCCAGCCGCCAGAAGCCCGCGGCCGCCGCGCCGGTGCTCGTCGCCTCCGCCGAGCCGGTCGTCAAGACGATCGTTCGTCCGGACCCCGCAAAGCAGGCCGCCATGGCCGCCGCGCGGACCGAAGACGCTTCCGCCGAACAGACCTATGTGACGGCTTCCGTTGCACCATCCGCCCCATCATCCACAAAGTCCGGCCGTCTCGCGCAGAAACAGACGGTCGTGGCGATGCAGGAGCCGATGGCCGAACCGGACGCCTCGCGTTTCGGCGGCACGCTCAAGGGCCGCTACGTCACTTCGGTGCCCGACGCGCCGCAGGAAGCGTCGATGGGCTTCCAGTCGACGCCTGAGAACACCGACGCCATCGGCGCGATGATCGTCAGCCAGGACCGGCCGCTCGAAACCAACTGAGTCCGACTGTCCCCTGGGGGCAGCAATGGCAGCATTGCGGACCACCAACTTCGCGGGCTGTTCCAAACCGCTCTGAAAAATCCTAGATCAGAGCGATGTCGAAGAGAATCGCCGGTCCGGAAATCGAACGCCTGATCCAGCTCCTGGCCAAGGTGCCGGGGCTTGGGCCGCGCTCGGCCAGGCGCGCCGCGCTTCATCTCATCAAGAAGAAGGAACAGCTGCTCGAGCCTTTAGCCGCCGCCATGGGCGAGGCGGTCGACAAGGTGCGCATCTGTTCGACCTGCGGCAATGTCGACACCTCCGACCCTTGCATGATCTGCACCGACCCGCGCCGCGACGCCGGCACGCTGATCGTCGTCGAGGACGTCTCCGACCTCTGGGCGCTGGAGCGCGCGGCCGCCATGAACGTGCGCTACCATGTGCTCGGCGGCACGCTGTCGCCGCTCGACGGCATCGGCCCGGATCAGCTCAACATCCGCTCATTGGTCGACCGCGTCGCCGGCGGCGAGGTGAAGGAAGTGATCCTTGCAGTCAACGCGACCGTCGAGGGGCAGACCACGGCGCACTACCTCACGGATCAGTTGTCCGGCTTCGAGATCAAGGTGACACGGCTCGCGCATGGCGTGCCGGTCGGCGGCGAGCTCGATTATCTCGACGAAGGCACGCTCGCCGCGGCGCTGCGATCGAGGACGGCGTTTTGAGATTGCTGGGGGCAACTTGGAAATGACAGCATTCCTTCGCGCCCCCCTCTGTCCTGCCGGACATCTCCCCCTCAAGGGGGGAGATTGGCACCTTCGACGGCCGCATCTTCCTTTCAACGTTGGCGGTTGGCGAAAGCCAAAGCGACGGCCGATCTCCCCCCAAGAGGGGGAGATGTCCGGCAGGACAGAGGGGGGGGCGACAGAACGCGGCTTTTGCAAGCTTGCCCTCGCATTTCTAACGATTGCACTGATTGGGCTTTTCACCACTCCCTCCCACGCCGCCCCCATCGACGACCAGTTCCAGGCCTGGCTTCAGACCGACCTCTGGGCCGAAGCCAAGTCCAAAGGCATCACCAAGAAAACCTTCGATGCCGCCTTTCTCGGCGTGAAGCCGAATCTCAAGCTGCCGGACCTCGTCCTGCCCGGCGAGAAACCGACGACACCTGAGAAGCAGCACCAGGCCGAGTTCGGGCCGCCCGCCAACTATTTCGCCGAGAAGATCATCCGCGCCGTCACGACCGGCGGGCGGGCGCGCGAAAGCGCCAACGTCCGGGTGCTCGGGCTGATCGAGAAGCGCTATGGCGTGCCGGGCGAGATCGTGCTGGCGATCTGGGGCCGCGAGACCGGCTTCGGCGCGGCCAAGATGCCATACGACGCCTTCGAGGTGCTGGGCACCAAGGCGTTCATGTCGACGAAGAAGGATTTCTTCCGCACCGAGGTGCTGGCTGCGCTCGAAATCGTCGAACGCGGTCTGGCGCCGGTCAACGCCATGAAGTCGTCCTGGGCCGGCGCTCTCGGCCAGCCGCAATTCATGCCGACTTCCTTCTTGAAACACGCCGTCGACTTCGATGGCGACGGCCGGCCCGACATCTGGAATTCGACGCCCGACGTGCTCGCCTCGATCGCCAACTATCTCGTCCACTATGGCTGGGTGAGGGGGCGCGGTTGGGGGGCCGAGGTGACGGCGCCGGCAAATGTCTCCTGCTCGCTCGAAGGACCGGACCAGGGCAAGAAGATTTCGGATTGGGTGGCGATGGGCATCAGGCGCGTCGACGGCAAGGCGTTCCAGGCCGGCGAATTGAAGGCCGAGGGCTTGCTGCTGATGCCGGCCGGGCGCAGCGGTCCGGCGTTCATCGTCACGCCGAACTTCTATGTGCTGAAGCAATATAACAACAGCGATCTCTACGGCCTGTTCATTGGCCATGCAGCCGACCGCATCGCCAAAGGCGACGCCACCTTTGCCGGCAACTGGGGCGCGGTCGGCGACCTGCACCGGTCCGATATCGCGGCCCTCCAGCGCGCGCTGGAGGCCAAGGGCTACGACGTAGGCAGCGCGGACGGCCTGCCCGGCTTCAAGACCCGCCGCTCGATCGGCATCTGGCAGGCAAAGAGCGGCAGGCCCGCCACCTGTTTCCCTGACGCAAGCCTGGTTGCACAGCTGAAATAGCGCTGCATCCGGGCCACGAACTGCAGCAGATTTTTCCCGGTTTTCGGCTTCAACTAGCCGGCGCATAGGCCGACTCGTTACCGCCGGTTCTGGTCCAATGCGCTGTCTCGCAAAATGTCCGTTGCCGGTCTCGGCACTGCCGAATAGGGTGTTGACCAACTGGACAAAAAACACGACGGTAAGTGGTCAAGGCCGGTGACGGCTCTGCAAAGAATAATACAGCCCTGAGCCGGGAACTCAGGTCAACAAAACAGGGAACGATCATCATGATGCTGGAAAAGTTTGCTCTCCGCTCTCGCGCCTTGCTAGCGGGCGCCGCGTTGTCCGCGCTGCTCGTCGCGCCCGCTTTCGCGGTCACGCCTGCCGATACGCTGGTCGAGGGCTTTGCCATCGACGACATCATCTCGATGGATCCGGGCGAGGCGTTCGAGCTGTCGACGGCCGAAGTCACCGGCAACACTTATGATCTCCTGGTCCGTCTCGATCTCAGCGACACCTCCAAGGTCAAGGGCGACCTCGCCGAAAGCTGGACCGTTTCCGATGACGGCCTGACCTACACCTTCAAGCTCAAGCCCGGCATGAAGTTCGCCTCCGGCAATCCGATCACCGCGGCCGATGTCGCCTATTCCTTCGAACGCGCGATCAAGCTCGACAAGAGCCCGGCCTTCATCATCGGCCAGTTCGGCATCAGCGGCGACAATGTCACCGAGAAGGCCAAGGCCGTCGACGATACCACCTTCCAGTTCGTCGTCGACAAGCCCTATGCGCCGAGCTTCGTGCTCAACTGCCTGTCGGCCACCGTCGCCTCCGTCGTCGACGCCAAGCTGGTCAAGGAACATGTCGCCGCCGTAACGCCCAGCGCCGACAACAAATGGGACAACGACTTCGGCAATGCCTGGCTGAAGACCGGCTATGCGGGCTCCGGCCAATACAAGCTGCGCGAATGGCGCGCCAACGAAGCCGTCGTCCTGGAGCGCAACGACAATTACAACGGCGAGAAGGCCAAGCTCGCCCGCGTCATCTACCGCAACATGAAGGAGAGCTCGGCGCAGCGCCTTGCGCTCGAAGCCGGCGATATCGATGTTGCCCGCAACCTCGAGCCTAACGACCTCGACGCCATCGCCAAGAATGCCGATATTACCACCACCAGCGCGCCGAAGGGCACGGTCTACTACATCAGCCTCAACCAGAAGAACCCGACCCTCGCCAAGCCGGAAGTGCGCCAGGCCTTCAAATACCTGGTCGACTATGACGCGATGAGCACCACCATCCTCAAGGGCATCGGCGAGATCCACCAGTCCTTCCTGCCCAAGGGCGATCTCGGCGCCATCGACGACAATCCCTTCAAGCTCGACGTCGCCAAGGCCAAGGAACTGTTGGCCAAGGCCGGCTTGCCGGACGGCTTCAAGGTGACCATGGACGTGCGCACCGGCCAGCCGACCACCGGCATGGCGGAATCGATCCAGCAGACGCTCGGCCAGGCCGGCATCCAGCTGGAGATCATTCCCGGCGACGGTAAGCAGACGCTGACCAAATACCGCGCCCGCAACCACGACATCTATATCGGCAACTGGGGGCAGGATTATTTCGACCCGAACTCCAATGCCCAGACCTTCGCCTCGAACCCCGACAATTCGGATGCCGGCAAGTCGCACACGCTCGCCTGGCGCAATTCGTGGGACATTCCGGACCTGACAAAGGAAACCGAGGCGGCGCTGCTGGAGAAGGATTCGGCCAAGCGCGCCGACATGTACAAGGACCTGCAGAAGAAGATCCTCGACACCAGCCCCTTCGTCATCATCCACCAGCAACTCGAAGTGGCCGGCCTGCGCAAGAACCTCAAAGGCTTCGCGCTCGGCCCGAGCTTCGACACCAACTTCGTCGGCTCGGTCTCAAAGGAATAGCGTTTTCGGACGCGCCGCGTGAGCGTAACTGAGAACCAGGCGGCGGCCGGGCGCGGTAGCGTCCGCGCCGTTGCCATCTTGTCGTCGATCGGCCGCTTTCTGGTCATCGCGGTGACGACCTATCTCGGTCTTCTCGCGGTCACCTTCTTCATCGGCCGCGTCATTCCGATCGACCCGGTGCTGGCTGTGCTCGGAGACCGGGCTCCGATAGCCGTCGTCGAGCGCACGCGCCGCGAGATGGGTCTCGACCTGCCGCTGATCGAGCAGTTCTACATCTACGTGAAAAGTGCCCTCAACGGCGATTTCGGCACCTCGGTGCTGACCACCAATCCGGTGATGTCCGACATCCGCCGAGTCTTCCCGGCAACCATCGAGCTAGCGACGCTTGGCACCATCATCGGCGCCATCATCGGCGTGCCACTTGGCGTGCTCGCCGCAGTCAGGCGCGGCAGCTTCATCGACCAGATCGCGCGCATCATCGGCCTGATCGGCTATTCCGTGCCGATCTTCTGGCTTGGGCTTCTCGGCCTCGTGCTCTTCTATGCCAAGCTGCAATGGGTCGCTTTCCCGGCGCGGCTCGACGTAGTCTACGAATACACTTTCACGCCGATCACTGGTTTCTACCTGCTCGACGCGGCCATGCAGGGGCAATGGGATGTCTTTTACGACGCTTACCGCCATATCATCCTGCCGGCTTCGCTGCTCGGCTATTTCGCGCTTGCTTATATCAGCCGCATGACGCGCTCCTTCATGCTGAACGAAATGGCGCAGGAATATATCGTAGCGGCACGCGCCAAGGGCCTGTCGGAGGCGCGCATCATCTGGGGCCACGCGCTGCGCAACGCCGCGGTGCCGATGGTGACGGTGATAGCGCTTTCCTATGCCAGCCTGCTCGAAGGCTCGGTGCTGACCGAGACCGTCTTCTCCTGGCCAGGCATCGGGCTCTACATCACCAATTCGCTGCAGAATGCCGACATGAACGCCGTGCTCGGCGGCACCATCATCATCGGCTCGGTCTTCATCGCCATCAACCTTCTGTCCGATCTGCTCTACAAGCTCCTCGATCCAAGGACGAAGGCCGGATGAGCGCTGAAGCCATTCAATCCCGCCGTGCGTGGCTGCTCAGCGACCGGCCGGCCTCGCGCCTGCAGGCGCGGCTCGGCCGCGCCTATGTCGCCTGGCGGCGCTTCACAGCCAACCGGCTGGCCTTCGTCGGCTTGCTCATCATTCTCGCGCTGGTGATGGTTGCCGCCCTTGCCGGCGTGCTGGCACCCTACTCGGCTACAGTGGGCGACCTCAAGAATGCGCGCCTGCTGGCGCCGAGCGCCACGCACTGGTTCGGCACCGACGACCTCGGCCGCGATATCTATTCGCGTATCATCTACGGCTCGCGCTGGACGCTCTACGTCGTGATCCTGGTCGCCGTCATCGCCGCGCCCATCGGCCTTCTGGTCGGCACGATCGCCGGTTATGCCGGCGGCTGGACCGACGCGATCCTGATGCGCGTCACCGACATCTTCCTCGCCTTTCCGAAGCTGGTGCTGGCGCTGGCCTTCGTCGCGGCATTGGGACCTGGCATCGAGAACGCGGTGCTGGCGATCGCCATCACCTCCTGGCCGCCCTATGCGCGCATCGCGCGCGCCGAGACGCTGACGGTGCGCAACTCCGACTACATCAAGGCGGTGCAACTGATGGGCGCCTCGCCCTTCCGCATCGTGCTGCGCCACATCATGCCGCTCTGCATCTCCTCGCTGATCATCCGGGTGACGCTCGACATGGCCGGCATCATCCTCACCGCCGCCGGGCTCGGCTTCCTCGGCCTCGGCGCGCAACCGCCGCTGCCAGAATGGGGCACGATGATCGCATCGGGCCGCCGCTTCATCCTCGATCAATGGTGGGTCGCGGGCGCGCCGGGCTTCGCCATCCTGATCGTCAGCCTCGGCTTCAACCTGCTCGGCGACGGGCTGCGCGACGCGCTCGACCCCCGGAGCGGCGATCAATGAGTGGCGATCAATGAGCGACACGCTTCTCGACGTCGACGATCTGCGCGTCACCTTCCCGACCCGCACTGGCCTGGTGCAGGCCGTGCGCGGCGTCTCCTTCTCGCTCGGCCGCGAGCGTCTCGGCATTGTCGGCGAGAGCGGCTCCGGCAAGTCGCAGACCGGCCGCGCCATCATGGGCCTCACCCCGCCACAGGCCGAGGTTTCGGCGAAGAAGCTCAATCTCGACGGCATCGATTTGCTTTCCATATCGCCGCGTGAACGGCGCGCGTTGCGCGGCAACCGCATCGCCATGATCCTGCAGGATCCGAAATACTCGCTCGACCCGGTGATGAGCATCGGCCGGCAGATCGTCGAGACGCTGCGCACGCATGAGAAGGTCTCCAAAGCCGAGGCGCGCGAGCGGGCGCTCGCCATGCTGCAGGCGGTGCAGATCCGCGATCCGGCGCGCGTCTTCGACCTATACCCGCACGAGGTCTCGGGCGGCATGGGCCAGCGCGCCATGATCGCCATGATGCTGATCGCCGGGCCGGAGCTGATGATCGCCGACGAGCCGACCTCGGCGCTCGACGTCACCGTGCAACTGGACGTGCTGAACATCCTCGACAAGCTGGTCAGCGAGCGCGGCATGGGCCTGATCTTCATCTCGCACGATCTGCGCCTGGTTTCCTCTTTCTGCGACCGCGTCGTCGTCATGTATGCCGGCAAGGTCGTCGAGCAGATCAAGGCTTCCGAACTGCGCGATGCCCGGCATCCCTACACGCGCGGCCTGCTCAACTGCATGCCGAAGATCGGCTTCGAACGCCATCCGCTGCCGGTGCTCGATCGCAAGCAGGAATGGGCGGCATGACGGCCGCGATCGCCATCGAAGGGCTGGAAGTGGTGTTCGACCGCTTCCGCGCGCTGAAGGGCGTCAGCCTCGAAGTGCGGGAAGGCGAGTCCTACGGCCTGGTCGGCGAAAGCGGCTCCGGCAAGTCGACGCTGCTGAGGGCCATCACCGGTCTCGCGCCGGTTTCCTCGGGCACCATCACCGTCAACGGCAAGAGACTTGGCAAGACCCGCGACAAGGCCTTTTACCGTGAAGTGCAGATGGTCTTCCAGGATCCGTATGGCTCGCTGCATCCTCGCCAGACGGTCGACCGGCTGCTGCAGGAGCCCTTGGCCATCCACGGCATTGCCGACGGCGAGAAGCGCATCGAGCGCGCGCTGGACGAGGTCGGCCTCGGCAAAGGCTTCCGCTTCCGCTATGCGCACCAGCTCTCCGGCGGCCAGCGCCAGCGCGTGGCGATTGCCCGCGCGCTGATCCTCGAACCCTCGATCCTGCTGCTCGACGAGCCGACCTCGGCGCTCGATGCCTCGGTTCAGGCGGAGGTGCTGAACCTGCTCGAAGAGGTGCGGCGGCGGCGCAAGCTCACCTTCTTGATGGTCAGCCACGACCTCGCCATCATCACCCACATGTGCGAGCGGCTGATGGTGATGCAGAACGGCGAAGCGGTGGAGACGCTGACGGCAAGCCAGTTGATCGGGCATCGGGTGAGCGCGGACTATACGCGCAATTTGCTGAGGGCAAGCGAGGGGTTTGTGAGGGTGGCTTGATCTTCCCACACATGGCCAACGGGCATTCCGGGGAATTCCTATGGATGATTGGAAGTTCGAAGACCCACGCAATGTCGCCGTGTTGTCGGACAGGAGCATATTTAAACGTGGCGCCTGGATCGCATACGTTGTGCATGAAGCTGATGACGACGATAACTACAACGATGAAGGTGGCAGTTGGCAATTTCATAGCAGCGACAAGCAAAATCGGGATGAATCCGAGATAATGCTCGTCGGCCTGGAAGAGGTGGTTCGGCTGGATGAAAGCATCCTTGCCTTGGCCGATTTGCCAAAAGGCTGGCATGCTTGGCGTACCTCGAAATTGTCGCCTTGGCAGCGCGCCAAATCACTCCCTGTACCCTCCAACGACAACGAGTGATGCAGCAAGGCCTTAAGTCGAGCTTTGCATCAGTTTGCCGTTCTCCGGAACGGATGGTTTCTCCCCTGCCTCGGCCCCTCCGGAACCACGTCACATAAAGCGTCGGCAGGAAGAGCGGCGTGATCGTCGTGCCAGCGATGATGCCGCCTGTCCCCGAGGCAGGCCCAATCGACTGGGCCATGGTGCCGACTTGAGCAAAACGTGAAATAAGGTCAGAAGAGGCCTGCAGTGGCATCAACAACAACGGGCCCGATCTCGACAAGGGACGGCCCGATGAGGGACGAGATGAAGAATTCAGCCATTTCCGAGCGCAAGAACCAGTCGATCTCGCGCGGCGTCGGCATGACGACGCAGATCTACGCCGATCGCGCCGAGAATTCGGAGATATGGGATGTCGAGGGCCGCCGCTACATCGACTTCTCGTCAGGCATTGCCGTGGTCAACACCGGCCACCGCCATCCGAAGGTGATCGAGGCGGTCAAGGCGCAGCTCGACCGCTTCACCCACACCTGCCACCAGGTCGTGCCATATGAGAGCTATGTGCATCTCGCCGAGCGGCTGAACGGCATGCTGCCCGGCAAGTTCGACAAAAAGACCGTATTCGTCACCACCGGCGCCGAGGCGGTCGAGAACGCCATCAAGATCGCCCGCAACGCCACCGGCCGTCAGGCGGTCATCGCCTTTTCCGGCGGTTTCCACGGCCGCACCTTCATGGGCATGGCGCTGACCGGCAAGGTCGTGCCTTACAAGGTCGGCTTCGGCGCAATGCCCGCCGATGTCTTCCATGCGCCGTTCCCGGTCGCGCTGCACGGTGTATCCGTCGCGGATTCGCTGGCCGCGCTCGACAAGCTGTTCAAGGCCGATGTCGACCCGGGCCGTGTAGCGGCCATCATCCTCGAGCCGGTGCAGGGCGAAGGCGGCTTCTACGAAGCGCCGCGCGATTTCATGGCGGCGCTTCGCAAGATCTGCGACCAGCATGGCATCCTGTTGATCGCCGACGAGGTGCAGACCGGCTTTGCCCGCACCGGCAAGATGTTCGCCATGGATCATTATGACGTGGCGCCCGATCTCACCACCATGGCCAAGAGCCTCGCCGGCGGCTTCCCGCTGTCGGCCGTCACCGGCCGGGCCGAGATCATGGACGCGCCCGGCCCCGGCGGGCTTGGCGGCACCTATGGAGGCAGCCCGATCGGCGTCGCCGCCGCCCACGCCGTGCTCGACGTCATCGAGGAGGAAAAGCTCTGCGACCGCGCCAACACGCTGGGCAGCCGGCTGAAGCAGCGGCTGGAATCGATCCGCGACGACGTGCCGGAGATCGTCGATATCCGCGGTCCGGGCTTCATGAACGCCGTCGAGTTCAACGACGTGAAGAAGGGCCTGCCGTCGGCGGAATTCGCCAACGCGGTGCGGCTGAAGGCGCTGGACAAGGGCCTCATCCTGCTCACCTGCGGCGTCTACGGCAACGTCATCCGCTTCCTGTCGCCGATCACCATCCAGGACGGCGTCATGACCGAGGCGCTGGATATTCTGGAGACCTCGATCCGCGAGGCGCGTGCGGCTTAGCCCGCGGCCCTTGCTGGCTCGCTGAAGGCCGCAAGCGCCGCCTTCAACGCATCCGGCCCGCCCGCAACCGTCTGCGGCGTCGGCGAGAAGCCGGCGCCGAGCATCTTGCGGCCGAGCATGTGGTCGGCAGGCCGGTTGACGGATTCGATGCCGAGCAGCCGGTTGCCGGCATAGTGGTAGATCGAGAACTTGTTGTCGGCGAGATCGCCCAGCACGACATGATGATCGCCGCCTTGCGTCAGGCCCACCATCTGCAGCTTCATGTCGCCGATGTCCGACCAGAACCATGGCACCGCCGAGAAGGGCTCGGCATGACCGAGGATGGTGCGCGCGGCAAGCCTCGCCTGGTCGGTGGCGTTCTGCACCGATTCCAGCCGCACGTCGCCGCCGGTGAACCAGTGCCGGTAGGAGGCGGCGTCGCCGATGGCGAGGATTTCGGAAACAGAGCTCTGCATATGCTGGTCGACGCGGATGCCGTTGCCGACAGCCAGGCCCGCGGCCTCCGCCAGTTCGACATTGGGCACCACGCCGATGCCGATGGTCACCATTTGCGCAGGCAGGCGCTCGCCGCTTGACGTAATGGCTGCCGAAACGCGGCCGTTGTCGCCCTCCAGATGGGCGACTGTGGCGCCGGTCAGGATGCGCACGCCGATCGCCTCCAGGCGCTGGCGCACATGCGCGGCGATGATTGGCGCGACGGCGCGGCCGAGCAGCCGGTCGACGGCCTCGATGACCATGACGTTGCGGCCGGCGGCCCTGAGCGTCGCCGCGATCTCGAGCCCGATGAAGCCGCCGCCGAGAATGACCACGTCCTCGGTTTGCGCGCTGAGCTCGCGGATCACCCGCGCGTCGGCCAGCGAACGCAGCGAGACCACGCCGGCGAGGCCGGTGCCGTCGAGCTTGAGCAGACGCGGCCGCGAGCCGGTCGCAAGGATCAGCCGGTCGAAGGCAAGTTTGCCGCCGCCCGCAACGTCCAGCCGGCGCGCGCCGGCATCGATACCCTCGATGCGCACGCCCGGCCGATAGTCGATGGTGTTGCCGGTATAGAAGGCCTCGCCGCGCAAGGGCTGCGGCTTGGCCTCGGCGTCCTTGATGAAGGTCTTGGACAGCGGCGGCTTGTGATAGGGCAGTTCCTTCTCGTCGCCGACCAGGACGACAGGCCCTTCATAGCCTTCCTCGCGCAGGCTCGCGGCTGCCTGCACGCCGGCATGGCCCGCACCGACAATCACAACCCCGTTCGTCATCGCAATCCTTTTGTCTTAAAGCGCGTCGCGCTGAAACGGATCCAGTCGACGCGCTTTAAGTCTTTGTTTTGATGCATGTCGTTCTCCCAAAACCGCTGCGCACTTTTGGGCGACATGCACTAGAAATCTAAGCTCTTGCGCCAGGTGGCGATTGTCTGCCGCCGCCGCAAGAGCCGACGTCCGGGTCGCACCCAGAACGGGCATCTGTCAATCGGGCTCCCTGGCAATGGCGAGGTCTTAAAGTTGATAGTTGCAGTTTAGAATAATTCTAAACTGTTGTTTCAATTGAATTTTTTCCGTCACGCCAGTTGACTCCCGGCCTCTCCGTCGCTTTATGGAGAGCTGCGCGCAAAGCGCATCCCTTTGATGTTTGGGCCTTGAACCCTTTCGATTGGAGGCAAGTGGGTGTCTTTTTATCGCGAACCGCGCATCGACGCGGCCACCATTTTTCCCGGCATGCTGATGCCTCGGCGCGGGTGGGCGCCTTTTGTTGAATTTCCAAGGAACTGGAGCAGGATAATGACGGCACGTAATGGCGGCAGGCTGGCTGCGATCTGCGCCACGGCTGCACTGACGGCGGCGGTGTTCGTGTTGCCGGCGAAAGCCGGGACCGACGCAAAGGCGGTGATCACGACCTATGCCGACATCGCGTTGGCCAAATACGAGGATTCGCTGACCACCGCGCAGGCGCTGGACAAGGCAGTCGATGCGCTGATCGCCACGCCGTCGGCGGACACGCTGAACGCCGCGCGTGAGGCCTGGAAGGCGGCGCGCATTCCTTACCAGCAGACCGAGGTCTACCGTTTCGGCAACAAGATCGTCGACGACTGGGAAGGCAAGGTGAATTCCTGGCCGCTGGATGAAGGCCTGATCGACTATGTCGCCAAGAGCTATGGCACCGAGTCGGACGAAAACGCGCTCTTTACGGCCAACGTCATCGCCAACAAGGAGATCGAGATCAACGGCAAGAAGGTCGACGCCTCGAAGCTGACGCCGGAATTCCTGTCCGGCACGCTGCAGGAGGCCGGCGGCGTCGAAGCCAATGTCGCGACCGGTTATCACGCCATCGAATTCCTGCTCTGGGGCCAGGATCTGCACGGCACCGGCCCGGGCGCGGGCGAGCGTCCCTATACGGATTACGACCTGAAGAATTGCAGCAACGGCAATTGCGACCGCCGCGCCGAATATCTGAAGTCGGCCAGCGACCTTCTGGTGTCCGACCTGCAGGAGATGGTCGACAACTGGAAGCAAGACGGCGCCGCGCGCAAGATCCTGACCGACGGCGAGGCGAATACCGGCATCTCCACCATCTTCACCGGCATGGGCTCGCTGTCCTATGGCGAGCTTGCGGGCGAGCGCATGAAGCTCGGCCTCCTGCTGCACGATCCGGAGGAGGAGCACGACTGCTTCTCCGACAACACCTATATCTCGCATCTCTATGACGCCGTCGGCATCCGCGACGCCTACCATGCCAGCTACAAGCGGCTCGACGGCTCCGTGGTTTCGGGTCCGTCGGTGTCCGACATGGTGAAGGCCGCTGATCCGGCGATCGACAAGGAACTGTCGGGCAAGCTCGACACCACCGTCGCCAAGATGGAGGCGATCAAGGCGCGCGCGCTTGCCGGCGAGGCCTACGACCAGCAGATCGCCGAAGGCAACACCGAAGGCAACGCCACCGTGCAGGCGGCAATCGACGCGCTGGTCGACCAGACCAAGTCGGTCGAGCGCGCCGTCGGCTCGCTCAAGCTGAACCAGATCGCCTTCGAGGGCTCCGACAGTCTCGACGCGCCCGACAAGGTGTTCAAGTAAGCCCAGGGCATGATCCCAAAAAGTGGAAGCCGGTTTTTGGACAAGATCATGCCCGACTAAGAAACGGGCATGATCCCGAAAAGTGGAAACCGGTTTTCGGAAAAGGTCATGCTCAACTAACAAGCCAAGCGGCGCCGGACCGGCGCCGTCAGCCAGAGCGAATAAATGCTGATCTGCCATTGCAACATCATCACCGAGAAGGAGATCGAGCAGACGATCGTCAGCCTGCTGGACGAGGATCCCTGGCAGCTGATCGTGCCCGCGAAGGTCTATCACGCGATGCGCAAGCGCGGTCGCTGTTGCGGCTGTTTCCCAAATGTGGTGGAAACGATCATTCGGGTCACCGAGAACTACCACGCCCGCTCAGAGGTGGGGGACGTGGACATCGTTTCACACCTGGATCGCGTAAGGGGCTTGCGCGGCCAATACGGGAGCAGAACCCATGAAAGGCGAACCGCAGGTCATCGAGCGGCTTAACGAAGCTCTGTTTCTGGAGCTTGGAGCCGTCAACCAGTACTGGGTGCATTATCGTCTGCTCGAGGACTGGGGCTACACCAAGCTCGCCAAGAAGGAGCGGGCGGAATCGATTGAGGAAATGCATCACGCCGACCGGCTGATCGCGCGCATCATCTTCCTCGAAGGCCATCCGAACCTGCAGTCCGTCGCGCCGCTGCGCATCGGCCAGAACGTCAAGGAAGTGCTCGAATCCGATCTGGCCGGCGAATATGACGCGCGCACCGCCTACAAGCGCTCGCGCGAGATCTGCCATGACGAAGGCGACTTCGTCTCGATGAAGCTGTTCGAGGACCTCTTGTCCGACGAGGAGGGACATATCGATTTCCTGGAAACGCAGCTCGACCTGCTTGCCTCGATCGGCGAGGAAAAGTACGGCCAGCTCAACGCCGACTCGGCCAACGAGGCGGAGTAAGGACATGCAGGAATGCGGCGCCCCGTAGATTTTTCGCGCCGCTCGCGGCAGGCCGCAATCGGCGGCCCGTCGTTTCGGAAGATCCTGCGATACCGGCGCGGGGCATCGCTTTTGCTTGCGATCATACTTTCTGTTCCCGCTATGGCCGGCGAGCCAGCCGTCTTGCCGACAAGCAGGACCGACCTGACCCCGAAGGATCAGGCGCGGGTGCTGGCGGTCACCAAGCCAACGGACGATTTCACCAGGCCCGAGCCGTTCGAGCTGATGCAGGGCGGTGCCGGCACCTCGCGCAAGGACGCCAACCGCGATGCCTTCTCGCAATCCTCCGCCAACATCACCTTTGAGGAAGAGGGAACCTTCAAGCTCGGCAATGCGCTTTTCCGCAAGAACTGGGTGTCGTCGCCGTCCTCGACCCAGGCTTCAGACGGGCTCGGGCCCCTGTTCAACGAGCGCGCCTGCCAGAACTGCCACCTGAAGGATGGCCGTGGCCGCCCGCCGGAAGGCAGCACCGGCTCGACGTCGATGTTCCTCCGGCTCGCGCGCGATGCCGGCAGCGCCGAGGAAAAGGCCGCGCTTGCCGAACATAAGCTGCTCAACTTCCCCGATCCGGTCTACGGCGCGCAACTGCAGGATCTGGCAGTTCCCGGGCTCAAGGGCGAAGGCCGTCTACGCGTCGAGTACTCCGAGGAAAAGGTGACGCTCGGCGACGGCGCCGTCGTTTCACTGCGCAAGCCGAACTATTCGGTCGAAAACCTAGGCTATGGGCCACTTGACCCACGCACCACCCTGTCGCCGCGCCTGACGCCGCCGATGATCGGGCTCGGCCTGATCGAGCAGGTCGCGCCTGCCGATATCTTCGCCCATGCCGATCCGGACGATCGCGACGGCGACGGCATTTCGGGCAGGCCCAACATCGTGCGCGAAGAGTTTAGCGGCGAAGTGGCGCTTGGCCGCTTCGGCTGGAAGGCGCAGACCGCTTCGATCCGCCAGCAGGCGGCCGACGCCTTCGCCGGCGATATCGGCATCTCGACACCAGAAATGCCGAAGCATTGGGGCGATTGCACAGAAGCGCAGAAGGATTGCCTTGCCATGCCGAACGGGGCGCAGCAGCGTCTCGGCACGGCCGAGGCGCCGCCGCCGGTGATGGACCTCGTCACCTTCTATTCTCAGAATCTGGCCGTGCCAGCGCGGCGCATCCTCGACAAAACGGTGGTTCTTGCCGGCAAGAAGCAGTTTTACGAGATGGGCTGCATTTCCTGCCACACGCCGAAATTCGTCACCATGCGCGGCACACCCAATGAGGCGCAGGCCTTCCAGCTGATCTGGCCTTACTCTGATTTCCTGCTGCACGACATGGGCGACGGCCTCGCCGACGGGCAACGGGTGGGCGAAGCGAGCGGCAGCGAGTGGCGCACCCCGCCGCTCTGGGGCATTGGCCTCACCGCGACAGTCAACGGCAATACTTTTTATCTGCACGACGGCCGCGCCCGCACGCTTGCCGAGGCGATCCTGTGGCATGGCGGCGAGAGCCAAAAGGCGCGCGACCGCTTCGCCGGCGCCGCCGCGGCCGATCGTGACGCGCTGATCAAATTCCTGGAGTCGCTGTGATGTCGAAACGCCTGGGCCTCGCTCTTCCGCTTCTTTTGGCCGCCATGTTGCCGGCTTCGGCCGCGGTCAAGGCCTCCGATGTCATCGGCCGTGCGATCGACGGTTTCGTCCGCCCGGCCTATGCCAGCCTCGACGAACATGCGGCGGGCCTGGCCAAGGCGGTGCACCAGCTTTGCGAAACGCCATCCGAACAAAATCTCGAAGCGGCGCGTTCGGCGTTTTCCGGTACGGTCGAGGCCTGGTCGGTGGCCGAGATCATCGCCTTCGGGCCGGTCAAGGAGAACAACCGGCTGGAGCGCATGCTCTATTGGCCGGACCGCAAGAGCATCGGCCTGCGGCAGGTGCAGTCGACGCTTGCCGCAAAAGATCAGACCGCGACCGATCCGGCGCTACTGGCCGGTAAAAGCGTTGCCATGCAGGGACTTGGCGCGCTCGAATATGTGCTCTACGGCGATGGCGCCGAGACGCTGGCCAGGAAGGATGATCCCTATCGCTGCGCTTATGGGGCAGCGGTCGCCGGCAACATCGAAACGATCTCCGGCGAGGTGCGCGATGCCTGGAACAAGCCCGACGGCTTCGCGTCGCTCTGGGCCAATCCCGGCCCGAAGAACCCGCTCTACCGAGATGGCAACGAAGCAGTGACGGAACTCGTCGGCGTCTTCATCAACGAGCTGGAAATGGTCCGCGACGTGCGGCTCAAGGGCTTTTTCGGCGCCAAGCCCGATGCCGACAAGCCGAAGCAGGCGATCTACTGGCGTTCGCGGAACACGACGGCCTCGCTGGCTGGAAACCTGTCCGGCATCGACGAGCTGTTCCAGGCTTCCAGGCTCGGCGACGCGCTGCCCACCGATGCGCGATGGATGGCCGAGTCCATCCACATCCAGCTCGCCAATGGCGTGACCACCGCGAAATCCGTCGCCGGCCCGATCGACAAGGCGCTCGCCGATCCGTCGCTGCGCGACAAGCTCGAGCACTTCGCGCTGATAACGTCGAGCCTGTCGACCTTGATCGGCACCAGGATGACCGCCGAGTTCGGCCTGACCGCCGGCTTTTCATCGCTGGACGGGGATTGATACCATGAGAACGGCCCTCATAGACCGCCGCGATTTCCTGCGGGCCGCAGGTGCCAGCTTCGCCGCCGTCATGGCGCCGCGCGCCTGGGCCGAGATGCTGGCGGCGGACGCGGTGTTTGCCACGGCTTTCGTCAAGCGCGACGGCAGCTTCGGCGCCGCTGTGCTCTCCGAGGCCGGCAATATCCTGCATACGGTCGATCTGCCGGATCGCGGCCATGACGTCGCTTTCGATCCGGTGTCGAAACGCTCGGTTGTCTTTGCCAGGCAGCCCGGCACTTTCGCGGTCGTCTTCGACCATGCCGGCCGCGACAAGCCTTTGACCATCGCCAGCATCGCCGGCCGGCATTTCTTCGGCCATGGCGTGTTTTCACCCGACGGCCACCTGCTCTATGCGACCGAGAACGATTTCGACAACGCCGCCGGCGTCGTCGGCATATATGACGCGCGGGCGAAATTCAGCCGCATCGGCGAGTTCCCGACCTACGGCATAGGGCCGCACGAGCTGCTCCTGCTTGGCGATGGCCGAACGCTTGCCATTGCCAATGGCGGCATCGAGACCCATCCCGACTATGGCCGCGCCGAGCTCAACATCGCCACGATGAAGCCGTCCTATACGCTGGTCGACCGCATTAGCGGCGACCTGATCGAAAAGCACGAATTGCCGGCGGCGCTGCATCAGCTGTCCATCCGCCACATGGACCGCGACCAGGCGGGCACCGTCTGGTTCGGCTGCCAGTATCGCGGGCCGGCGACTGATCGCCCGGCGCTGGTCGGCCGCGCGGCGCGCGGCAAGGAGCTCGAGCTCATGGAGATGCCAAAGGACGTGCTCTCCGGCTTCCGCAACTATATCGGTTCCGTCGCTGCGAATGCCGCGACAGGCACTGTGGCCGTCACTTCGCCGGAGGGAAACTCGCTGGCCGTCATCGATGCCGCCAGCGGGCGTGTGGTCGCGACCAGATCGCTGACAGAGGTCTGCGGCCTTGCGCCTGACGGCGCCGGCTTCATGGCAACGACGGGCTTCGGCCAGATCGTCGGCGGCGCCGGCGCGACCCGTTCCGAGCCGGACTATGTCTGGGACAACCACATGCTGCGCATAGCGGCCTCGGCCTGACGGTCGGCAAGGGATGTGGCCCCTGGTGTCAATCGGAAGCAAAGCCGCTTAACATTTCTCTACCTTGGCCCTTGCGGTGGCGGGCCATGCCGGGCAGAGGGAATTGTGTTTCGATCCAGTTCTTTAACCGGCCAAATGAAGCTGCCTGAATGAAGCCGACCCTATGAAGGTGCTTGCCATTGATTGCGCCGCCAACCTCTGTGCCGCCTGCGTCTATGATGCAGGCGCGGAGAGGGAACTTGGCCGCGAGGTGCGCGATCTCGGCAAGGGGCATGCCGAGCATCTGATGGCCGTTATCGAGACGGCCCTGCAAGCCGGCGGGATCGGCTACCGCGATCTCAACGCTGTTGCCGTCTCGATCGGACCCGGGTCCTTCACCGGCCTGCGCGTCGGCGTCTCGACCGCGCGCGGCCTGGCGCTGGCGCTGAAGATCCCGGCGATCGGGGTGACGACGTTGGAAGCCCTGGCGGCGGAGGGCGCGGAAATTTTTCCCGGGCGCGCGGTGCTTGCCGCGCTCGATGGCGGCCGCGAGGAAATCCATGCGGCGCTCTATGATGAAACGTTAGTAGAAACTTACGGACCTTCGGTTGCCACGCTTTCCGAAGCGACGACCATGGCCATCGGCGCCGAAGCGGTCCTTGTCGGGACGGTCGCGCCGCAGATCGGCACGGCGGCCGGGCGTCCCTTCGACACCGGCCCGGTCGCCGCCACCGCCGACATTGCGACCTACGCCAGGCTGGCCTCGGCCAGGGAGCCGGGCGAGAAGCCGAAGCCACTCTATCTGCGCGGCGCCGACGCCAAGCCGCAGGCTGGTTTCATTCTTCCAAGACAAGGCCATGATCCCAAAGGTCGGAAGGGAGACCATGATCCCAAAAAGCGGGACCCGGTCTTTGCGAAGGATCATGGTCCAAAGGGAAAAGTCTCCTGATGCGCATTCCGTTCTTTCGACCGCGCCGCAGGGACTATGCGCTGGAACCGCTGACGGTTGCCGACAGCGCCGCTGTTTCGGTGCTGCATCGCGAGGATTTCGTGCGACCCTGGACCGATGGCGAGTTCGCCGCGCTCCTCGAGCAGGACACGGTGTTCGGCTATGCGGCGCGGGAAACCGGTCAAGGCGCCAAGCCGCCGGTCGGCTTCGTCCTGGCGCGGCTCGCGGCCGGCGAGGGCGAGATCCTGACCGTGGCCGTCGCCCGTTCGCATCGCCGCCAGGGCCTCGGCTGGCAGTTGATGGACGCGGTGCTGCGCGAACTTCACGCGCAGCGCGCGGAAGCGCTGTTCCTCGAGGTCGACGAGACCAATGCGCCGGCGATCGGGCTTTACCGCAGGCTTGGCTTCCGCCAGGTCGGCCATCGGCCGAACTATTATCGCTCCACCGAGCACGGTCCGACCGGCGCGCTTGTCATGCGCCGCGATCTTCGCTAGCCAGACGGCGGGCCGAGGCGGAAGCGCATGATCAAGAAGTTGCGGATTTTCCTGGCGCTCGGTCTTGTCGTCGTCTGTTCCCTGGTGCTGGTGCCGCTGCAGATGCTGTCGATGAAGACGGGACTCTGGCCCGAAACCTTCATCCTGAAAATCTGGCACGGCATGATCCTTCGGGCGCTCGGCATGCGGGTGCATGTGAAGGGCGCGCTGGCCAGGGAGCGCCCTCTGCTGGTGGCGGCCAACCACATTTCCTGGACCGACATCATGGTGCTCGGCTCCTTTGTCGATGTGAAGTTCATCGCCAGGGCCGACATAGAGGGCTGGCCGCTGATCGGCATGCTGTCGAAGCTGCAGCACACCGTCTTCATCGAGCGCGAGCGCAAGCGCACCTCCGGCGACCAGGCAAGCGAGATCGGCAGGCGTATGACCAAGGGCGATGCCATGGTGCTGTTCGCTGAAGGCTCGACCGGCGACGGCAATCTCATGCTGCCGTTCAAGAGCACCCTGTTCGGCGCGGCCTCGATGGCGATTTCGGAGGGCGCGGCGGACCAGGTCTTCATTCAGCCCGTGGCGATCGCCTATACGCGGTTGCACGGCATGCCGATGGGCCGGCGCCACCGACCGATGGTCTGCTGGATTGGCGACCAGGATCTGATGCCGCATCTGAAGGGTCTGCTTGCCGAGGGCGCGATCGACGCCGAGGTGCATTTCGGCGAGCCGGTGCCGTTCTCCAAGGGCTCGAGCCGCAAGGAAACGGCTCGGCTGATGGAAGCCAAGGTGCACGAGATGATGCAGGCCATCCTCGCCGACCCGGCCAAGAGCCGGTGAGTCCGCGCTGCACGACGCGCTTCGGGCAGATTCGTCTGTTTTTTGTCACGGAAAGGCGCTAGAAGCCGCCCAATGGAATTGAACACGATCGAAAGCCACGGCATCGGCATTGCGGCGGAGCATTCGGCCGGCACTGACCGGACGGCGAAGAAGGTCTTCGTCAAGACCTATGGCTGCCAGATGAACGTCTACGATTCCCAGCGCATGACCGATGCGCTGGCCGCTGACGGCTATGTCGCCACCGACGCCGTGGAAGACGCGGATCTGGTGCTGCTCAACACCTGCCATATCCGCGAAAAGGCGGCGGAAAAGGTCTATTCCGAGCTTGGCCGTATCCGCGACATGAAGGCTGAACGCGCCGAGGCCGGCCGCGAGCTTCTGATCGGTGTCGCAGGCTGCGTGGCGCAGGCCGAGGGCGCGGAGATCATCCGGCGAGCCCCGGCGGTCGATCTGGTGATCGGCCCGCAGACCTACCACCGGCTGCCCGACGTGCTGGCGAGAGTCCGTGGCGGCGAGAAGATCGTCGAGACCGAATACGCCATCGAGGACAAGTTCGAGCATCTGCCGCAGCCGAAGCGCGCCGAGATCGCCAGGCGCGGCGTCACCGCCTTCCTGACGGTGCAGGAAGGTTGCGACAAGTTCTGCACCTTCTGCGTGGTGCCTTATACGCGCGGCTCCGAGGTCTCGCGCCCGGTCGCGCAGATCGTCGCCGAGGCCGAGCGCCTTGCCGAAGCCGGCGTGCGCGAGGTGACACTGCTCGGCCAGAACGTCAACGCCTGGCACGGCGTCGGCGAAAATGGCGAGGAATGGGGCCTCGGGCGCCTGCTGTTCCGGCTGGCGGAAATCCCCGGCCTTGCGCGGCTGCGCTACACAACAAGCCATCCGCGTGACATGGACGACGAACTGATCGCCGCGCATCGTGACTTGGCCGTCCTGATGCCCTATTTGCATCTGCCGGTGCAGTCTGGCTCCGATCGGATTTTGAAGGCGATGAACCGCCGCCATACGGCGCGCGACTATATGGAGCTCATCGACCGCATCCGTGCCGCCCGCGCCGACATCGCCATGTCTGGCGACTTCATCGTCGGTTTTCCCGGCGAGACCGACGAGGATTTCGAGGCGACGCTGAAGCTGGTTCGCGAGGTGAACTACGCCTCGGCCTTCTCGTTCAAATATTCGCCGCGCCCCGGCACGCCGGGCGCCGAAATGGACGGCCATGTGGCGGAAGCGGTGAAGGACGAGCGGCTGCAGCGCCTGCAGGCGCTGCTGCTGAAGCAACAGCAGGATTTCGGCTTGAGTCTGGTCGGCAAGACCATCGGCACGCTGATCGAGAAGCCCGGTCGGCAGGTCGGCCAGAAAGTCGGCCGCTCGCCTTGGCTGCAGCCGGTTATTGTTGACGACAAGGCCGGCGGAATCGGTGACATTATCGACGTGCGAATCACAAGGACGGGCTACAATAGCCTGTTCGCCGAGTTGGCCTGATGCATGTCGCTCAAAAGTGCCCGTGGTTTCGGGACAACGACATGCATAGCCACAAGCCTCGGCAGATGAGGAGAGACGGTTGAGCGCTGCTGAACTGAAGAATTCGCCCCAGAACCAGGCGTCCGGGGCTTCCGACATGGCGCACATCGTACTGACCTTCGACAACAACAAGCTTGCCAGCGCCCTTTACGGTCAGTTCGATGAGAATTTGGCCCGGCTCGAACAGAAGCTCGGCGTCGACATCCGCTCGCGCGGCAACCAGCTTGCGATCAAGGGGTCGGCTTCGGCCGCCGAACAGGCGCGCCGCGCGCTGGATACGCTCTATGGCATCCTGCAGAAGGGCGTCGACATCGGCCAGTCGGATGTCGACGGCGCCGTTCGCATGGCGATCGCCGCCGACGATCAGCTGACGCTGCCCACTCTGGAGCGCAAGGGCAAGGTTTCGGCCGCCCAGATCTCGACGCGCAAGAAGACGATCTATGCCCGTTCGCTGACGCAGGACGCCTATATGCGGGCGCTGGAGCGTTCGGAAATGGTCTTCGGCATCGGCCCGGCCGGCACCGGCAAGACCTATCTGGCGGTGGCGCATGCGGCCATGCTGCTCGAACGCGGCATGGTCGAGCGCATCGTGCTGTCGCGTCCCGCCGTCGAGGCTGGCGAGCGGCTGGGCTTCCTGCCCGGCGACATGAAGGAGAAGGTCGATCCTTATCTCAGGCCCCTCTACGACGCGCTCTACGACATGATGCCGGCCGACAAGGTCGAGCGGGCGATCGCGGCCGAGGTCATCGAGATCGCGCCCTTGGCCTTCATGCGCGGCCGCACGCTGGCGCATGCGGCGGTGATCCTCGACGAGGCGCAGAACACCACGCCGATGCAGATGAAGATGTTCCTGACCCGTCTCGGCGAGAACTCGCGCATGATCGTCACCGGCGATCCGACCCAGATCGACCTGCCGCCCAACACCAAGTCGGGCCTGGTCGAGGCGCTGCGTATCCTCGACGGTGTCTCGGGCGTCGTCACGGTCCGCTTCAACGAGGGCGACGTGGTGCGGCATCCGCTGGTCGCCGAGATCGTCAAGGCCTATGACCGCGACGGCAAGCTCGCCAGGGGTCTCGGCACCGAGAGCTGATCAAGGCCCATGGCTGAAAATCAGGAATCCAGCGGCGCAGCGCCGGTCGACATCGATATTTTCGTCGAGGCCGGCGACTGGCCCACGGAGGCCGAGTTGACGCGCCTGGTCGATCAGGCGGTCGCGGCCGCCTTTGCCGAAACCGGCGCGGGCGGCGCCTCGGAGCTCAGCATCGTCTTTTCCGACGATGCCCATATCCAGACGCTCAACGCTGAATGGCGTGGCAAGGACAAGCCCACCAACGTCTTGTCTTTCCCGGCTTTTTCGTTCGCGAAAGACGGCAAGCTGCCGCCGATGCTGGGCGATATCGTGCTGGCTTCCGAGACGGTGGTGCGTGAGGCCGCACTGGAAAACAAGCCGATTGCGAACCATATCACCCATCTCGTTGTCCATGGCCTCTTGCATCTTTTAGGCCATGATCACGAGACCGACGCCGAGGCCGAGGAGATGGAAGCGATCGAGCGCGCGGCGCTTGCGAGGCTTGCCATTCCCGATCCCTACGCGTAACAAAAAAGCTCAATTGACCCGATGGCGATGAACGATAAACCAGAAACTGCCGCCCGTCCGGACGCCGGCAGTGCTGCCAAGTCTTCCGAAAAGACGGAAGAGGGCTCCAGTCCGAGTATTCCGACCGGCAGCGCGGCCGCGGAGCCGACGCATGCCGGTCCTTCCCTCTTCGACCGCGTGCTTGGCCTGTTCCGGCACCGCAATGGCACCAGCCTGCGCGAGGAGATCGCCGACGCGCTCGCAGAGACGACGAGCGATGTCGAATCCTTCTCGCCCGGCGAACGCGCCATGCTCAACAACATCCTGCGCCTGCGCGAAGTGCGGGTCGAGGACGTCATGGTGCCGCGTGCCGACATCGAGGCGGTCGAGATCAACACCACCCTTGGCGATCTGCTCGGCCTGTTCGAACAATCCGGCCATTCGCGCATGCCGGTCTATGCCGAGACGCTGGACGATCCGCGCGGCATGGTCCACATCCGCGACGTGCTTGCCCACATCACCAAGGTCGCCCGCGTCAAGAAGGGCCGCGCCAGCCGCAAGACGCCGGCGACCACGGCGCTCGACCTTGCCCAGGTCGATCTGGCGCGCACCATCGGCGACCTCAACCTGATCCGGCCGGTGCTGTTCGTGCCGCCCTCCATGCTTGCCTCCGACCTGATGGGACGCATGCAGACGAACCGCACACAGATGGCGCTGGTCATCGACGAATATGGCGGCACCGACGGCCTCGCCTCGCTGGAAGACATCGTCGAGATGGTGGTCGGCGACATCGAGGACGAGCACGACGACGACGAGCCGATGATCACCCAGACCGGCGATGGCGTGTTCGTCGTCGACGGCAAGGCCGAGATCGACGAGGTCGCCAAGATGATCGGCGGGGAATTCGCCGCCGGCGAGCATGGCGAATATGTCGACACCATCGGCGGCATGATCTTCAACACGCTCGGCCGCGTCCCAGCGCGAGGCGAAGTGGTGCAGGCCATTCCGGGCTTCGAATTCCACGTGCTCGACGCCGACCCGCGCCGCGTCAAGCGCGTGCGCATCGTCCAGAGCCAGAAGGGCGAACGCCAGCGCCGCCGCGCCGCGCGCACCGAACAAGCGTGATATTATAGCCCGATGCCGGTCGACGACCCATTCAAGCACGCCGTCCTTGGTTCCGGCGTCTTCTACAGGGATCCGCGAGCGGCACTTGCTTGGCTGCAGGCTGCCTTCGGCTTCGAGCCGAGCATGCTGGTGAGCGACGCCGGCGGGCGGCTCGTCCATGCCGAAATGCGCTTTGGCGACGGCTATATCATCGTCGATTCCGAGTGGGATGGGCATATCGCCAGCCCGGCCTCTGTCGGCGGCAAGAACACGCAGTCGGTTTATGTCCGCTTGTAGCGAGACATCGACGCGCATTGCGAGAAAGCGCGCGCGGCAGGCGCGAAGATTGTCGAAGAACCCGCCGACCATTTCTATGGCGAGCGGCAATATCGTGCCCGCGACCCCGAAGGCCATATCTGGACATTCACCCAGACCATGCGCGTGGTGCCCAGGGACGAGGCCGAGCAACTGAGCGGCCTGCGCATCGAGGGCTGGCACAGATAGCGCGGCCGTGAATCAGGCGGCGCTCATCTGGGTTTGGATCAGGCGGCGGGGCCTGTTAAATCTCTGGCTGCCTGATTCGCACGACTTGGGAAGCTGGATGCAGCGCTTTGCCGGCCGGATAATTCTGCTGTGGGGGTGGCGGCGGTCGCTGATTGCGTTCCTCGCGGGCGCGCTGGCGGTGCTTGCCCAGGCGCCTTACGATTTCTTCGCCGTCTGCTTCGTTTCGTTTCCGGTGCTTGTCTGGCTGCTCGACGGTGCCACCGGCGAGGCGTCGGATGGCTGGCTCAAGCGCCTGCGGCCGGCTTTCGCTACCGGCTGGTGGTTCGGCTTCGGCTATTTCCTCGCCGGTCTCTGGTGGATCGGCCAGGCATTGTTGGTCGAGGCCGACAGCTTCGCCTGGGCCTTGCCCTTCGCCGTTGTCGGCATCCCCTTTGCGCTCGCCTTCTTCTATGGCCTTGCCGCCGTGGTGGCGCGGCTGTTCTGGAGCAGCGATATCGGCCGCATCGCCGCCCTTGCCTTCGGCTTCGGTCTTGCCGAATGGTTGCGCGACTTTGTCTTTACCGGCTTTCCCTGGAACGCGGTCGGCTACGCGGCGATGCCGGTGCCGCTGCTGATGCAGAGTGTGTCGGTGACCGGCATGATCGGCATGAACGCGTTGGCGGTGTTCCTGTTCTCCTTGCCGGCGCTGGTCGCGGCGCGCCGGCACCTGAGGCTGGGCGTTGCCCTGTTCGTCGTCCTCGTCGCCGCTGATGTCGGCTTCGGCTATTTCAGGCTCGCCGCCCCGGTCAAACCGACGCGCTCGGTCGATGTCCGCATCGTCCAGCCCGCGGTCGATCTCAGCGAGAAATGGGACGCCTCGGTGCGCGACCGCATCTTCGCAACTTTGCTGGGGATATCTGGGAAGGCGCCGGAACAGGGCCACGCCAAGCCGCAGCTCATCCTATGGCCGGAAACCTCGGTGCCGTTTCTGTTCACCGAGCGTCCGGACGCGCTGACGGCGCTGGGCGACATGCTGGCCGGCGGCCAGATGCTAATTGCCGGTATCGTGCGCGACGAGGGCGGATCGGCGAATGCCGGCAGCCGCTATTACAATTCCGTAGTGGCGATCAACGACAAGGGCGAGATCATCGATGCCGTCGACAAGGTGCATCTGGTGCCCTTCGGCGAGTATCTGCCCTTCGCCGACCTTTTCGAACGCCTCGGCATAGGCCAACTCGTTGCCGGACCGATGAATTTCGCCGCCGGCAACGAGCGGCATCCGATCAGCGTGCCGGGCGGCCTGCGTGCCGCGCCGTTCATCTGCTACGAGGTGATTTTTCCCGATCTCGTGGCCGTTGACGCCGCATCATCCGACCTGATTGTGAACGTCACCAACGATGCCTGGTTTGGCGACACGCCAGGCCCGTATCAGCACTTCAGGCAGGCCCAGATTCGTGCAGTGGAGAATGGATTGCCTCTGTTGCGCGCGGCTAACAACGGCATCTCCGCAATTGTCGATTCGCGCGGGCGCATTGTCGATGCGCTTGCCGTCAACGCGCGCGGCGCCATCGACGCGCATGTGCCGGTTTCCGGCCGCGCAGTTTTGTCCGCCGACCAGCGGCGCATTAACGGATTGCTGATCATATTGGTGTTTGCGCTTGCCGCCTTCACATTGAATGTAAGGCAGCGGCTACGGGTGAATTGACAGTCGGCACATTAGAAACTCATACTGTAACGCCTAAAATTTTCTCGAAGTCGGTTGGAGGGTTCTGTTGGGGCAGGTGGCTCCGGCTTCATATGGGCGGAACAAAATAGAAAAAGCCGGAAAAATTCGGCGAGGAAAAAATGACAGAAGAGAACAAGAAGAAGCCGAATCCGATCGATATCCACGTCGGGAGTCGCATCCGGCTGCGCCGCAATATGCTTGGAATGAGCCAGGAAAAGCTGGGCGAAAACCTCGGCATCACGTTTCAGCAGATCCAGAAGTATGAAAAGGGCACGAACAGGGTTGGCGCCAGTCGTCTGCAGGCGATCGCCTCCATCCTGAGCGTTCCCGTCGCCTTCTTCTTCGAGGACGCCCCGGGCGAGGGGACCGCCGGCGGCAATCGGGGATTTGCCGAAGACTCCTCGATGGCGTTCGCCATCGAATTCTGCGGCAGTCCCGAGGGGCTTCAGCTCAACCGGGCTTTCGTCAAGATCGGCGACGTAAAAGTACGCCGCCGGATCATCGATCTGGTGAAGGCGCTCTCCGCCGAGGAAGCCGATTGATTTTTACCTATGCCACTGGCGTCCTGCCGCCGGTGGCATAGCCGGCTTTGCCTACATTCATGCCAGAACCGTCGCGCCGCTTGACGAGCAGTGCCCGGCACCGCTAACACGTGGCGCGCCAAAATCGGCAGCCTGCCGATCTTTTTTCAAGAGGGGACACCCGTGACGCGGCAGAACTATCTCTTCACCTCGGAATCCGTCTCCGAGGGTCATCCCGACAAAGTCTGTGACCGTATCTCCGACGAGATCGTCGATCTGGTCTATCGCGAAGCCAAGAAGACGGGCATGGATCCGTGGAAGGTTCGCGTCGCCTGCGAAACGCTGGCCACCACCAACCGCGTCGTCATCGCCGGCGAGGTTCGCGTCCCTGTCACGCTTTTGAAGAAGGACAAGGCGGGCAACGTCCTGATGGATGCGTCGGGCCACCCTGTGGTCAACCCGGCCAAGTTCAAGTCGGTTGCCCGCAAGGCGATCCGCGAGATCGGCTACGAGCAGTCGGGCTTCCACTGGAAGACCGCCAAGATCGACGTGCTGCTGCACGGCCAGTCGCCCGATATCGGCCAGGGCGTCGACAACGCCTCCGACCGCCAGGGCGAGGAAGGTGCCGGCGACCAGGGCATAATGTTCGGTTACGCCTGCCGCGAGACGCCCGACCTGATGCCGGCGCCGATCTATTACAGCCACAAGATTCTCGAACTGCTGGCCGCCGCGCGCCATGAAGGCAATGGCGAAGCCGGCAAGCTCGGCCCGGACGCCAAGAGCCAGGTCACCGTGCGCTATGCCGACGGCAAGGCGGCGGAAGTCACGCAGATCGTGCTCTCCACCCAGCATCTCGATGCGAGCTGGGATTCCAACAAGGTTCGCAAGGTCGTCGAGCCCTATATCCGCGAGGCATTTGGCGACTTGAAGATCGCCGAGGACTGCAACTGGTACATCAACCCGACCGGCAAGTTCGTCATCGGCGGGCCTGACGGCGATGCCGGTCTCACCGGCCGCAAGATCATCGTCGACACTTATGGCGGCGCGGCGCCGCATGGCGGCGGCGCCTTCTCCGGCAAGGACACCACCAAGGTCGACCGTTCGGCGGCCTATGCGGCGCGTTACCTTGCCAAGAACGTGGTGGCGGCCAAGCTTGCCGACCGCTGCACCATCCAGCTCTCCTACGCCATCGGCGTCGCCCAGCCGCTGTCGGTCTATGTCGACCTGCACGGCACCGGCAAGGTGGACGAAGCGAAGCTCGAGGATGCGTTGCGCAAGGTTATGGACCTGTCGCCGTCGGGCATCCGCCGTCATCTCGACCTCAACAAGCCGATCTACGCGAAAACCTCGTCCTACGGCCATTTCGGCCGCAAGGCCGGTCGCGACGGTTCCTTCTCCTGGGAGAAGACTGACCTCGCCAAGGCCCTCAAGGACGCGGTTGCCGACGCGATTGCCGCCTGACGGCGTCGCAAGCCTATCCATGAAGCCAAACGACAGGCCGAGCCGCGCGACCGAAGGATTTTTCGGTCGCCGGCACGGCAAGACCATTCGCCCGCAGCAGGCGGTCGCCCTTGAAAGCGGCCTGCGCGAATACCGGGTCGACCTGGCGGCGGAAGCGCCGGCCGATCTCAAGAGCCTGTTCAAGACGGATGTTTCAACGCTCCAGCTGGAAATCGGCTTCGGCGGCGGTGAGCATCTTCTGCACCGTGCGACTGAATCGCCGGCAATCGGCTTTATCGGCGTCGAGCCTTTCGTCAACGGCATGGCCAAGATGATGACGGCGCTTGCCAAGGCGCCGCTTGCCAATCTGAGGGTTTATGACGACGACGCCACACGCCTGCTCGACTGGCTGCCGTCAGGCTCGCTGGACGGCATCGACCTGCTCTATCCCGATCCGTGGCCGAAGAAGAAGCATTGGAAACGACGCTTCGTCAGTGCCGCCAATCTCGGCCGGTTCGCCAGGGTGCTGAAAGCGGGCGGCAGGTTCCGCTTCGCCTCCGACATCGACAGCTATGTTAACTGGACGCTGCTTGCCTGCCGTGATCACGGCGCCTTCGCATGGCAGGCGCAAGACGCCGCCGGCTGGCACCAGCCTTATGCGGGCTGGCCCGGCACGCGCTACGAGGCCAAGGCCATCCGCGAGGGACGGCGGCCTGCCTATCTGACCTTTATCCGGAAATAGCCCGGAAGATATCGAAGCACTGAAGTGCCGGTAGCTTCGGAAGCGAGCAGTCCTGTCAAAAAGATATCCCGGCCGGTCGCCGTGGCTCGGCTTACGGCCGTCGGCGGCTTCGTATTGCATTTAGCGCTACAAATCGCCATATTGCCGACAAGGAGACAGTTATGGCCGCCACGGTTGAACGTAAGGAATACCCTATCTCGATGCGTCTGCCGGAAGCGGACGTGGCGTTGATTGATCGTGCCGCCACTCTTCGCGGCCGGTCCCGCACGGACTTCGTGCGCGATGCCGCCGTGCGCGCGGCCGAGGACGTGTTGATGGATAGCCGCCTTATCCGCATGAGCCAAAAAGGGTTCGCGGAGTTTATGGACCTTCTGTCAGCCCCGGCCGCTCCGGTTCCCGACATGGTGGAATTGGCAAAGCGGCGCGCACCCTGGGAAGCTGGTTACACAGCGAAGCGCTAGCCGTGGCCTTGTCGGCTCCCGAACCGCTTAGCGCAGTCCACGACGTTTCCAGATTTTCCTGCGGGAAGCCCGTGCTTGATCATTGGCTGAAAACCCGCGCGCTCTCCAATCAGGACAAGGGCTTCACGGCCGTTCTCGTTGTCCACGAAGCCGGCCGGGTGGTTGGATATTATGGTTTGGCGCCGACGGCTGTCGTGCCGTCGATTTTGCCTCGGTCCGTCCGTACCGGGCAGCCACCCGATCCAGTGCCCTGTCTCCTCCTCGGCCAGCTTGCGACCGACACCGAATGGGCCGGGCGCGGCATCGGCACCGGCTTGGTGAAGCATGCCCTTCAGCGCTGCGTTCAGGCATCGGAACTGATTGGAGGTCGCGCGCTCATGGTCAATGCAATCGATGAGGACGCGGCGCAGTTCTGGCTGCGGCGAGGAATTATCCCCACAAAGGACGATCCACTGGTCCTGTTCCGTTCGATCGCAGCAATCGCCGCGTCGCTCGTGGAAGCCCAGAAATAACGTGGGCGCATTGCCGTTAGAGGAAGCGGCGACGGGTCACGCGGTTCGGTCAGAAGCGACCGATCTTGTCCCGCGCGGCCGGATCGATGCCGAGCTTCTTCAGGTCGCTGCGGCGCGGCTTATGGCCGGCTTTGGCGGCCCGCGACGCGGTTGCCGCGCTGCCGAATGTGTTGAAGAAGTCACCGATCACGAAAAACAATCCACGGTCCATATAACCAACCTCGCGCGCCGCGGCGCGCGTCCTTCTCTTTTACGTTGCGACATAGATGGGTGCCGCCTGCCGCTGCTTGCAAGGCAGGCGGCCGCATGGCGGCCATGCCCGGCGCGCAACCCTGCCTGCTTCGGCTGAACTTCGCCCGGACTACCTGCAGGCTTGAAACACAGTCCGGGATCGTCTATATCAGCCTCAAATTCTTGGTCGGTATGACGAAGAGTGGGTCCACCCGGTCCCGCTCTTTTTTGTTACCTGCCAGCCGGAAGCAAGAAGCGACAGGGATCTGATGACTGCAGCGGCAAGCGAGGCCGACGACCGTATCATCCGCGAAAGCGGCATCGATGCGCGCATTGCGCTGATCGTGCAGCCGGTGCTCAAGGCCATCGGCTTCCGGCTCGTGCGGGTGCATCTGACCGGCCAGAACGGGCTGACGCTGCAGATCATGGCCGAACGCGAGGACGGCACCATGACCGTCGAGGATTGCGAAGAGGTCAGCCGCGCGGTGTCGCCGGCCCTCGATGTCGATGATCCGATCGAAAAGGCGTATCATCTCGAAGTTTCGTCGCCCGGCATCGACCGGCCGCTGGTGCGCAAGTCGGATTTCACCACCTGGACCGGCCATCTGGTCAAGCTGGAGACGTCGGTTCTTGTCGCCGATCGTAAGCGCTTCAAGGGCAAGATCGCCGAGGCCGATGCCGATGGCATCCTTATCGAGCGCGACAAGGCGGCCTATGGCGAAGAACCGACCGTGCGCGTGCCTTATGACGCGATTGCAGAAGCCCGGCTCGTGCTGACCGACGATCTCATCCGCGATGCCCTGTCGAAGGACAACCGGGCTCGCAAGGAAGCCAAGAAGCGCCGCGGCGAAGTGGAAGACGCCGCCGCCGGCGAGGAAAACGAAACCGAACAGGAAAGTTGATTGAGTAGCTGGGCCACCATATGCCCGGCGCGAAATCGGGAGAACGACAATGGTTGTAAGCGCCAACAGGCTTGAACTGCTGCAGATCGCCGACGCGGTCGCGCGTGAAAAGTCGATCGACAAGCAGATCGTCATCGCCGCCATGGCCGATGCGATCCAGAAGGCGGCGCGCTCGCGCTACGGCCAGGAGACCAACATCCGCGCCGACATCAACCCGAACACGGGTGAGATGAAGCTGCAGCGGCTGATGGAAGTGGTCGAGAAGGTCGACGACTACGCGACGCAGATCGCGCTTTCCTCGGCGCGCGAGCGCAACCCCGACGCCCAGATCGGCGACTTCATCGCCGAACAGCTGCCGCCGATGGATTTCGGCCGCATCGCCGCCCAGTCGGCCAAGCAGGTCATCGTGCAGAAGGTGCGCGAGGCCGAACGCGATCGCCAGTATGACGAATACAAGGACCGCATCGGCGAGATCGTCAACGGCACCGTCAAGCGCGTCGAATACGGCAACGTCATCGTCGATCTCGGCCGTGGCGAGGCGATCATCCGCCGCGACGAGCTGATCCCGCGCGAGAACTACAAATATGGCGACCGCGTCCGGGCCTATGTCTACGACGTGCGCCGCGAGCAGCGCGGCCCGCAGATCTTCCTGTCGCGCACGCATCCGCAGTTCATGGCCAAGCTGTTCACCATGGAAGTGCCTGAAATCTACGACGGCATTATCGAGATCAAGTCGGTCGCCCGCGATCCGGGCTCGCGCGCCAAGATCGCCGTCATCTCGCGCGACAGCTCGATTGATCCGGTCGGCGCCTGCGTCGGTATGCGCGGCAGCCGCGTCCAGGCCGTGGTTGGCGAATTGCAGGGCGAGAAGATCGACATCATTCCGTGGTCGCCTTCGGCCGCTTCCTTCATCGTCAACGCGCTGCAGCCGGCCGAGGTCGCCAAGGTGGTGCTCGACGAGGATGCCGAGCGCATCGAAGTGGTGGTGCCGGACGACCAGTTGTCGCTGGCCATCGGCCGCCGCGGCCAGAACGTGCGCCTGGCCTCGCAGCTCACCGGCTGGGATATCGACATCCTGACCGAGCAGGAAGAGAGCGAGCGTCGCCAGAAGGAATTCGTCGAGCGTTCGGCGCTGTTCATGGAGGCTCTCGACGTCGACGAGATGGTGGGCCAGGTGCTTGCCTCCGAAGGCTTCACCAGCGTCGAGGAAGTCGCTTATGTCGACTCGGGCGAAATCTCCTCGATCGACGGCTTCGATGAGGACACCGCTTCGGAAATCCAGACCCGCGCCCGCGAATATCTGGAGAAAATCGAGGCCGAGCATGACGAAAAGCGCAAGGCGCTGGGCGTCAAGGACGAGCTTCGCGACATCCCCGGCGTTACCACCGCCATGATGGTGACGCTTGGCGAGGACGGCGTGAAGACCATCGAGGACTTCGCCGGCTATGCTGCGGACGATCTGATCGGTTGGAAAGAGCGCAAAGACGGCGAGACCAAGGTCTTCCCGGGCGTGCTCGCCAGCCACGGCGTCTCGCGCGCCGAGGCCGAGCAGATGGTGCTCGCCGCGCGCAGGCAGGCCGGCTGGATCACCGAGGAAGAGCTTGCCGCCGAGCCGTCGGCGGTCGACGAAACCGTTGGTGCGTGAGGTGACCACCAATCGCAAAGCCCGTGGACGAGATGAACGATCGCACTTGCATCGTTACGCGCAGGCAGGCCGAAGCGGATGAACTGATCCGCTTCGTCGTCGGCCCGGATTCGGCCGTCGTTCCCGACATCAAGAGAAATCTGCCCGGCCGCGGTTGTTGGGTCACCGCCGATCGCCTACATATCGAGAAGGCAGCGGCAAAGAACCTGTTTGCCCGTGCTTTCAAGGCACAGGTGACCGTTCCTGCCGATTTTGGCGGCATGGTCGACGGGCTGCTCTCCAGATCCGCTCTGGGTATGATTGGCCTTGCCCGCAAGGCGGGCGCCGTCGTTCTTGGCGCCGCCAAGGTTGAGGGCGCGGTGCGCGACGGGCAGGCGCTCCTCGTGCTGCATGCGGCTGAGGCTGCGGACGATGGTATCCGCAAGATCAGTCAGGCGCGGCGGGCGACCGTCCATCTTGGCGGCCCCGCGATCCTTGCCTACAAACTTTTCTCCGAGGCCGAGTTGAGCTTGGCATTGGGGGGTACAAATGTGATACATGCTGCCGTTCTCGCGCAGGACGCGGGACAGGCGGTTGAGAAGCGCGTTGTTGCGCTCGACCGATATCGGGGCGGTACCCCGAATGACCTGGCAATGCTTGCGGCCGTTGCTGACGAAGATGATGCCGCAGAGGATATGGAATGAGCGATACGAAATCGGGCGACGACAAGACGTTGAGTGTTACGCCAAAGAAGACCTTGACGCTGAAGCGCCCCGGCCTCGAGCAGGGCACTGTGCGCCAGAATTTCTCGCATGGCCGCACCAAGTCGGTCGTGGTCGAGACCAAGAAGCGCAAGTTCTCGTTGCCCGGCGACAAGCCGGAGCCGGTGGCGCCGTCCGTCTTCACGCCAAAGCCCGCCGTGGCTGCCCCTGTTGCCGCCGCGCCTGTCGTGCAGGAAGCGCCGAAGGCACCGCCTCCGTCGCCGGAGCGTTCGGGCATGGTTCTGAACGAACTCTCGCGTGGCGAGATGGAAGCGCGCCGCAAGGCGCTGGAAGGGTCCAAGGCCCGCGAGGCCGAGGATCGCCAGCGTGCTCAGGAAGAGGGCAAGCGCCGCGCCGAGGAAGATGAGCGCCGCAAGCGCGAGCGTGACGAATCCGCGCGCCGTCAGGCCGAGGAAGAAGCGCGCCTGCAGACCGAGGCCGAGGCGCGGCGTCGTGCTGAGGAAGAGGCTCGCCGCCGCGCGCCGCTGGCCGCCGAGGTCGCCACTGTCGATGACGAGGAAGAGGCAAAGCCCAGGCGCTCCGGTGCCGGTGGCGCAGCCAGTGCTCCGGCGCGTCGTCTTGCGACGCCGGAAGTGGCCCGTCCGGCCAAGCCGACCAAGGGCGAGGAAGATCGCCGCCGCGGCAAGCTGACGCTGAACTCGGCGCTATCGGATGAAGACGCGCGCGCCCGCTCGCTGTCGTCGATGCGGCGCCGCCAGGAAAAATTCAAACGCGCGCTCCACAATGAGCCGCGCGAGAAAGTCATGCGCGAAGTGATCCTGCCAGAAACCATCACCATCCAGGAACTGGCGCAGCGCATGTCCGAGCGCGCCGTGGACGTGGTCAAGTACTTCATGAAGCAGGGCCAGATCCTGAAGCCGGGCGACGTCATCGACGCCGACACGGCCGAGCTGGTCGCCTCCGAATTCGGCCACACAGTCCGCCGCGTCGCCGAGTCCGACATCGAGGAAGGCCTGTTCAACATCGCCGACCGTCCGGAAGACCTGGTGTCGCGTCCGCCGGTCGTGACCATCATGGGCCATGTCGACCACGGCAAGACCTCGCTGCTCGACGCCATCCGCAACGCCAATGTCGTCTCCGGCGAGGCCGGCGGCATCACCCAGCATATCGGTGCCTACCAGATCGAGAAGAACGGTCAGAAGATCACCTTCATCGACACGCCCGGCCACGCCGCCTTCACGGCGATGCGCGCCCGCGGCGCCCAGGTCACCGACATCGCCGTGCTGGTGGTGGCGGCCGACGACAGCGTGATGCCGCAGACGATCGAATCGATCAGCCACGCCAAGGCGGCCGGCGTGCCGATCATCGTGGCCATCAACAAGATCGACAAGCACGATGCCGACCCGCAGAAGGTGCGGACCGAATTGCTGCGCCACGAGGTGTTCGTGGAATCGATGGGCGGCGAGGTGCTGGACGTCGAGGTTTCGGCGACCAAGGGCACCAATCTCGACAAGTTGCTCGAAGCGATCCTGCTGCAATCCGAAGTCCTTGACCTCAAGGCCAATCCCGACCGCACCGCCGAAGGCGCGGTCATCGAGGCGCAGTTGGACAAGGGCCGCGGCCCGGTCGCCACCGTTCTGGTGCAGACCGGCACGCTGATGCCGGGCGACATCATTGTCGCCGGTAACGAGTGGGGCCGGGTGCGCGCGCTTGTCAACGATCGCGGCGAGCACGTGCCGGAAGCGCCGCCGGCCATGCCGGTCGAGGTGCTCGGCCTTCAGGGCACGCCGCAGGCGGGCGACCGCTTCGCCGTCGTCAACAACGAGGCGCGCGCCCGCGAGATCACCGAATACCGCCAGCGCCTGGCGCGCGACAAGGCGGTGGCCAGGCATGCCGGCCAGCGCGGCTCGCTCGAGCAGATGATGTCGCAGTTGCAGACGAGCGGACTGAAGGAATTCCCGTTGGTCATCAAGGGCGACGTGCAGGGTTCGATCGAGGCGATCAATGCCGCTCTTGACAAGCTCGGCAACGACGAGGTGCGTGCGCGCATCGTTCATGCCGGTGCCGGCGGCATCACCGAAAGCGACGTCTCGCTCGCCGAGACGTCCGGAGCGGCGATCATCGGCTTCAACGTCCGCGCCAATGCGCAGGCGCGTGCGGCCGCCGCTGCGGCCGGCATCGAGATCCGCTACTACTCGATCATCTACAATCTCGTCGATGACGTGAAGGCGGCACTCTCCGGCATGCTCTCGCCGGAGCGGCGCGAAACCTTCATCGGCAATGCCGAGATCCTCGAGATCTTCGACATCTCGAAGATCGGCAAGATCGCCGGCTGCCGTGTCACCGAAGGCAAGGTCGAGCGTGGCGCTGGTGTTCGCCTGATCCGCGACAACGTCGTCATCCACGAAGGCACGTTGAAGACGCTGAAGCGCTTCAAGGACGAGGTTTCGGAAGTGCCGGGCGGCCAGGAGTGCGGCATGGCCTTCCAGAACTACGAGGACATGCGCGTTGGCGACGTCATCGAGTGCTTCCGCGTCGAGATGGTAACCAGAACGCTGTAAATTCGGGTATACTTGCCGAAATGATCCCGGGCGGCGGCCGAAAGGCTGCCGCCCAGACCCTTAGCATTTGAGACATGTGGCGCGGTCCCATCCCGCGCTTCATGATTTCAGGACCAGAAAAAATGCCCCGTTCGACAACATCAGGACCCTCCCAGCGCATGCTGCGCGTCGGCGAGCAGGTGCGCCACGCGCTTTCCGAGACCTTGCAGCGCGGCGACGTCATCGATCCGGTGATCGAAAACAGCGTCGTCTCGGTGTCCGAGGTGCGCATGTCGCCCGATCTCAAAATCGCCACCGCCTTCGTCTCGCCGCTTGGCGCGGGTGACGACAGCGCCGTGGTCGAGGCGCTCAACAAGCACGCCAAGTTCATCCGCGGCCGTGTTTCCGGCGCCCTCAGGCAGATGAAGTACATGCCGGAATTCCGCTTCCGGCTCGACACTTCCTTCGACAATTTCGCGAAAATCAACGAACTGCTGAAGTCGCCCGAAGTCGCGCGCGATCTCGGCACGGATGGCCAGGCCGGAGACACCGGCGGGACCAAAGACGACAAGGACCAGGAATAGTGGCGCGTCGCGGCAAGAAGAAGGGGCGGCCGGTTTCCGGCTGGGTGGTGCTGGACAAGCCGGTCGGCATGGGCTCTACCGAGGCGGTCTCCAAGATCAAATGGCTGTTCCAGGCCGAGAAAGCCGGCCATGCAGGCACGCTCGATCCGCTGGCCTCCGGCATGCTGCCGATTGCCTTGGGCGAGGCCACCAAGACCGTCCCTTACGTGCAGGACGGCGCCAAGGTCTACCGCTTCACCGTCGCCTGGGGCCAGGAGCGCTCGACCGACGACCTCGAAGGCCCGGTGACCAACAGCTCCGACCGCCGGCCGGACGAGGCGGACGTGCGGGCGCTGCTGGCGAAATACACTGGCGTCATCATGCAGACGCCGCCGCAATTCTCGGCCATCAAGATCGCCGGCGAGCGCGCCTATGACCTCGCCCGCGAAGGCGCGACGGTCGACATACCGGCGCGCGAGATCGAGATCGGCCGTCTGGACATCATCGAGCACGATGCCGGCAAGACCGTTTTCGAGGTTGAATGCGGCAAAGGCACCTATGTGCGCTCGCTGGCGCGCGACATGGGCCGCGATCTCGGCTGCTTCGGCCATATCGCCGAATTGCGTCGCGTCGAGGTCGAGCCTTTCACGTCCGATGATTTTGTCACGGTGGCCGAGTTGGAAGCGGCCCGTTTTGGCGGCAAGACCGAAGCGGCCCCGGACGAAGCCGAGGCCCCGGTCGATTTCAGCGCCATCGACGCGTTGCTGGTCGACACCGCGGTGGCTCTCGACTGCCTGCCGCAGGTCGCGGTCAGCGACGACGCGGCGACGAAGATCCGTCTCGGCAATCCCGTCATCATTCGCGGCCGCGATGCGCCGGTTGAGGCCGAGGAGGCCTGTGCCACCGCGCGCGGCAGGCTCGTCGCCATCGGCGCCATCGAACAGGGCATGTTCAAGCCCAAGCGGGTCTTTGTCGGGTGAATCCGGCGCAAGTGTTTGTTATCTACGCAATTCCGAACGGAAGACCGCTGCTCTAATCTCGGCTGGGCGCCGAAGCTCAGAGATATCATGGCAAAGGCTGATACAGGCAAGAAAAGGGCGCCGCTGAAAACCCGTCGACCACCGGTCGGGGCGTCGCCCGGGACGCTTATCGCCGATCCGGCGGCGCGGCGCAGCGAGCTTCGGCTGGCGCTGATCTCGCCCGAGAAATACAAAACCATCGACAACGCGAGCATCGACGATCTCAACACCCATTGCCAGAAATGGCCTGTGGTGTGGCTGGATTGTACTGGGCTTGCCAACATCCCGCTGATCGAGGAGATCGGCAGGATCTTCAATTTGCACCCGCTGGCGCTGGAGGATGTCGTCAACACTGGCCAGCGGCCCAAAGTGGATTTCTTCGAGGATCATGCCTTCGTCGTCATGCGCATGATCGACGATGTCACTTCGCACCGCTACGAGCAGATCGCGCTGTTCTTCGGCACGAATTTCGTCGTCAGTTTCCAGGAACGCGAAGGCGATCCGTTCGATCCGGTGCGCAAGCGCATAGCCGGCGCGATGCCGAACCGGCTGCGCTCGCGCAGCGCCGACTATCTCGCCTATGCGCTGATCGATGCCATCGTCGACAGCTATTTCCCGCCGATCGAGGCGGCGAGCGAACTGGTCGACGGCATCGAGGACGAGATGCTGAACAAGCCGCACAAGCACCAGATGCGGCAGCTGCATGAATTGCGGCGCGACGCCAACGTGCTCAAAGGCGTGCTTTGGCCGATGCGCGATGCGCTGGCGACGCTGATCCGCAACGACGTGCCCTTCGTGAAGGCCGAGACCAAGATCTTCTTCAACGATACGCTCGACCATTCGCTGCGGCTGATCGAATTGGTCGAGAACCAGCGCGACATGCTCACCGGCCTGATCGAGATGCATCTCTCGCTGACCCAGGCCCATACCAACGACGTCATTTCCTATCTGACGATCGTCTCGGTGATCTTCATGCCGCTGACCTTCCTGGTCGGCGTCTGGGGGATGAATTTCGATCCGGATAGCTCGCCCTGGAACATGCCGGAGCTGAAGGCCTATTACGGCTATCCGGCAGCCCTGGTGTTCATGGTGCTCGTCGCCGCCGCTTTGATTGCGTTCTTCAAAGGGAAGAAGTGGCTGTAGCCTTGAATTCTTCTGTTCTTGCAAGCGGAACCTGCGACAAGCCGGCTTGACAATTGGGCTGGTGTTTTGTCGGAAATTGCCCTATATGCGCCGCAGCTTCGCGCCCTGACGCGTCGCTTGCACTGGCCCCTGCTGGACGACATCCCGGCTGTGGGCGTCCCGTTTCCTCCAACAGATAAGGAAAAGCACGATGTCGATCACTGCCGATCGCAAGAAGGAATTGATGACTGAATTCGCAACCGCCAAGGGCGACACCGGGTCTCCGGAAGTCCAGGTTGCCATCCTTTCCGAGCGCATCAAGAACCTGACCGAGCACTTCAAGGACCACAAGAAGGATAACCATTCCCGCCGTGGCCTGCTTGCTCTGGTCTCCCAGCGCCGCAGCCTGCTTGACTACCTCAAGCGCAAGGATGACGGGCGCTACCAGACGCTGATCGACAAGCTCGGTCTGCGTCGCTGACGAATTGACCGGCGGGCTCTCCAAGGGGGCCCGCCGGTCGCGCATTGGCGCATCGGATCGTCCGTTGCCTCGATGCTGAGAAAAAGGAAATTCCCCTCCGCGCATGGCGCGTTCCGGAAACAGCGGTTTCCGGCGTCATGCGCAAGGCGGCCGACCAATCGGCCAATCGGGTTCCGGACTTGCAGAGGGCTATCCGGAACCGCCCATGGACGGTCATGGGGCAGGATTGCAGGATGCTCGCTCGGCTGGGAGCCGGACTTGATCGAGCTTCCCGTTGTCTTGCCCGTGGCTGCCCGAAGGAAGCCAGGAAAGGGAGAACCCGCGACCGTCAAGACGGTGCGGCCCTTTCCGCATATGAAGGACAAGATATGTTCAATCAACACAAAGTGGAAATCGAATGGGGCGGCCGTCCGCTCATCCTGGAAACCGGCAAGATCGCCCGCCAGGCTGACGGCGCCGTGCTCGCCACCTATGGCGAGACCGTGGTTCTCGCCACGGTCGTCTCGATGAAGGAGCCGAAGCCCGGCCTGGATTTCTTCCCGCTTACCGTCAACTACCAGGAAAAGACTTACGCCGCCGGCAAGATCCCGGGCGGCTATTTCAAGCGCGAGGGCCGTCCGAGCGAAAAGGAAACGCTGGTTTCCCGCCTGATCGACCGCCCGATCCGCCCGCTTTTCGCCGACGGCTACAAGAACGACACCCAGATCGTCGTCACCGTCGTCCAGCATGATCTCGAGAACGATCCGGATATCCTGTCGATCGTCGCCACCTCGGCGGCGCTCACGCTTTCCGGCGTGCCCTTCATGGGCCCGATCGGCGGCGCCCGCGTCGGTTACATCAACGGCGAATACGTGCTCAACCCGCATATCGACGAGATGCAGGAATCCAAGCTCGACCTCGTCGTCGCCGGCACCGCCGACGCCGTGCTGATGGTCGAATCCGAAGCCAAGGAACTTTCCGAGGACCTGATGCTCGGCGCAGTCATGTTCGGCCATCGCGGCTTCCAGCCGGTGATCGAGGCGATCATCAAGCTGGCCGAGGTCGCCGCCAAGGAGCCGCGCGACTTCACGGCGCCGGATTACTCCGCGCTCGAAGCCGAAATGCTGAAGATCGTCGGCGACGAGCTTCGCGAGGCCTACAAGATCACCGACAAGCAGAAGCGCTACGCCGCCGTCGACGCCGTCAAGGCGAAGGTCAAGGCCGCGTTCGCGCCGGCCGAAGGCGAAGACGCCAAATACACCTCCGAGCAGATCGGCTCGGTGTTCAAGGAGCTCCAGGCCAAGGTCGTGCGCTGGAACATCCTCGACACCAGCTCGCGCATTGATGGCCGCGACCTGAAGACGGTCCGCAAGATCGTCTCCGAAGTCGGCGTCCTGGCGCGCACCCATGGTTCGGCGCTGTTCACCCGCGGCGAGACCCAGGCGCTGGTCGTTGCCACGCTGGGCACCGGCGAGGACGAGCAGTATGTCGATTCGCTGACGGGCATGTACAAGGAGAAGTTCCTCCTTCACTACAACTTCCCGCCCTATTCGGTCGGTGAGACCGGCCGCATGGGCTCGCCCGGCCGCCGCGAGATCGGCCACGGCAAGCTCGCCTGGCGCGCCATCCGCCCGATGCTGCCTTCGGCGGAGCAGTTCCCCTACACGTTGCGCGTCGTTTCGGAGATCACCGAGTCCAATGGCTCGTCGTCGATGGCGACCGTCTGCGGCACCTCGCTGGCGCTGATGGATGCCGGCGTGCCGCTGGCAAAGCCGGTCGCTGGCATCGCCATGGGCCTGATCAAGGAAGGCGAGCGCTTCGCGGTTCTCTCCGACATCCTGGGTGACGAAGATCACCTCGGCGACATGGACTTCAAGGTCGCCGGTACCGCCAGCGGCATCACCTCGTTGCAGATGGATATCAAGATCGAGGGCATCACCGAGGAGATCATGAAGATCGCGCTGGACCAGGCCAAGGATGGCCGCCAGCATATCCTCGGCGAGATGGCGCATGCTCTGACCGGCGCCCGCCCCGAACTCGGTGAGTTCGCACCGCGCATCGAGGTCATGCATATCCCGACCGACAAGATCCGCGACGTCATCGGCTCCGGCGGCAAGGTGATCCGCGAGATCGTCGAGAAGACCGGCGCCAAGATCAACATCGAGGATGACGGCACGGTCAAGATCGCTTCGGCCAACGCCAAGGAGATCGAGGCGGCGAAGAAGTGGATCCACACCATCGTCGCCGAGCCGGAAGTCGGCGAGATCTACGAAGGCACCGTCGTCAAGACGGCCGACTTCGGCGCGTTCGTCAACTTCTTCGGCCCGCGCGACGGTCTCGTCCACATCTCGCAGCTCGCCAACGAGCGCGTCGCCAAGACCTCCGATGTCGTCAAGGAAGGCGACAAAGTTTGGGTCAAGCTGATGGGCTTCGACGAGCGCGGCAAGGTCCGCCTGTCGATGAAGGTCGTCGACCAGGCGACCGGCAAGGAAATCGCCCAGGACAAGAAGAAGGCCGAAGGCGAGGAAGACGCCGCCTGATAGGCCTGACATCAAGTTGAAGCGGGCGCGGCATAGGTCGCGCCCGTTTTCGTTTACAGAGGGCGACAATGGCCGCTGAGCCGCTGAAGACGCTGTTCTATCCGTTCGAGGCCGAGGCGCTGGCTCTGCCGCGAAAGGATGCCCGCGTTCTTTTTCTGGGCGCCGAACCCGGTTTCCGGTTGCCCGCCGGTTTCGATGCGGCGCTGCATATCGTGCAGGGTTTCCGGCCGCATTTTCGCGCCCTGCACGCGTCCGGCTACAGCGTGACGCCGCGGGTGGAAGGCCAGGGCTACGACATGGCTCTCGTGCTCGCCGGCCGGCATCGCGGACAGAATGAGTTGCGCATCGCTGAAGCCATCGAGCGCGTCGCGGCGGGCGGGCTGATCGCTGTCGCGGGCGGCAAGGACGACGGCGTCGACAGCCTGCGCAAGCGGATCAACGCCTTGGCGCCGCTCGAAGGCCATCTGCCGAAGTATCACGGCGTTGCCTTCTGGTTCCGGCGAGCCGGCACGGAGGCGGCCGCGACGCTGCGCGCCGGCAACCCCGACCTTGTCGTCGAAGGCGGCTTCAAAACCGCGCCTGGCATGTTTTCTTTCGATCGGGTCGATGCCGGTTCAAGATTGCTCGCTGCAAGCCTGCCCGGCGACCTCAGAGGCGGCATCGCCGATTTCTGCGCCGGCTGGGGTTATCTGGCGGCGGAAGTCCTGCGGCGCACGCGAGCCATCACTGCGCTCGATCTTTACGAAGCGGATTTCGAAGCCCTGGAGGCCGCCAGGCTGAACGTCCATGGCGCGATCGAGCCGCGCTTCTTCTGGACCGATCTCCTCACCGAGGCGCTCGAACGGCGCTATGACGCAATCGTCATGAACCCGCCCTTCCACGCCGGTCGCGCGGCCGAACCTGGCATCGGCGCCGGCATGATCCGCGCGGCGTCGAAAGCGCTGAAACCGGGCGGCCGGCTGTTCATGGTCGCCAACCGCCAGCTTCCTTATGAGCAAGCATTGTCGGCAGCTTTTGCCAGCCATGCCGAGGTCGCCCGCGACGGCATGTTCAAGGTGCTTTCGGCGCGTCGCTAAAAGCAATTCCAGGAAAAGTGTGAAGCGGTTTTCCGTCCGGAATTGCGTCGCTAAAGGAGCAATTCCAGGAAAAGTGTGAAGCGGTTTTCCGTCCGGAATTGCGTCGCTAAAAGAGCAATTCCAGGAAAAGTGTGGAGCGGTTTTCCGTCCGGATTGCGCCGGGAGGCAGGCGCTTGGGTTCTACTGCACGCTGACGATGCGGGCTGGTTTGTGCGTGCCGAAGGCGGGCCGCGCTTCGCCGAGCTCGATCTTGAGCGGCGCCGGCCGGCCGAAGAGATAGCCCTGGACCATCTCGCAGCCGGCGGCCCTGAGCAGCGTGGCCTGGTTCTCGGTCTCCACGCCCTCGGCGATGATGTCGACGCCGAGCGCCCGCGACAGGCCGACAATGGTCGAGACGATCGCGCCGGAGCTGGAATCGGTGTCGATGCGGCTGACGAAGGACCGGTCGATCTTCAGCTTGCCGAAGGAGAAATCGATCAGGTAGCTCAAATTGGAATAGCCGGTGCCGAAATCGTCGACGGCCACCGAAATTCCCATCTCGGCAAGCTGCTCCAGGATCGCAGCCGCGCGGTCGCGGTCCTGCATCATTGCCGTCTCGGTGACCTCGAGTTCCAGCCGTGACGGCTTGATCCCGGTCGATTCCATCACCTCGCGCACGATACCGATAAAGTCCCTGGTCATGAACTGGACCGGCGAGATGTTGACGGCGACGAAGCAATCCTGCGGCAGGTACTTGGCATCGCTGCAGGCCTTGCGCAGCACCCATTCGCCGATCGGATTGATCATGCCGGTTTCCTCGGCGATCGGAATGAACTCCATCGGCGGGATCATGCCGCGTTCCGGATGCTTCCAGCGGATCAGCGCCTCATAACCGACGACACGACCGCTCGGCAGGTTGAGCTGCGGCTGATAGTGGAGACTGAAGTCGCCGCGGTCGAAAGCGGTCTTCAGTTCCGACTCGATCCATTGCCGATAGTCCGCCACGCGGCCCATATCGGCATGGAAGACAGACCAGTTGCCGATGCCGCTGGCGCGCGCGTTCTGCAGCGCAAGGTTGGAACGGCGCAGGACTAGGACCGGGTCGACGCCGTCCTTCGGCATCGCCACGATGCCCACCGACAGGCTGACCGACTGCAGGTGCGTTTGCAGCTGATAGGGCTCCATCATCTCGTTGATCAGCTTTTCGATCAGCCGCTCGATCGAACCCCTGATCTCGCGGTCCGGCAAAAGCACGCCGAATTCGCCGGCCCCGATGCGCCCGATGACCGCATCCTCGGGCATGTTCTCCCTCAGCCTTTTGGTGAAGGCCCGGATCAACTCGTCGCCCTGGCTGTAGCCGATGGCGTCGTTGATCTGCTTGAAGCGGTCGATGTCTATGTCGATCAGGAACACCGGCTCGCCGGTTCGAACCGTCTGGGACGCGGCGTCGGCGATCCTGCCGACCATGGCCGGACGCGACAGCAGGCCCGTCAATTTGTCGAAATGCGTCTCCTTGAAGACATATTCGGCCGATTCATCGACGCCCGCGAAAAACGACATGGCGGCGCCGCCGGCTGCAAGGGCGCAAAGAGCGGCAATGACACCGCCCAACGTTTCGGCCGGCATACCGGCCATGCCGTCGCCAAAGCCGAACCGCAGCCCCCACAGTCCGAGGATGAAACTGCCCATGCCCGAGCTGGCGATGGTGATCAGCCGGAACAGCGGAGTCCGTTTGGGATTGCTGACTGCAGACATCCATGGTCCCTAGATTACGGGACCTTATAGCGGATATCTCCTTAAAATGAGTTTCCGCCAATGCATCCAATTTTACTGGAAGGCTACTATAGCGATCGCCAACTATTCGCGAGCGACATCGTTCTGCTTCAGTTCTTCCAGTGCAGGCATCGAAATGATGTGATAGCCGGAATCCACATAGTGGATCTCGCCGGTGACGCCCGACGACAGATCGGAGAGCAGGTAAAGCGCCGAACCGCCGACTTCGTCGATGGTCACGGTGCGCCGCAGGGGCGAATTGCGCTGCTGGTAGGAGAACATATGGCGGGCGTCGGAAACGCCGGAGCCGGCCAGCGTCCGCACCGGTCCGGCCGAGATGCCGTTCACCCTGATGCCGCGCGGGCCGTAGTCATTGGCGAGGTAACGCACGCTGGCCTCGAGCCCGGCCTTGGCGACGCCCATGACATTGTAGTTCGGCATCACCCTGACCGAGCCGGCATAGGTGAGCGTGATCATCGAGCCGCCATTGCCCATCAGCGCGGCGGCGTTGCGGGCGATCTCGGTGAAGGAATAGCAGGAGATCACCATCGTGCGCACGAAATTATCGCGGCTGGTGTCGGCGTAGAGGCCCTTGAGCTCGTTCTTGTCGGAAAATCCGATGGCATGCACCACGAAGTCCAGCCCGCCCCAGGCCTTGCCGAGTGTCTCGAAGGTCGCGGTGACCGAGGCGCTGTCCTCGACGTCGCAGGGCACGATCAAAGAGGCTCCCACCTTCTCGGCAAGCGGCTTGACCCGCCGCCCGAACGCGTCGCCCTGGTAGGTGAAAGCCAGCTCCGCCCCATGTTCCGACAGCTTTTTGGCGATGCCCCAGGCAATCGAATGGTCGTTGGCGACACCCATGACAAGCCCGCGCTTGCCCTTCATCAACCCGTTCATAAAAGGCAATCCTTGTTAAAGACGCTGGCTTATGCGGAATAGCGCTGGAAAATCAACGTCGCGTTCGTGCCACCGAAACCGAAGGAGTTGGACAGGACGGTGTCGATCCTGGCGTCGTCGATACGCTTGCGCACGATCGGCATGCCCTCGAATTCCGGATCGAGCTCCTCGATATGGGCGCTCTCGCCGATGAAGCCGCCCTGCATCATCAGGATCGAATAGATCGATTCCTGCACGCCCGCCGCCCCCAGCGAATGGCCGGTGAGCGACTTGGTCGAAGTGATGTGAGGCATCTTGTCGCCGAACACCTCGCGGATGGCGCCCATTTCCTTGGAATCGCCGACCGGCGTCGATGTGCCGTGGGTGTTGATGTAGTCGACCGGGGTCGAGACGGTGGCAAGCGCCTGCCGCATGCAGCGCACGGCGCCTTCGCCGGACGGCGCAACCATGTCGTAACCGTCGGAAGTCGCGCCATAGCCGACGATCTCGGCATAGATCTTGGCGCCGCGCGCCTTGGCGTGTTCAAGCTCCTCGAGGATGAGGACACCCGCGCCGCCGGCAATGACGAAGCCGTCGCGGTTGACGTCATAGGCGCGGGAAGCGGTCGACGCATTGTCGTTGAACTTCGACGACATTGCGCCCATGGCGTCGAACAGGTCCGACATCGTCCAGTCGAGGTCCTCGTGGCCGCCGGCGAACATCACATCCTGCTTGCCCCACTGGATCAGCTCATAGGCATTGCCGATGCAATGCGCCGAGGTCGAGCAGGCGGACGAGATCGAATAGTTGACGCCGTGGATCTTGAACCATGTGGCCAAGGTGGCCGACGCCGTCGAAGACATCGCTTTCGGCACGGCGAACGGGCCGATGCGCTTGGGACTGTTGTTCTTGATCGTGGTTTCCGCCGCTTCGACGATGGTCCGGGTCGAGGGACCTCCGGAACCCATCACGATGCCGGTCCGCTCATTGGTGATGTCGCTTTCGCCGAGCCCGGCATCGGCGATCGCCTGATCCATGGCGACGTGGTTCCAAGCGGCGCCTTGGCTCAGGAAGCGCATGGCGCGGCGGTCGATCATCGCGGTGGGGTCGAGCGTCGGCGCGCCCCAGACCTGGCAGCGGAAACCGTGTTCGGCGAAGGAATTGGAAAAGCTGATGCCGGATTTGGCATCGTAAAGCGAGCTCTGCACCTCATTGGCATTGTTGCCGATCGACGACACAATGCCGAGCCCTGTCACTACGACCCGTCTCATTCGTAACTCCTTCCGGCGTAGTTGGGCGAAAAACCTAGCCGGTTTTCGCCTTTGATCATACGCAAATAAACTGACGTGGCGTCCGTTGGAAAAGCGAGCGCCGCGGCGAAACGGTCAGGCTGCGGACTGCTTGGACAGGCCGACCTTCAGATCCGTAGCCGCGTATATGGGTTCGCCATCCGCCTTGAGCCAGCCGTCGGCGATACCGAGCACCAGGCGGCCGCGCATTACGCGCTTGAAGTCGACGCCGTATTCGACCTTTTTCACCGATGGCGTCACCATGCCCTTGAACTTCACTTCGCCGGTCGAAAGCGCCATGCCCTTGCCCGGCTCGCCGAGCCAGCCGAGATAGAAACCGGTCAACTGCCACATGGCGTCGAGGCCGAGGCAGCCCGGCATGATCGGATTGCCGATGAAGTGACAGGCGAAAAACCACAGGTCCGGCTTGATGTCGAATTCGGCGCGGATGAAGCCCTTGTCGAAAGCGCCGCCGGTCTCACTGATTTCGGTGATGCGGTCGAACATCAGCATCGGCGGGTAGGGCAACTGGGCGTTTCCCGGTCCGAACAGCTCGCCGCGGGCGCAGGCAAGCAGTTCCTCGTAATCATAGCTGGACTTTTGACCCGCCATTAACTCCGTCCCCGTTCTCGTTCCGGGCGGCAGGGCGCCCTTGTCGGTGGTTTCCTAACACACTCTGTTTGCGGCCGGAAACCGGCGTTTGCGCTTAACCCGTGCGCCTGCCCGGGTCAATGCGCGCTATTGATCGCGTTCGGACTACAGAATATATGTCGGCTGATGTCCGGTTTTGGCTTTTGACGTCTTTTTGCCATTCTGGACCTGTTGATGGGCTGGGCAGCAAGCTTCGAAGTGAAGATGGATTCGGGCTACCGGAAGGAAAATGTCGCTGTGGACAAGCGGGTTCGCGAAGCCGGCCTGAGGCCGACGCGCCAGCGCATCGCGCTGGCCGACCTGCTTTTTGCCAAGGGCGACCGCCACCTTTCGGCCGAGGAACTGCACGAGGAGGCGATCGCCGCCGGCGTGCCGATCTCACTGGCGACGGTTTATAACGCGCTCCACCAGTTCACCCAGGCCGGCCTGCTGCGCATCCTGGCGGTCGAAGGCTCGAAAACCTATTTCGACACCAACACCTCCGACCATCATCACTTCTACGTCGAGGGCGAGAACCGGATTTTCGATATCGAAAGCGGGCCGGTAACCGTCTCCAACCTGCCGGCGCCTCCGGAAGGCATGGAGATAGCCAATGTCGACATCGTGGTGAGACTTCGCCCCAAACGCTGCGATTGATCCGCTGGCGATGCGTCCCGTCGACCTGGCAGTCCGGCTGGAATGGGTCGCGGTTGCCGTGGCGGCCATCGTTTTCTACGCAGTGTCGGGCGTCTCCTGGTGGCTGTTCGCGCTGCTCATCCTGGCGCCTGACCTGTCGATGCTCGGCTACCTTGCCGGGCCGCGGATTGGCGCCGTCGCCTACAACTTCCTGCACATCCTGATCGTCCCGCTCGTCCTTGGTCTTGCTGGCGTCCTGCTTTCCAGTCCGATCGCGACAGCGGTGGCGCTGATCTGGATCGCCCACATAGCCATCGATCGCGCCCTGGGCTACGGCCTGAAATTGTCCAGTGGTTTTCAGGATACCCATCTCGGGCGCATCGGGCGCCGCGAGGCTGATCCGTCCGGCAAACTCAGTTCTTGAACTTTTCGCCGGGATAAGCGCCCCACACCTGCGACTGGGCCATCCATCCGGTGTGGCCGTCGAAGGTCATTTCGCACCATTGGCCGTCGCATTTCTTGATCGAGCCGATCACGCCTGGCTCGATGATGGCGACGACGCCGGCATCCTTGTCGGGCTCGTCGAGCAGGCTGATTCGCCCGCCCTTGCCGCGCTGCCAGGGCGCGACGATCGCGGTACGGCGGCCCGAGAGCAGCGATTGGTTGATCCAGCCCTCCGAGCCGTCGGCATCGCGCACGCGGCGCCAGGTGTCGAATTCCTGGATGACTTCCATCGGCAGCCCGGCCTTCATGTACATCCAGTTGACGGAGTAATTGGCGCCGGGGCCGACGCGCGAGTTGACGCGGGCCGGCTTCAGGCTGACGAAGCGCGGCAGCGGCAGGCCGCTTGGGCCAAGCGTTATGGTTTGCGCCGGCGCTGCAGCGCTTTGCGCGAAGGCCTGCGGCGCGCACAGGAGGGCGCCAAGGATGGCTGCGCTGAAGGCCAGGCGAAGCGACGCGAAACCAGACACTTTCGTTCCTTTCGGCGCCGGTCCGTCGGGATGAGCGCCCCTTTTTCTTTGTCTTCGGCGGCACTGCTTGTTACAGGAGTGGGCTGGTGCCGCGATCGGCTACAAGTTTCGCCGGTCTTGGTTAAAGAGGTCTCAACGAGATCGGTTTCGAGGAAGCTTCGGGGATAAAATGGCAGGCAAAAAACGGCCCCTCGTCGTCATCACGCGCAAGCTGCCCGATCCGGTCGAAACCCGCATGCGCGAGCTGTTCGATGCGCGATTGAATGTCGAGGACCGGCCGATGACGCAGCCGGAGCTGGTCGCCGCGGTCAAGGAAGCCGATGTGCTGGTTCCCACCATCACCGACCATATCGATGCCGCGCTGATCGCCCAGGCTGGCGAAAACCTCAAGCTGATCGCGAATTTCGGCAACGGTGTCGACAAGATCGACGTCGCGGCGGCGGCCAAGAAAGGCATCACCGTCACCAACACCCCGAATGTGCTCACCGAAGACACCGCCGACATGACCATGGCGCTGATGCTCGCCGTGCCGCGACGCCTGGCCGAAGGCGCCAATGTGCTGACAGGCGAGAAGAAATGGGCCGGCTGGTCGCCGACCTGGATGCTCGGCCGGCGCATCTGGGGCAAACGTCTGGGCATCGTCGGCATGGGTCGCATCGGCACGGCGGTCGCCAGGCGGGCCAAGGCCTTCGGCCTGTCGATCCACTACCACAACCGGCACCGCGTGCTGCCGGCGGTCGAGGAGGAGCTGGAGGCAACCTACTGGGAAAGCCTCGACCAGATGCTGGCCCGCATGGACATCATCTCGGTCAATTGTCCCTCGACGCCGGCGACGTTCCATCTGCTGTCCGGTCGTCGGCTGGCGCTGATGCAGCCTTCGGCCTACCTCGTCAACACCGCGCGCGGCGATATCATCGACGAGGAATCGCTGGTCAAGCTCATCCATGACGGCAAGATCGCCGGCGCCGCCCTCGACGTCTACGAGCACGAGCCGGCGCTGAACAGCAAGCTGTTGAAGCTTGCTGCCAAGGGCAAGGTGGTGCTTTTGCCGCATATGGGTTCGGCCACGCTCGAAGGCCGCATCGACATGGGCGAGAAGGTGATCATCAACATTCGCGCCTTCTTCGACGGCCACCGCCCGCCGGACCGGGTTCTGCCGCTGAGGACCTGAAGATCTAAACGGCCACGCTGACGGCACCGTCTGCGGCGACTGTTACGGCGGTCCCACGATAGGTATCGAACTGGTCGCGCCCGAGGCGCACCGCGATCGGCGTTTCCCAGCCCATTTCCCGGGCTACGATCAGCCCGAGCAGAAGGATGGCGTCCGGCTCGTGTAGCACCAGCGCCGCCGGCGCCCGTCCGTTGTGGACGAGCTCCATCAGCACCGCCGAAGCGGATGATGAGCCGATCGTGCCCGGCAGGAACAGCACCCGGCCGGCAATGACCTCGCCATGCTGCGGGTGGCGAACGTCGGCGATACGCCCACTCCGGGGATCGACGCCGCCCCAGAAGCTGATCGGCGCCGTCAGCACCAGCGCTTCGCCTTCGCCCGCCTTGCCCGGCACCAGGATTTCGGCCGGAGCGCTCATGCGGCGATATCCGTGAGGACCGGCTTGCCGACGACCGCGCTTTCGACGCAGTCGGCGAGCGACGCGTAGAGGACCGAATAGCCGGTGTTGCCCGGCGCGTAATGCGCGAACTTGCCGGAATTGGTCATCAGCACGCCATTGCTGAGCTCCGGCATGATCGGCGTCACCACCACGCAGGTGTCGGCGACGATGACGACACCGCTGGCTTCGAGCCGCTTTCGCCGGCCGTCCTGCTCCAGCAAGGCAAGCGCGTGGCGGCCGGTGCAGGCATAGACCGGTACCGTGAGCCGGCGACCGGCGATCAGCCGCTCCAGCCTGTCAAACTCGGCGTGCGACAGATGCGGGCTGCCGATCGCCACCGCATCGATGGCTTTGCCCGCGGTGGTGGTCGACAGGCCGGCGCGCGCCTTCGCGACCATCTGGGGCGTCACACGGATCACCGCCTCCGGTTCCGGTCCGGCCAGGATGGTTTCGACGTCGGGAGCCTCGGGCGTCACGCCGGCGATGTGGAACAGGCCGACCGCGCCGGACGACGCAGCCGCCGCGCCGAAGGCCTTCAGCGCGTCTTCGCCCGGATGACTGGCCACACCGGTGACGACACCGACCGCGCTGCCCACCTCGCGGCCATAGAGGCTGCCCAGGACAGGCCAGGCGATCTCCGAGGCAAGGAAAGATGGCGACAGGCGCGAGATATCGAAAATGAGCCGCGCCCGGCGATTATCGGGCCGGTGCAGGCCGTAATCCGGCGCGCGGCCGGTGATGGCGCAGGCAATATCCAGAAAATCGCCATAGCGGTTGGTGCGCGCGCCCAGCACCGAATTGCAGAAGACGACCGCGTTGGACTCGCCCCAGGCCACGTCGCTGCCAAGCGCGGGCCTGTGTCCGGCCTGGTAGGGCGCGCAGGTCCAGCTCTGCTCGCAGCCGAGCTTGCGATAGGCCTCCGTCATCCGCCACGCCATCCCGCGTTGCGGCTCTTCCAGGCGAATGCGCGAGCAACCCATCAGGTCGAGCGCCCCGACATTGAGCGTCGAGCGCACCACAACCTTCGCGCCGCCTTCGACCAGCCTTTCGGCAAACAACGTGCCGGAATCGCCATGGTAAAGCGCGCCGTCGATATGAGTGGACGCGATCGGGATGAGCCGCGGCGCGCCGAGCAGGCGGGCGCTTTCGGCGACGATGCGCATCGCCATGCCCGCGCCATCCTGGCCGGCTGCGGTCGCCTGATCTTCCGGGCTGAGTGCGAGGCTCAAGACAGCACCTTGCGCATGGTGATGGAGGTTGGCCTGTCATAGCCCTCATGCGCCGTGCGCTCAGTCTCGAGAAAGCCGAGCCGGGCGAAGGCCGCATGGTTTGCCGTCAGTTCTATACGGGTCTGAAGCTCGATCGCGTTCTTGCCGCGTTCGCGGGCAAGATCCTCGACCGCCCGCATCAGCAGGGTTCCGATGCCTTGGCCCTGGAGCGGTGGCTCGACCGCGAGCTTGCCGACATAGAAATCCCGCATCCGTTCCAGCGCGAAGACGCAACCGACGATACGGCCGTTCTCGACGGCCAGAAATACGGTCTCCCGTTTTGCCTTCTCGCCAAGGCTGCCGGCTGTGAAAAGATGCGCCGATGACGGCGGGTCGATGATGCCGTCCATATAGCTGAAGGCGCGCCGGATCAGCGCGAGCAAGTCGTCCCATCGGTCGAAATCCGCAGGAAGGCCGACTATGGAGATGCCGACGGTCTGGTCCATGCGCTCAGACGGCCTTGTAGCGGATGGTGTCGAAGCGGGCGGAGAGCCCGTCATAGAGCAGCAGCCGCCCGATCAGCGGCTCGCCTATGCCGGTGATCAGCTTGATCGCTTCCATCGCTTCCAGCGTGCCGATGACGCCCGTCAGCGCGCCGACGATGCCGGCAACGGCGCAGGACGGCACCAGCCCTTCGGGCGGCGCTTCCGGGAACAGATCGCGGTAGCTCGGATTGCGCTTGCCGTCGGCGCCGGTCTCGAACGGCTTCAGCACCGTCACCGAGCCGTCGAAGCGCCCGACGGCAGCTGTGACGAGGGGTCTCTTTTCACCGGCGCAGGCATCGGCGACAGCGTAGCGCGTCTCGAAATTGTCGGAGCCGTCGACGACGATGTCGTAGCGGGCGACGAGGGCAGGGGCGTTCTGCACCGTCAGCCTCAGGCGGTGCGATTCCACCGTGACATTGGGGTTGATGCGCATGATCGCTTCCCGTGCGCTGTCGGTCTTGGCCATGCCGATCGTGTCGCCGCCATGGATCACCTGCCGCTGCAGGTTGGACAACGAAACCGTGTCGTCGTCGACGATGCCGAGCGTTCCGACGCCGGCGGCGGCAAGATATTCGAGCACCGGGGCGCCGAGCCCGCCGGCGCCGATCACCAGCACCCGCGCCCGTTTCAGCTTCTGCTGCCCTGGGCCGCCGATCTCGGGCAGCACGATGTGGCGGGCGTAGCGTTCGAGCTCTTCGTCGGTCAGGGCGGCGCTGGTCATCGCCGGACCATATCGCGGGCGGAAAACCTTGTCATGTACGGGCAAAGCGAAGCTTAGTCCCGCCGGGCAAGCACGGGCAAGGCGAAGCCTTGTCCCGCCAGGCAAGCACGGGCAAGCGAAGCTTTGTCCCGCCGGGCAAGCACGGGCAAGGCGAAGCCTTGTCCCGCCGGGCAAGCACGGGCAAGGCGAAGCTTTGTCCCGCCGGGCAAGCACGGGCAAAGCGAAGCTTTGTCCCGCAGGATGAGCGCTGACATCAGCCGGTCACGCCGACGCTGCCGTGATCGACCGTCAGGAACTGCGCGCGGCCCTCAAGGCTCGAAAACAAGGAGGCATCCGTGCCGGTCATGAAGGCCTGGCAATTCAGCTCCTCGAGTATGGAGAACAATGCCGCGCGCCGGCCTGCATCGAGATGCGCGGCGATCTCGTCCAGCAGGAGGATTGGCGTCAGGCCCGACATCTCGCCGGTCAGCCTGGCATGCGACAGCACGATGCCGACCAGCAGCGCCTTCTGCTCGCCGGTCGAGCAAAGCTCGGCCGGCATCGACTTCGGCCGGTGCCGCACCGCGAGATCGGAACGATGCGGACCGTCCAGCGTGCGCCCGGCGGCGCGGTCGCGCTCGCGGCCATTGGCAAGGGCCACGCGGTACCGCTCCTCGACATCGACCGCGGGTGCGCTGCCCAGCGCGCTCTCCAGGTCGCCGGCAAGGCTGATATCGGCCTGCGGAAACGGCCCACTGCCCGGCAATCTGTCGATCATGGCGGCAAGCAGCCGCACCAACTCGACCCGCGCCGCGGCGATCGCCACGCCGGTCTCGGCCATCTGCGTCTCGATCGCGTCGAACCAAGCGCCGTTGCGCGAGCCTTCAGTAAGCAAACGGTTACGGCCGCGCATGGCTTTCTCGTAGTCGAGAGCGCGCTGGCCATGGCCGGGGTCGATCGCCAGGACCAGCCGGTCGAGGAAGCGGCGGCGGTCCATCGCCGGCCCGGGAAACAGCCCGTCCATCGCCGGCGTCAGCCAGACGACCCGCAGCCACTCCAGCATGTCCGCGGCAGATCGGGCAGGCGCAGCGTTGATCCGCACGCGTCTGCCGCCTTCTCCGGCGGCGTCTCCGCCGGAAATGCCGGTGCCGATCTCGACTTGGCCTTCGGGTCCCTCGATGCGCGCGTGCAACGCAAAGCCGCCGTCGCCACCTTCGCGCGCCACATCCGTATAGGGCGCGCGGCGCAGCCCACGCCCCGGCGTCAGGAACGAGATTGCTTCCAGGAGATTGGTCTTGCCGGCGCCATTGTCGCCCGACAACACCACCGCGCCGGGCGCGAACTCAAGCGACAGCGTCGCATAATTGCGGAAATTCGTCAGTGTTAGCTTACTTATGTAGCTTTGCTGCCGAAGCTGTTTCGCGTCCGCGGTCACGGTTGCACATCAGGTCCGCTAGAGCAATTCCAGGAAAAGTGCACGGCGGTTTTCCGTCCGGAATTGCGACAGGCAAAAGCGCAATTCCAGGAAAAGTGCACGGCGGTTTTCCGTCCGGAATTGCGACAGGCAAAAGCGCAATTCCAGGAAAAGTGTGGCACGGTTTTCCGTCCGGAATTGCGTCGACAAAAAAGCCTAAACTCGCATCGGCATCAGCACGTAGAGCGCTGTTTCGTCGGCCATGTCGTGGATCAGTGTCGGCGAACCGGCGTCGGCCAGCATGAATTTGGCTTCCGTACCCGTGAGCTGGGCCGCGACGTCGAGCAGGTATTTGGCGTTGAAGCCGATCTCGATCGGGTCCGACGAATAGTCAGCCGCGAGCTCCTCGGTGGCGCTGCCCGAATCCGGGTTGTTGACCGCGAGCGTGACCTGGCCGTCATTGATCGAAAGCTTCACGGCCCGGCCGCGTTCGGAGGAAATGGTCGAAACCCGGTCGACGGCCGCGGCAAAGCTCTGGCGGTCGATGATCAGCTGCTTGTCGTTGCCGGTCGGAATGACACGCTGATAGTCGGGGAAGGTGCCGTCGATCAGCTTAGAGGTCAAAACGACGCTGCCGATGGTGAAGCGGATCTTGGTGTCCGACAATTCCGTGGTCACCGCGACGTCGGGATCGTCGACCAGCTTCTGCAGCTCGCTCACCGTCTTGCGCGGAATGATGATGCCGGGCATGCCTTCCGAACCGGCCGGCGCGTCGATCTCGGCGCGCGCCAGGCGGTGTCCGTCGGTCGCCACCGAGCGCAGCTTCAACTTGCCGCCCACCTCATGCGTGTGCAGGAAGATGCCGTTGAGGTAGTAGCGCGTCTCTTCGGTGGAGATGGCGAATTGGGTCTTGTCGATCAGACCCTTGAGCGCCGCCGATTCCAGACGGAAGATATGCGAGAACGAACCGGCCGAAAGCTCCGGGAAGTCGGATTGCGGCAGGCACTGCAGGCGGAAGCTCGAGCGTCCGGAGGTGACGGTCATCGCGTTGCCGTCTTCGTCCGTCTTCAGCATCACCTCGGCGCCATCGGAAAGCTTGCGCACGATATCGTAGAGCAAATGCGCCGGCACCGTCGTAGCGCCGCCGCGTTCGACCTTGGCGGGCGTCGCCTCCGTCACTTCGAGGTCGAGGTCGGTCGCCTTCATCTCAAGGCTGGCGCCCTCGGCGCTGAGCAGCACGTTGGACAGGATCGGTATGGTGTTGCGCCGCTCGACCACGCGGTGGACGTGGTTGAGGGACTTCAAAAGGTTTGACCGTTCCAGGATAACACGCATGACGAAAACAGGCTCGCTTCAATGAATGAACGGGTCACCGGTAGGCGGTATCCCGGGAAAGCCCTGAAGGGCTTTCAGAATCTGTGTAAGCTGACAGTAAAAAACCTGCGAACGCAAGCCCGCGGCACCGGTTCGGGCCGGCAGCACGGGCTTTCTGGGGATAAAGCCGGCGACGCGCGCCGCCGACTATTTCTCCACTGGCTCAGGCCTGGTCGTTGATCAGCCTTCTGAGCAGTTCGAGCTCCTGCGCCAGCGTGTTGTCGGCGCCTGAAAGGTCTTCAATCTTGCGCACGGCATGGAGCACGGTCGTGTGGTCGCGGCCGCCGAAACGTCGCCCGATCTCCGGCAGTGAGCGGGGCGTCATCACCTTCGACAGATACATCGCGACCTGCCGCGGCTTGACGATGGTGCGCGTGCGCCGGTTGGACAGGAGCTCCGTCTTCGACACGTTGTAGTGGCGCGCCACGATGCGCTGGATATCCTCGATGCGCACCCGCTTCGGCTCGCCCGAGCGGTAGATGTGGCCGAGGATCTCGTCGATGCGGTCGATCGTGATCTGCGGCTCGAAGGACTGGCGGAACAAAAGCTGGTTGAAGGCGCCTTCAAGCTCGCGCCCGCTGCCGGTAACCGTGCGCGCGACATGGTCCAGAATTTCGTCCGAGATATCGAGCGAGGTGTCATCGGTCTTGGCGGTGGCGCGCCGCAGCTTCAACATGCCGAGCCGCATGGTGAAATCCGGCGCCGACATTTCGAGCGCCACGCCGCCATTGAGGCGCGAACGCACGCGCGGCTCCAGGGATTCCAGTTCCGACGGCGGCCGGTCGGCCGCGACCACCACCTGCTTGGCGCTGTCGAGCAGCATGTTGATCAGGTGGCAGAACTCGTGCTGGATCGATTTGCCCTGCAGGAACTGCATATCGTCGATGATCAGGAGATCGATGTCGCGCAGCTGCTCCTTCAGCGTCAGCGCGTTGTTGTCGCGGATCGCGGTGGCGAAGCGCCACATGAAATACTCCGCCGTCAGATAGACGACGCGCGACTTCGGATTGTGCCGCAGCGATTCCGCCGCGATCGCCTGCAGGAGGTGCGTCTTGCCGAGCCCGACGGTGGCATGCAGGAAAAGCGGATTGAAGCGCACCGCGCTCGACTGGGATTCCGCCACCGCCTTGGCCGCGGCGAAGGCCACCCTGTTCGACGGTCCCTCGATGAAGGAGGTGAACGTGTAGCGTGGGTCAAGCGGCGAGCCCAACACATTGTGGCGGAACTCCGTTTCCACGGACGCGCCCTGGCGGGGCGCCGGCGCCCGTTGTTCCACCCGTCCGGCGCCCGCAGTGCCGTTGGCGAGCGCGGTATGCGTCTGCTTGGTCATCTTGCGCGCTGGCGCGATTTCCGGCTCGACATGGTTGCGCCCCTGGCGCGTCGCGGTGCGCACGACGATCTCGATCTTGAGGATGTTGGGGTCCTCATGCCGCCACAGCTCGGCGATAAGCTCAAGGTAGTGGCCGTTGATCCATGACCGCAGGAAGGCCGTGGGCACGGAGATGCGGACAATGCCGCGGGAGGCCTCTGCGACCTTCATGCGACCGAACCAGCTCGAATAGACCTCGACTCCGAGACGCGCCTTCAGCTGGGTCTTGACCCGCTCGAATTTCTGTTCCGCGTCGTTGGATGCCGCCACCTGCTCCCCCCCGACAAAAGTTGCTGGAAACGGGAGCTCGCCCGCGATCTCCCTCTCGATGCCGCTTTGCATGATCATGGTCCCTTGTCTTTCTCGTGCCCTTTTCCCGCCGGGGATGCGCCTCCTGCATCCTTGGTCCAGCGCCCTCATTTCGCTGCGCCGCCACTGCCGCCGCCGGCAATGATCGTCGCAACTCGCGCAAGGGACAGGCTGCCGGCTCGCACGCCGGCTTCCGACAACGACAAGGCAATACATCACCCCCCGGCGAAAACGCCGGCGAGACATCGACCGCCATGTACAATTACGCCAGTCCCCTACCCGCACCGAAGAGGCAAAACCAAGCCGCACGCGGAATTGCTCCACGTCATGAATTCTGCCATTTTGTGCTGGCCAATTCAGGCTGGGTCAGGGGCAAAAGCCCGTCCCTTCGATGGATGGGACATTACCGAAATCGTTGTGGATAGGGCAAGGCCACATCTAACGGTTTTTTAACGAATCTGGTTACCGGACGGAGCTTGAAATCCGGTGCCGCCACGGCACATTTTGACAAAGCCATTGTGATTCAAACCCTTTTCCGGCGAATATGAAAAAGGCCGCCCGAAACGAAATAATCTGAAATAATTCTCTTGACAGCGACTTCTCCCCCGCCGCTCGACCGTGAGTTGAACAAGCTGTGGATGACCCGCTGTAAGTCACTGAAAAAGCAACAGATTCTTTGACAGGCGAAATTTGGCAGCCTGCCACGGAGCAGTCGCGTCACTATCAGCGGCACTGTATATGCCGGCAAAGCATTCACGCCATGCAAGTCCATTCCGGCGGCCATTCGCGGGTGATTTTTTTAAGTACTTGCCGGCAAACGAAAAAACCCGGCCTGCGCGGCCGGGTTCAACGTCGATGGGGTCGAGGATTAAATCGGTCAGGCCGACAGCGTCTTGACCCGCTGGGCCAGCCGCGAAACCTTGCGGGAAGCCGTGTTCTTGTGGACGACGCCCTTGGTGGCGGCGCGCATCAATTCCGGCTCCGCCACTTTGAAGGCTTCCACCGCCGCGGCCTTGTCGCCGGCGGCCAGCGCCTCTTCGACCTGGCGCACATAGGTGCGGACACGCGAGCGGCGGTTCTTGTTGACCGCAGCGCGGCGGGCGATCTTGCGCGTTGCCTTTTTGGCCGAAGACGTATTGGCCATGATGCCTCTCTTCTGATCTGGTGGGCGCCAGCGGGGTGCCGCAGGGCACAAAAAACAAACGGGCAGCCATAGGGCCGCCTCGGTTGGTGCGGCTTATAGTTCAGCTTTTCCGGCGCGTCAACGCCCACTTCGCGGTCTTTTTGGAGAAGCTCCAATGCATGTCGCCCAAAAGTGCGCAGCGGTTTTGGGACAACGACATGCATCAAGAAAAAAGCTGAAGTGCGTTGCTGGTATCCACGTCCGCGCGACGCACTTCAGCGATTGCTGAAATTGGGCTTCCGCTTCTCGACGAAGGCGGTCATGCCTTCTTTCTGGTCGTCGAGGGCAAACAGCGAATGGAACAGGCGGCGCTCGAAGCGAAGCCCCTCTGTCAGAGTTGTCTCGTAGGCGCGGTTGACGGCCTCCTTGGTCATCATCACTGACGGCAGTGAGAACTCGGCGATCTTCGCCGCCGCCTTCAGCGTTTCCTCGAGCAACTCGGCGACCGGGACCACCCGTGACACCAGTCCGCAGCGCTCGGCCTCGGCCGCATCCATCATGCGTCCGGTCAGGCACATGTCCATCGCCTTCGACTTACCGACGAAGCGGGTCAGTCGCTGCGATCCGCCCATGCCCGGCATGACGCCGAGCGTGATTTCGGGCTGGCCGAACTTGGCGTTGTCGCCGGCGATGATGAAGTCACACATCATGGCCAGCTCGCAGCCGCCGCCGAGCGCGTAGCCCGCGACCGCCGCGATGATGGGCTTGCGTGTGCGCGTGAATTCCTCCCAGCCGACGAAGAAGTCCTGCGTGTAGGCGTCGGCAAAGGACAACGCCTGCATTTCCTTGATGTCGGCGCCGGCGGCAAACGCCTTTTCCGAGCCGGTAAGCACCATCGCGCCGATCCCGGCATCGGCGTTGAACGCGCTCGCCGCCGCCACGACCTCCGCAAGGACTTGCGAATTCAGCGCATTGAGCGCCTTGGGCCGGTTCAGCGTGATCAGCCCGACCTTGCCACGCGTCTCGACGAGAATGGTTTCATAAGCCATGGTTTCGCATCCTTCCGCGGCAGTGGGATGATCGGTAGCCGTTCCTAGCTTACCGCTGACAGGTCCGGCAATAGAAGGTGGAGCGGCCGCTTTGCACGATGCGCTCGATGTGGCCGCGGCAGCCAGGCTTCGGGCATGGCTCCCCTTCGCGATCGTAGACCGCGAAGGAATGCTGGAAGTAGCCAAGCGATCCATCGGCCTGGACATAGTCGCGAAGCGAAGAGCCTCCGGCAGCGATGGCATCGGCGATAACCGAGCGGATCGCCGCGGCAAGGCGTCCACTTCGCTCTTTCGCCTTCTTGGCCGGCCCGGCGATGGTGCCGGCTTCGCGCAGCGGCGAGAGACCGGCGCGCCACAGCGCCTCCGCCACATATATATTGCCAAGCCCGGCGATCAGCCGCTGATCGAGCAGCGCCGCCTTGAGCGGCGATCTGCGGCCATCGAGCAGCGACGCGAGCAGCGCCCCGTCGAGCGCGTTGCCGGTCGGTTCCACGCCCAGTCCGGCCAGCATCGGATGCGTGTCCGGCGCGCCTTCGGCAAACAGCATGAAGCCGAAGCGGCGCGGGTCGTTGAAGATGATGCGCGAGCGCTCGCCCTTCGGCGAGGCAACGTCGAACACGACATGGTCGTGCGCGGCGCTTTTCGAGCGCTCGTGATAGAAGGCGCCGGGGATGTCGTTGCTTCCGGCGGCTTCGACCCGGAACGATCCCGACATGCCGAGATGGCAGATCAGCACGGGACCGTTTTCGATATGCATCGTCAGATATTTGGCACGCCGGCCAAGCGCCGTCACGGTCTTGCCGGCAAGCCGCTCCGAAAAGCGTTCGGGAAAAGGAAAGCGAAGGTCGGGCCTGCGCGCCTCGACCTTAACGAGCCGCGCCCCTTCCAGCACCGGCTGCAGTCCGCGCCGGACGGTCTCGACTTCAGGCAGTTCAGGCATGGCCGCCTATCGTTGCGAGGAATGATGTTCCGTGGCGGCCGGCGGCCAGGCCAAGGTGATCCGCTACGGTTTCGCCGATATCGGCGAAGGTCGGCCTGAGCCCGATGTCGCCGCCCTTCAGCCCCGGCCCGACGCCGATCACCGGAACGCGCTCACGCGTATGGTCGGTGCCGCGCCACGTCGGGTCGTTGCCATGGTCGGCGGTCAGGATGAGAAGGTCGCCCGGCCTGATGCGCGACAACGCCTCGGGCAGCCGGCGGTCGAAGGCTTCAAGCGCGGCCGCATAGCCGGCGACGTCGCGCCGGTGACCGAAGTCGGTGTCAAAGTCGACGAAATTGGCAAAGACCAGATCGCCTTCGCCGGCGTCGTCCATGGCGCCGAGCGCCTTGTCGAACATCGCCATGTTGCCGCCGGCCTTGCGTACCTCGAAGATGCCGCGATGGGCGAAGATGTCGCCGATCTTGCCGACGGCAACGACCTTGCTGCCGCGGCCGGCAAGCCGGTCGAGCAGGGTCTCCTCCGGCGGCGGCACCGCATAGTCGCGGCGGTTGTGGGTGCGCTGGAACGTGGCGGGTGTCTCGCCCACGAACGGTCGCGCGATCACCCGTCCGATCTTCAAGGGGTCGACCAGCCGGCGCACCGTCAGGCAGAGCGCATAAAGCCTTTCGAGGCCGAAATGCGTCTCGTGCGCGGCGATCTGCAGCACGGAATCGACCGATGTGTAGCAGATCGGCTTGGCCGTACGGATATGCTCTTCGCCGAGCCGCTCGATGATCTCGGTTCCGGACGCATGGCAGTTGCCGAGGATTCCCGGCAGCTTGCCTTCGCGGATGATCGCTTCGGTCAGCTCGGCCGGGAAGGCCGGCACGGTGTCGGGAAAATAACCCCAGTCGAAGCGCACGGGCAGGCCGGCGATCTCCCAATGGCCCGACGGCGTGTCCTTGCCGGTCGACACTTCCTGGGCTGCGCCATGGAAGGCTGAGGCAATCAGCGGCGCGTCGATGCCAGGTCTCAGTCCCGTCGAGGTTTGCGCCGCCCGGCCAAGCCCGAGCGACATCATGTTGGGCACGGCGAGTTGCCCTTTACGCAGACCTTCCCGGTCGGCGCGGCCTTCGGCGCAGGCTTTGAAGATATGTCCGAACGTGTCGGCGCCGGCATCGCCATAGCGCTCGGCGTCGGCCGCGCCGCCGATGCCGAAAGAATCGAGAACGAACAGGAAAGCGCGCGCCATGGGTATCATTGTTGTCAGCCCTGGCTGCCAGACATAAGGTTCCCCGGCAGCGTTGGCAAATCGGAAACCAAACCGCAACGGCTTCGCGCCATAGTTGCGGCAAGGCGCAGATCCGGCGGGAGCAAAGCAAGTATGGCGAGGCGCGGCAAAACCGCGGCATGGCAGGCCGTGAAGGTGTGCGCGGCCGCTCTCGCGGCGTTCGGCGCCGCCTCATGGCCGGCACGCGCCGACTGGCGTGACGACATCGGCACGTTCCGCATCGGCGTCGTTGCCGAGTCGGGCGGCGGCAACGCCGTCCCGGGGCTCGCTCGCCTGACGGAGGCCTATGCCAATGCGCTCGGCATGAAGGTCGAGTTCGTGGTTGCGCGCGACTATGCGGCGCTGATCGAAGCGCAGGCGAACGGACGTGTGCAATACGCGGTCTACTCCGCCCTCGCTTATGCCACGGCTTCGGAGCGCTGCGGCTGTGTCGAACCGCTCGTGGCGCCGGTCGATGCCGACGGCGCCGTCGGCATCCGCTCGATCCTGGTGACACGCGACGGCAGGCTTCCGGATATTGCTGCCATGGCTTCGCATCGGATCGCGATAGCGCCGGCCGGAAATGTCGGCGGCGCGCTGCTGCCGCTGACAGCTCTTTCCGCCGAAGGCTTCAAGATCGCGCAGGATGCGCCCTTCCTGGCGCGCGCCGCTTCGGCTACCGCGGCCGAGACGATGCTGAGCGGCGGTGAGGCGGACGGCCTGTTCGGCTGCGAGCCGGCCGATGCAGATGGCCGGTCCGCCCATTCCGACGGCACGGTCGCGCGGCTGGAGGCTGCAGGTATCCCTGGAGCATCGCTTCGGGTGTTATGGACCTCGGGGCTGTTGCGCTACGGCCCGCACGCAGTCCGCAGCGATCTCGATCCGGAGGCAAAGCGACGGCTGACGGTCTTCCTGACCAATCTCAAGTCCCAGACGCCTGATGTATACGATCTGCTGGAATCGACCCATTCCGGGGGTTTTGCGCCGGCCACGCAGAACGACTACACGATGGCTCTGGCGATCGTGCGGCGGGAAACGGCCGGAAAAGAATAGCCTGTCAGCAATCCTTGCAAAGGATCGTCGCAATCCGGCGCGGGCGCAGGTAATAGGTCTCGCTCATGTTTATGTGGCTGAAGGTCGACAGCAATCCGGCCGATTGCTGCTGCGCGTTCCCGTCCCAAGCGATGACCGGTGTATAGCCGAGGTCGCTTTCCACCCGGACCAGGAAGGTGTTGCGGATTCTCAGCGTCGCCGGGACGGTCGTGGTGTCTCCGGACTTGGCATCGACGCTGTAGGACTTGCCCACGAGCTTGCGCGACCACAGCACCGTCACTGTCGGCGAGGCCTGATCCGACATCTGTATGCCTGTGATGATGATCGTCGGATCCGAACGGTTGTAGGGCAGAAGCGTTGTACTGCCGATCTTCATCATCGCATCGAGGTCGGCCTTCACCACTGCCGTCTGCTGTGTGACGAGATCCGCCACCATGCTGCCGATGCGGCTGACTTTCTTGCTGGTCTCGATGGCCTGCGAGGCCTCCATCGTGATGAAATACATGATCAGCAGCACCGGCACGATGAACGCGAACTCGATGGCCGCGACCCCGCTGCGATCGCGGCCAAACCGCCTCGCTCGCGCCACGATGGCCGAAATTCCCCAATGTGCCCCCGCACGGTACATCCTATCCTCCAAGTCGCCGCAGTCTCAGCGTCCAGCAGCGTCAGTTGTCGTCGAATGGTTCGTTCTGCCAGGTCACGGACGCGAAATGCAGCGTGGTGCCATCAGTGAAATTCTGCATCTTGGCCAGGAGATCCGTCATCACCGGCCATTTGTAGAACACCCGCAGCATGTTGATCGATTCGGCCAGCCCGGGCGAAATTGCGAAGGTCTTGTCGCCTCCGCCTTGCGTCAGAACGACGTCGTTGCCCACGATCTTGAAGCCCGCCGTCGCGGCGTCCGCGAAGCTCGAATATTCGCGCAGATCGACCAGCAGTCCAGGGCAGTTCTTGGCCACCATGATCTCCAGCCTGCTGCAGATCAGCTGCTTGACGGAGGCCTCGGTGACGTTGTTCTGCTGAAGCTGTCCGGTTCGCAACTGGCGGGCGACATCGTCGGTGACGTTGGCCATCACCTCCTGGCCGGCGAACGAGATGCAGCTCTCGAGGATAGCGAAGACGAGAAGCGCGAACGGGATGGCCAGCATCGCAAATTCCATCGCCGTGCTGCCGCGTCTGTCGCTGAAGAAGCCGGGGCGGGATTTGCCGCGCGCCTTGCTGTCCATGCCGTTGCCGGATGTGGCGTCCTTGCTCATTTTTGTGTTCCTGCCGATCCCCATAGCGGTACCGACGGCAGGGTTAGCGAAAACCCATTGAAGTCCGGTTTGGATGATCGTTAAATTCGGCGGGCGAGCCTTAAGCTGTCTTTAACGGCTGCGGGACCGCCCTCGTTGGGGCTCAGTGCGCGGCACTCATTTCGGATTCGGAGGTCTTCTCGGCCTCGGTCTTGAACGCACCCTCGCAATAGGGCGTGCAGGACATGGTCTGAACGTCAGAGCGCCTGTAGATGCGCACCGAGGAGGCGGCCTGTCGCACGACGGTCACCTGTTCATCGATGATCGGACTGCCGTCCGTGTCGAGCACGACCAGATTGGTGACACCAAAACCTTTGCCGGTGAGAACGATGGTCGAGGCGTCCTGCACGGAGGCGTCGGCGATCGCCGGATTGCCGATGACGACCGTGTCGGCCGCGCGTGACAATTTGACGATCTTCGCCTGGTTCATGGTGACTTCTATCCCCGCGCCGGCGCTGGCCGGCATGACCAAGGCAGTTGCCAGCAGCGCGGCGACTGGAAACAGCGATCTGGACAAGGTCATTGAAGCGCTCCCGGCGGGCAGATTCTTCACCAGAACATGAACGAGATTGGTGAACCAACGGTTAAACCGAGCCTCGCCACGATGAATGATCGGCTCGCGCATGCCTCGGGCATCAATGGTGCCCGCTGTTTTAGCAATATTGCACGAGCCGCGGGTTTCCGCTGTTTTCCCGGCGTGCCATGTTGGCTGGCAATGTTTAGGCCACGGTTAACCACACAACGCGTTCGCCACCGGAAAGGAATCGGTAAGGCTGTTTATTAAGCCGATTGAAAGGGCTTCTCCCTAGATTTGCAGCATCCGATCAACCGAAAGAGAAGTTGACGGAAGTGCTGTAACACGTGGAGTAGGAGCTCTCGAATGTCTAACCTCATTGCACGCTTCGTGAAGGACGAATCCGGCGCGACCGCCATCGAATACGGTCTGATCGCCGCTCTCATCGCGCTCGCCATCATGATCGGCGCTGGCGCGCTCGGCACCTCGCTGAACGCCAAGTTCCAGAACATTGCCGACACGCTTAACGGCGCCGGCAACTAAAAGCAGGCCAGCCGGGCGATTGATAAGGTCGCGCGTTCGATTGTTAAGGGCCGCCTTGGCGGCCCTTAACTTATTCAGCCAGACGATTTGAGTGGCCGGTCTCATCAATCGTTAATTCGCCGAGCCTAGCCTGGCAGTCGATTCCCTGCGGGTCCACATCCATGCTTGAAGCCGTGATCTTCGTCGTCTTTCCTTTCTGCATGCTGTTTGCTGCGATCTCGGACAGTTTGTCGATGACGATCGCCAACCGCGTTCCCGTGCTGCTGGTGGCGACCTTCGCGCTTGTCGCGCCGCTCACCGGTATGGACTGGGCGACCTATGGCTGGCACTTCGCTGCCGGCGCCCTCGTGCTTGCGACGACATTCGGGCTCTTCGCACTCGGCGGCATGGGCGGCGGCGACGCCAAGCTTCTTGCCGCGACGGCTCTGTGGATGGGCCTCAACATCAACCTGATCGGCTATCTGCTGACGTCGGCTTTCATCGGCGGCCTGCTGACCATCGCAATCCTGGCTTACCGGAAATCGCCGCTGGCCATGTATACCGGCCACAGCCGATTTCTTCGCTATTTCGCCGACGAGAGCGTGGGCATCCCATACGCTGTCGCGCTTGGCGCGGGAGGGCTGATCACTTTCCCGGATTCGCCGCTGATGGTCTGGGCGCTGGGAAGGCTTGCGACTTGATGCATGTCGCCCGGAAGTGTGCAGCGGTTCTGGGACAACGACATGCATAAAAAAAATACTTAAAAGCGTGTCGCCTGAATCCGCTTCAGCGCGACGCGCTTTAGTCAGGCGGCACCGATGTCGACGATAAAAGGCGGCCTGGCCGCCTTTTTTGTTAACGGCGGGGCCGTTCCATTCAATTTGAGTAAACCTTAAATTAATCACGATCGTAAGCATTACATTAACCTTGTTTTGACGATTGAGCTGCAAAGTCCGGCCTGGCGAGGTGGTTTGCCATGAGGCGAAGGGTTTCGGACGAATGCCAGCATCCCGATTGATTATTCTGGGCGTGGCTGCGGTCGCGGCGGGTGGCGCGGGCTATGTCGCGAAGAACATGGTCGCGCCGGCGCCTCAGGTCATTGTCAATGCGCCAAAGCAGCCGGCGATCGCATTGCAGGATGTGCTGGTGCTTTCCGGCGACGTGCCGATGGGCAGCCAGCTAGCCAACAACATCAGTTGGGAACAATGGCCGGCCGACGGCGTCAATGCCAATTTCATCACGCGCGTCGCTGAACCTGACGCAGTCGAAAAGCTCAAGGGCTCGGTAGCACGCGTCGCTATGTATACCGGCGAGCCGCTGCGGCGCTCCAAGCTTGTCGGCGAGGGGCAGAGCTTCATGTCGTCGATCCTACCTTCCGGGATGCGCGCTGTCGCCACCGCGATATCGGCCGATACGTCCGCCGGCGGCTTCATCCTGCCCAACGACTTCGTCGACGTCATCATGACCCGCCGCGCCGACACCGGCAACGGCGGCAGCGGCTTCAACACCGAGACGATCCTCAAGAACATCCGCGTCCTGGCCATCGACCAGACCATCCAGGAAGACGAGGAAGGCAAGAAGACCAGGGTCGGCCAGACCGCGACGCTGGAGCTGACGCCGCAGCAGGCCGAGATCATCACCGTGGCGCAGCAGATGGCGGACCGCCTGACGCTGGCGTTGCGTCCGATCACGGACATCCATGAAAAGGTTTCGGACGAAGCCGACTATCTGGTCACCGGCAATGGCCGACGCGGAACGGTGCGCCTGATCAAGTCGGGCGAGGTTTCCGAGGTGGGAGCGAGGAAATGAGGCTAAACGGCAAACTGCTGCCCTTACTGGCGACCGCTGCGGTCGGCCTGTTCCTGCTCGGCACCAACGCGTTGGGCTTGGCCGAAGCCAGGGCCGCGAGCGCCGGCGTATCGGCTTCCGTCGCCACGCAGCGCGTCAAGCTCGGCCTCAACAAATCCGTGGTCATCGACCTGCCGAGCGACGCCTATGATATCCTTGTCGCCAATCCGGCGGTCGCCGATGCCGTGACCCGCACGGCGCGGCGCATCTACCTGTTCGGCAAGACGGTCGGCGAAACCAACATCTTCGTCTTCGGCCCCAATGGCGAGCAGATCGTCAGCCTGGATCTGGCCGTCGAACGCGACGTCGCCGGGCTGGAGGATTATCTGAAGCGCTTCATCCCGTCCTCGCAGATCAAGGTCGAGCTTCTCAACGACAACGTCGTCTTGACGGGCATGGTCGACACGCCGCTCGATTCCAAGCGCGCCGTCGACCTGGCAACCATCTTCGTGTCCGGCGGCGAAGCGACGACGGGTCAATATTCGCAGACTGCCGCCGGCGGCTCGGTCAATGGCGGCGTCGACATCAACAACCCCGACCAGGAACGCCGGACCTCCAGGATCGTCAACCTCCTGCAGATCATCGGCGACGACCAGGTGACGCTCAAGGTGACCGTCGCCGAAGTCAGCCGCTCGGTGATGAAGCAGCTCGGCGTCAACATGCTCGCCAGCGGCGCCAGCAACGGTATTTCCTGGAGCGCACTCAGCGACCCTTACACGGGTCTTGGCAAACCGCTGTCGAACGCGGGCCTCGCTACCAGTTCGTCAGGGCTGCAGTCCTATATCAACGCTATGGAGCAGTCGGGGGTCATGAAGACCTTGGCCGAGCCGACTTTGACCGCCGTGTCCGGGGAAAAGGCGACCTTCAAAGTCGGCGGCGAATACAATATTGTGACTGGTGTTTCCGCCAACGTGTCCAGCGACAATCAGACCGGTCTGAAGACCTATTCGATCAACAAGATCGAGTACGGCATCGGCCTGGAATTCCAGCCGGTGGTTCTGTCGCCGGGTCGCATAAGCCTGAAAGTCAGAACCTCGGTTTCCGAACCGACAACCGAAGGATCCGCGTCGGCATCCACGGACAATCAGAGTATCGGCATGAACGCTTTGTCGCTTCGCAAGCGCCTGGCGGATACGACGGTGGAACTGCCATCCGGTGGTTCGATGATGATCGCAGGCCTCGTGCGCGACGATGTCAGGCAGGCGGTCACTGGATTACCCGGCCTGACTAAGATCCCCGTGCTCGGCACGCTGTTCCGCAGCCGCGATTTCGTCCGCAACGAAAGCGAGCTCGTCATCATCATCACGCCCTATCTGTCACGGCCCGTGGCGCGCAACGACCTGGCCAAGCCGGACGACAACTTCAATCCTGCGAGCGACGGCGCCGGCATGTTCCTCGGTAAGGTCAATCGCGTCTACGGCACCATGCAGACCGACAAGCCGGCCGGCCGTTACCACGGCGTCGTCGGCTTCATCTACAAATGAGTGGGAATGCGGATATGTCCAAGTCAGTATCGAAGGTCATGACGGTCCGGACAGCATCCGGTATCGCAAGGATCCGTCTGCAGGTGGTCCCGGCACTGGCGGTCATGCTTGCGGCATCGCTCGCCGGCTGCGCCAATCGCGACAGCATCACGGTTGGATCGATCCCGGATGATTACCGCACGACCCATCCGATCGTTATCGCCGAGAAGAACCAGAAGATCGATCTGCCGGTCGGCGCCGGCGATCGCGGTATGACCGGTGCCCAGCGCGACACGCTGCTCGGCTTTCTCGACGGCTACGACAAAAGCGCCGCGCCGACGCTGACGATCGCGATCCCGGCCGGGTCGGCCAACGAGGCTGCCGCCCGATCGGCCGGCCGCGATTTCGCCAGGCTCGCCATGGCGGCCGGCGTCAAGCGCAACCGGATCGTCTTGACGTCCTATCAGTCGGCTGTGCCGGAAGCGTCCGCCCCGGTGCGCGTCGCCTTCGTCGCGGTGCGTGCCCAGACCGACAAATGTGGGCGTTGGCCCGACGACCTGACGGAGACGTCGGAGAACAAGCACTATGCCGACTTCGGCTGCTCCTATCAGAACAACCTCGCGGCCCAGGTGGCCAATCCCAACGATCTGCTCGGGCCGCGCAAGCAGTCCGACATCGACGCCGAAAACCGTGGCGCGGTGATCGACACCTACCGGGCAAGGGGCATCTCGGACGAGTTCCTCGGCAACTCGGAAGTCACTTACTAAGCCGCGCCGGACGACGAAGAAAGCAGTCACGGAAAGAGCATGACGATGAGCAATCTTGCCTACGACACGCCCGCGGAAACCGGCGACCTTTCGCAGCAGGACATTGCCGCCATGCAGGCGCTGCGTCCGGTGCCGCGCATTTCGATCCAGGCCTTCTGCGAGACCGAAGGCGTCGCCAACCCCGTCGAGCGCGCCGGCGAGGATCGCCGGATGGCCAAGGCCCATCTCAAGGTCCATATGGGCGGCGTGCCGACCGCGATCGAGTTCTACCAGTCCGCGCCGACACCGAACCTGATCCTGCTGGAATCGCGCAGCGAACCGAAGCAGCTGCTCGAACAACTCGCCCAGCTCTCGGAATATTGCGATCCGTCCTCCAAGGTCGTCGTCATCGGCCACTACAACGATGTCGGGCTCTACCGCGAGCTGATCCGGTCCGGCATTTCCGAATATGTCATCGCGCCGGTCTCGATGACCGACATCGTCAGCGTGGTCTCGTCGATCTTCGTCGATCCGGAATCGGAGCCGATCGGCCGCTCGATCGCTTTCATAGGCGCCAAGGGCGGCGTCGGCTCCTCGACCATCGCTCACAATGTCGCCTGGGCAATGTCGTCATTGTTCAAATCCGAAGTCGTCATCGCCGATCTCGATCTCGCCTTCGGCACCGCCAACATCAATTTCGACCAGGACCCGGCGCAAGGCATCGCCGAAGCGGTGTTTTCGCCCGAGCGGGTCGACGAGGTTTATCTCGACCGCCTGCTCGCGCAATGCGCCGAACATCTGTCGTTGCTCGCGGCTCCATCCACGCTGGAGCGAGTCTATGATTTCGACGCCGAGGCCTTCTCGCAGATCATCGAGACGGCGCAGCGCAGCGCGCCCCTCTTGGTTCTCGATATGCCTCACGTCTGGAGCGGGTGGACGAAGAGCACGCTGATCAAGGCCGACGAGATCGTCATCACGGCCACGCCCGAGCTCGCAAATCTTCGCAACACCAAGAACATGGTGGACATGCTGAAGCGGTTGCGTCCAAACGATCCGCCGCCGAAGCTGATCATCAACCAGGCTGGTGTGCCGAAAAGGCCCGAGATCGCGGCTTCCGATTTCGCCGAGCCGCTCGGCATCACGCCGATGGCCGTGATCAACTTCGAACCGTTGTTGTTCGGCAACGCCTCCAACAACGGCCGCATGCTCTCCGAGATGGACGCCAAGAGCCCCATCGTCACCACCATCAACGAGATAGCGCATGTGCTGACCGGACGCAGCGAAATCAAGGCAAGGAAGAAGGCAGGCCTGGGCTCGATCCTCGGCAAGCTCTCGCGCAACAAGAAGTGACGCTGGTTAAGCGGCATCGGGTAGTCGATCATGTTTGGTAAAAGAGGCAAAGACGACGGCAACCGGGCAACGCCCGAATTCCGTCCGCCGGCATCCGCTCCCGCCGCTCCCGCTTCGACGGGGACGATGACGGCCGAGCGGCCGGCCACGCCGGCTTCCAGCGCGCCAGTCGCGCCGCCGGCCCGTCGCCCTGTCGAGCCGCCGCCGATGGCGCCGGAGCCGCCAAGAAAGGTCCAGCGCGAGCGCAGCGAGGCCTACTACGACACCAAGAGCCAGGTTTTTTCCGCGCTCATCGATACGATCGACCTGTCGCAGCTCGCCAAGCTCGATCCCGAGAGCGCGCGCGAGGAAATCCGCGACATCGTCAACGACATCATCGCGATCAAGAACTTCGCCATGTCGATCTCCGAGCAGGAAGAGCTGCTCGAAGACATCTGCAATGACGTTCTGGGCTACGGACCGCTGGAGCCGTTGCTTGCCCGCGACGACATCGCCGACATCATGGTCAATGGCTCCAAGAACGTCTACATCGAAGTCAACGGCAAGGTCGAGCAGACCGGTGTCCGCTTCCGCGACAACCAGCAGCTGCTCAACATCTGCCAGCGCATCGTCAGCCAGGTTGGCCGCCGCGTCGATGAATCGAGCCCGATCTGCGACGCGCGCCTTCCCGACGGCTCGCGCGTCAACGTGATCGCCCCGCCGCTCTCGATCGACGGCGCCGCGCTCACCATCCGCAAATTCAAGAAGGATAAGCTGACGCTGGACCAGTTGGTCAAGTTCGGCGCCATCTCGCCGCAAGGCGCCGAGGTCCTCAAGATTATAGGGCGTGTCCGCTGCAATATCGTCATCTCGGGTGGTACCGGCTCCGGCAAGACGACGCTGCTCAACTGCCTGACCAACTATATCGACCGCGAGGAGCGCGTCATCACCTGCGAGGATTCGGCGGAACTGCAGCTGCAGCAGCCGCATGTGGTCCGTCTCGAAACCCGGCCGCCCAATCTCGAGGGCGAGGGCGAGGTGACAATGCGCGATCTGGTCAAGAACTGCCTGCGCATGCGGCCGGAGCGGATTATCGTCGGCGAGGTGCGCGGACCGGAAGTGTTCGACCTGCTGCAGGCGATGAACACTGGTCACGACGGCTCGATGGGAACGATCCACTCGAACAGCCCGCGCGAATGCCTCAACCGTATGGAATCGATGATCGCCATGGGCGGCTATTCACTGCCGCAGCGCACGGTGCGCGAGATCATCGTCGGCTCGGTCGACGTGATCATCCAGGCGGCCCGCCTGCGCGACGGCTCGCGTCGTATCACCCACATCACCGAGGTGGTCGGCATGGAAGGCGACGTCGTCATCACCCAGGATCTTGTGCTCTACAACATCAAGGGCGAAGACGCCGCCGGACGGCTGGTCGGCGAGCATGTCTCGACCGGCATCGGCCGCCCGCATTTCTGGGACCGCGCCCGTTATTATGGCGAGGAGCAGCGCCTCGCCAACGCGCTTGAGGCGATGGAGAAACGCGCTGACTGATGCATTTGGAAGTCTGAAGCAATTTCAGGAAAAGTGTGAAGCGGTCCGGTTCGGCGACTTCGCCGTAACTTTCCGTCCGGAATTGCGTCAAAACAGAGAGGTAGAGCGGTTCGCCGTTACTTTAAAGCGGCCAACCGCCCTGGGGATTCCGGTCGATGTTCGGAATTGACACCACCGTACTAGCGTTCGTCGTGCTCGCCGGCTTCAGCGCCGGCGCGGTGGCCTATGCGTTCCTGTTCTCGCGCATCGACAATGAGAAGCAGAGCGGCAAGCGGCTCCAGACCATCAAGACGGCCGAAACCGACCGGTCCGTGGTGAAGGCCACGCGTGACCGCGCCGCGGAAGCGGTCAAGCGGCGCAAAAGCCTCCAGGATTCGCTCAAGCAGCTCGACGAGAAGCAGAAAACCAACGATCGCAACCTCAAGAAGCCGCCGTTGAAGGTCCAGATCCGCCAGGCCGGCATGCAGGTTTCGATCGAGCGTTTCTACCTCTACTCCGCTGTCTGTGGCATCGTGCTCACGGCCCTTCTCTTTTTCCTCCGCGCGCCTCTGTGGGCTTTGCCCGGCGCCCTGCTGGTGGGCGGCCTCGGCCTGCCGCGCTGGTTCGTTTCGTTTCGCCGCACACGTCGCGTCAAAGCCTTCCTGGAAGAGTTTCCGAACGCGCTCGACATCATCGTGCGCGCGGTCAAGTCCGGCCTGCCGCTCAACGACTCGATCCGCCTGATCGCCAACGAATCGCCCGAACCGGTCCGTTCAGAGTTCCGCCGCATCGTCGATTCCCAGCAGGTGGGCATGTCGGTTCCCGACGCCGCCTTGCGCATGTCCGAGACCATGCCGTGCAGCGAGGCCGGCTTCTTCGGCATCGTCATCCAGATCCAGTCGCAGGCAGGCGGCAACCTGTCCGAGGCGCTGGGCAACCTTTCGCGCGTCCTGCGCGACCGCAAGAAGATGAAGGCCAAGGTCCAGGCGCTGTCGATGGAAGCCAAGGCATCCGCCGTCATCATCGGCGCCTTGCCTTTCGTCGTCGCCTTCCTGGTCTATCTGTCGAGCCCGAACTACATCATGCCGCTGTTCACCACCAATGTCGGCAACCTGATCCTCGGCTGCGCGGGTGTGTGGATGTCGATCGGCATCCTGGTGATGCGCAAGATGATGAATTTCGAAGTGTAGAGGCGCGGATCCAGTGACAGAGCAGGTCGTCAAAACACTCACCGACCCTTCTTTCCTGATCGCGATGCTGGTCGGCATTGCCGTGTTTGCGACCGTCTTCACGCTCATGCCGGCGTTCGGCGGCACGTCGCTCAAGTCGCGCATGAAGAGCGTGGCGCTCGAACGCGACAAATTGCGCGCCGAGCAGCGTGCGCGGCTGGCCAACGAGGCCGACCGCCGTCGCAAGGGCCTGCGCGAGGAACAGTCCATCGGCATGCGCAACATCGTCGATCGCCTCAATCTCAGGCGTGCGCTTGTCGATGAAAGCACGATCCAGAAACTCAAGGTCGCGGGTTTCCGCGGCCAGAACCCGATGACGCGTTTCCTCTTCTTCCGCCTTGTCCTGCCATTCGTCGGTTTTGCCTTGGCGGCCATCTATCTGTTCGTGCTCGGCGGCCTGCCGCAGCAACCGGCTTTCATCAAGCTGTTCGTCTGTGTCGTTGTCGCCTATGGCGGCTTCTACGCGCCGATTCTCTACGTCAACAATCGCGCAGCCAAGCGCAAGCAGTCGATTCAGCTGGCGTGGCCGGACGCGCTCGACCTGATGCTGATCTGCGTCGAATCCGGCATGTCGGTGGAGGCGGCCTTGCGCAGGGTTGCCGACGAAATCGGCTCGCAGTCGGTGCCGCTTGCCGAAGAATTCGTGCTCACCAATGCCGAGCTGTCCTATCTGCAGGATCGCAAGGTCGCCTATGAGAACCTGGCAAGCCGCACCGGCCTGGAATCGGTGAAATCGGTGTCACAGGCCCTGGTCCAGGCCGAACGCTACGGCACGCCGGTGGCGCACGCGCTGCGCGTGCTCGCCTCGGAAAGCCGCGACATGCGCATGAATGCGGCCGAGAAGAAGGCCGCGGCGCTGCCGCCGAAGCTCACCGTGCCTATGATCCTGTTCTTCCTGCCGGTGCTGTTTGCCATCATTCTGGGCCCGGCCGGCATCCAGGTCAGCCAGCGCGGCATCTTCGGCGACCAGCACAGCTCCTCGAGCCAGTAGGCGAGCCCGTCGCATCAATCAAAAGCCGCGCGTGGTCCGCGCGGCTTTTGATTTCAGCAGTGTTCGGCGGTTAGGCTCGGCGACTTCGCCGCAGCCTTCCGAGGAACTGAGTCAAGGCAAAGAGCTTTAGGCAGCGCCGCCCGTCGGTCAGTTCGTGGCGACTTTCGCCTTGTTCTTGTCCTGATCCTTCAGCTGGCTCCAGGCGTTCTGCTGGGCAAGCATCTGGCGTAGATAGGCGACGTTGGCCTGCGCCTGGTCGGGCGAAAGCTCCTGCGAGGCGATCTTCTCGGCCTCGTCGAAGCGGCCCTGCAGGCCCACTACAAGCGCGAGGTTCTGCCGCACCCGGCTGTCGGCGCCGGGCTGTTGCGCGGCTGAGCGCATATAGGTCTCGGCCGTGCGCAGGTCGCCTTCTAGCACATAGGACATGCCGAGATTGGACAGCACCGAAGGTTCGTTCGGCTTGAGTTCCAGCGCCTTCCTGTAATTCTGCCTAGCTTCGTCTTTCTGTCCCATCTGGTCGAGAATGGCGGCTTCCGCCGACACCAGCTTCCAGTCCGGATATTCGGGCGTCTGCGCGCGGCGCACGGCGTCGAGCGCGGGTTCGAACTGGCCGTTGGCGGCGAGCGCCTTGCCATAGGCGGCAAGCACCTCACGATCCTTGGGGTAGGCGATCGCCAGCTTGCGCATCACGGCCAGCGATTGGTCGGCATCGCCATCCATCTGCAGGGCCGCCGCGAAATTTATCGCCATGCGCTTGTCGCTCGGATTGCGGGCGTAGGATTCACCGAGCCTGGATGTGGCGGTGTGCAATTCGCCGGTCGACATCGTTTCCAGCGGCCTGCTGTTGGAACGCGATATGGAGCCGGTGGTCAATTGGCTGGTGCTGCCGCAACCGGCCACGCTGGCTGCCAGTGCCGCCATGAAGGCCGTGCTGATCAGACGCTTGGCTGTAAGGTTCAACGCTTTGATCGGCATCGGCGCCCGGTCTCCATTCCTGTGCGGCCATTGGCTGGCCGTCTTCCCTCCCGCAGAAATATTCTGTTAACCCTAACGGACCGTTAAGAAGCCGACTCGTCGTGTTCGGCCGGAGATCATCGCATGCCTGTCGAACTCATCGAACAAAAGCCGGAAGCCGCCTTGCCTGTCTATCTGGTAGGCAAGGACACCCTTGAAGCCGCGGCGCTGCCGCCGTCCGCCGTCGCCTGGGCAAGGGCCAACGGTTTTTCCGGCGAGGCGGGGCGCACGCTGGTCCTGCCGGGCGAGAGCGGTGGCCTTTCCGGCGCATTGTTCGGTACCGGCGACGGCGAAAGCACACTTGCCCTCGGCGCGCTTGCAAGGGCGCTGCCGGAAGGCGACTGGCATTTTGCGTCGGACTTGCGACAGCCCGACCTGGCTGCGCTCGCGCTGGTCCTCGGCGGCTATGTCTTCACCCGCTATGGCAAGAAGCCTGGCAAGGCATTGCGTTTTGCGCTTCCGGAAGGCGCCGACGGCGCGCATGTCAGCCGCATCGCCGACAGCGTGTTCCTGACCCGTGACCTCGTCAACACGCCGACCAGCGACCTTGGCCCGGTCGAGCTGGAAGAAGCTGCCCGGAAACTGGCGGCCGCCCATGGCGCTGATATCTCCGTGATCCATGGCGACGATCTTCTGGCGCGGAATTTCCCGATGATCCACGCCGTCGGCCGCGCCTCCGCCGGGGCGCCGCGGCTGATCGACATGACCTGGGGAGCAAGCGAAGCGCCGAAGGTGACGCTGGTCGGCAAGGGCGTCTGCTTCGACACCGGCGGCCTCGACATCAAGCCGTCCTCGGGCATGCTTTTGATGAAGAAGGACATGGGCGGCGCCGCCAATGTGCTGGGCCTCGCTGCCATGATCATGGCGGTGAAACTGAATGTCCGGTTGCGCGTGCTGATCCCCGCGGTCGAGAATTCGATCGCCGGCAATGCCTTCCGGCCCGGCGACGTGCTGCGCAGCCGCAAGGGGATCACTGTCGAGATCGGCAACACGGACGCCGAGGGGCGGCTGGTCCTGGCCGATGCGCTGGCGCTGGCCGATGAAGAGCAGCCCGCTTTGCTGATCGACATGGCGACCCTGACCGGCGCTGCTCGCGTTGCGCTGGGGCCTGATCTCCCGCCTTTCTACACCGACGACGAGACGCTTGCCGCCGATCTGGCCGCCGCATCCGTTGCGGTCGAGGATCCGCTGTGGCGCATGCCGCTGTGGCGTCCTTACGATGCGAAGCTCTCTTCGAAGATTGCCGACATCAACAACGTCACCGCCGACGGTTTTGCCGGATCGATTACCGCAGCACTTTTCCTCAAGCGCTTCGTCGAGAAGACGCCCAGATGGGCGCATTTCGACATCTTCGCCTGGAACCCGGCCGATCGCCCCTACGGCCTGACCGGCGGCGAAGCGCAAGGCATTCGCGCGCTGGAGCGGATAATTACTGGGCGATTTGCCTAAGATCAGGACAGCAAGTCGGCGGAAAAGCCGTCACTGAAACGGAACCGAAACAATTTGCCGGCATGTTTGGCCGATGTCGATCTCGATGCGTCCGAGTCAGGCCTTGCGACTATGGCAGCAGGTGATGCTTGCCCAGGTGCGCGACGGCGCGCCCGATCTCACCATGCGCCAGACGACGATCCTGTTCACCATCTATCTCGATCCGCCGCCGCATACGGTGCGCGGGCTGGCCGCCAAGCTCAACGTCACCAAGCCGGTGATCACCCGCGCCCTTGATACGATGGGCGCGCTGAAGCTGGTCTCGCGCCATCGCGACGAGCTCGACAAGCGCAACGTGCTGATCCGGCGCACGGTGGAAGGCGCGCTCTTTGTCGAGCGCTTCGGCGATGGTATCGTCGCCAGGGCGCAGGACCTGCCCATCTGACCTCATAGCTGCCATTTGACCTTCGTTGCTAATGACTGGATTATCGATTTGACCGCCAGGGATGCCCGCCTTCATGCCTTCCGCTCCGACCTTGCCGATGCAAGGCTGAAAGGCGAGGTCGCCGCCGACCGCTTCGTCACCGGCCGTCCGGCGCGGATCACGGCGTCGGTCGCCGACCTGCGCAAGGCGCCACGCCCCGATGCGGGCGTGAACACGCAGGCGCTGTTTGGCGACGACGTGCTCGTCTTCGAGGATGCCGAAGGCTGGGCCTGGGTGCAGGCGGAGCGCGACGGCTATGTCGGCTACGTGGCCGACAATCTCCTTGGTCGGCGCGAACATGCGCCCACGCACATCGTTTGCGTGCCGCGCACTTTCCTCTACCCGGGACCGGATCTGCGCTTTCCGATAGGTGGGCAGCTGTCGATGGGCTCGACCGTCGCGGTGACCGGCTCGGCTGACACGCGCGGCACGCACTATGCGTTGCTGCCCTCCGGCGAGGCGATCATCGCCGGCCATTTGCGGCCGATCGGCGAACTGGCCGAGGATTACGTCACCGTCGCGGAGAGCTTCCTGGGTACGCCGTATCTCTGGGGCGGTGTCTCCGGCTTCGGCATCGACTGCTCCGGCCTCGTGCAATTGTCGATGCGCATGGCCGGCAGGCAAGTGCTGCGCGACTCCGACATGCAGGCGGCATCGATCGGCACGCCAATCGAGCCGGGTCCCGACTATTCCGGCCTTCGGCGCGGCGACCTCGTCTTCTGGAAAGGCCACGTCGCGATCATGACCGACGCCCGCGACATGATCCACGCCAATGGCCACACCATGCTGGTGTCGCGCGAGGGGCTGAAAGAGGCGGTCGGGCGCATCGGCTATCTCTATGGCGGCCCGACGGAGTTCAGGAGGGCGTGACCTTTCCTTCTCCCCGTTTCACGGGGAGAAGGTGCCCGAAGGGCGGATGAGGGGCGGCGCGAACCTCTGAATAGCTGGCGCTGCCCCTCACCTGCCTGCCGGATCCTTTCCCCGTATAGTGACGGGGAGAGGGGCGCTCTCTCGATCCCCTTTTGTTCCGATTTTTCTTGGCGATTGTTCGCTGTCGCGCTACCTCTTGCGTGTGACCGAGCAGCCGCGCCTTGCCGAACAGAATGCCGCCGTCTTGTTACCTGAGCCGTTCGTCAAGTGGTTCGGCGAAAAGGGCTGGTCGCCGCGCGTCCATCAGCTCGAGCTGCTGGCGAAGGCTCAAAGTGGGCAATCGGTGCTGCTGATCGCGCCGACCGGCGCCGGCAAGACGCTGGCCGGGTTCCTGCCGTCGCTGACCGAACTCGCCAACCGGCCGCGCCGCAAGCCCGGCCAGGCCCATCGCGGCATCCACACGCTCTATATCTCGCCGCTCAAGGCATTGGCCGTCGACATCGAGCGCAATCTCGGCAAGCCGGTCGAGGAGATCGGACTGCCCGTCACCATCGAGACGCGCACCGGCGACACGCCGTCGCACAAGCGCCAGCGGCAGAAATTGGTGCCGCCCGACATCCTGCTCACCACGCCCGAGCAGCTTGCGCTGCTGATCGCTGGCAACGACGCGAAGCGCTTCTTCGAGGACCTGCGCTACGTCGTTCTCGACGAACTGCATTCGCTCGTCACTTCGAAGCGCGGACACCTGCTGGCGCTCGGCCTGGCGCGATTGCGTTCCTTTGTCCCCGGGTTGCAGACCATAGGCCTGTCGGCAACCGTGGCCGAGCCAGACGAATTACGGCGCTGGCTGGTCGCGCAAAATCCACCCGGCGAGATGGCCGGGCTGATCACGGTCGCCGGCGGCGCCAAGCCCGATATCTCGATCCTCGACTCGCGTGAGCGCGTGCCGTGGTCGGGACATTCGGCCCGCTACGCCATTCCCGAAATCTACGAGGCGATCAAAGAACACCGCACGACGCTTCTCTTCGTCAACACCCGCAGCCAGGCCGAGCTTTTGTTCCAGGAGCTTTGGCGGGCGAACGAAGACTCCCTTCCCATAGCACTCCACCATGGCTCGCTCGACGTCGGCCAGCGCCGCCGCGTCGAGAAGGCGATGGCCGACAATGCGCTGCGCGCTATCGTCGCCACTTCGACGCTCGATCTCGGCATCGACTGGGGCGATGTCGATCTGGTGGTGCATGTTGGCGCGCCGAAGGGTGCCAGCCGCCTGGCGCAGCGTATCGGCCGCGCCAACCACCGCATGGACGAGCCGTCGAAGGCGATCCTGATCCCGGCCAACCGCTTCGAGGTGCTGGAATGCCGCGCCGCGCTCGACGCCAACTATCTCGGCGCGCAGGACACGCCGCCGCTGATCAAGGGCGCGCTCGACGTGCTGTCGCAGCACGTGCTGGGCGTCGCCTGCGGCGGACCGTTCGATGCCGATCTCCTGTTCGAGGAGGTGCGCGGCGCTGCCCCTTATGCGACGCTGGAGCGCGAGACCTTCGACCGCGTCATCGATTTCGTCGCCACCGGCGGCTACGCGCTGAAGAACTACGAGCGCTATGCCCGCATCCGCCGCAACAAGGACGGGCTCTGGCGCATCTCGCACCCCAGGGTCGCGCAGCAATACCGGCTGAATGTCGGCACCATCGTCGAAATGCCGGAGCTCAACATCCGCTATGTCCGGCAGGGCCGGGGCATGGCCGGCCGCGGCGGGCCGGTGCTCGGCAAGATCGAGGAGTATTTCGCCGAGACGCTGCGTCCGGGCGACAATTTCCTCTTTGCCGGCAAGGTGCTGCGTTTCGAAGGCATCCGCGAGAACGAGTGCGTCGTCTCCAACGGCGCCGGCGCCAACATCATCGTGCCGTCCTATGCCGGCGGCAAATTCCCGCTGTCGACCTATCTCGCCGAACAGGTGCGCGGCATGCTGGCCGACAGCGACCGCTGGAAGCTCTTGCCCGAGCAGGTGGCCGACTGGCTTCGGATTCAGCAAGAAAAGTCGGTGCTGCCGAAGCGTGGCGACCTTCTGGTCGAGACCTTTCCGCGCGGCAACCGTCATTACATGGTCGCCTATCCCTTCGAGGGCCGGCTGGCGCACCAGACGCTGGGCATGCTTTTGACGCGCCGGCTGGAGCGCGCGCATGCGAGGCCGCTCGGCTTCGTCGCTACCGATTACTCGCTGGCGGTGTGGGCGCTGGACGATATGGCGGCGCTGTTCAAGGCGAAGAAGCCGTCTCTTGGTCAGCTCTTCGATGAGGATATGCTGGGCGACGATCTTGAGGCCTGGCTGAACGACAGCTGGATGCTGAAGCGCACCTTCCGCACCTGCGCCGTCATCGCCGGGCTGATCGAGAAGCGCTTTCCGGGCCAAGAAAAAAGCGGAAGGCAGGTGACGGTGTCGGCCGATCTCATCTACGACGTTTTGCGCAGCCATGAACCGGACCATATCCTGCTGCAGGCAACGCGCACCGACGCCTCGGCCGGATTGCTCGATGTCAGCAGACTTGGCGAGATGCTCTCGCGTGTGCGCGGTCGAATCATGCATAAGCATCTCGACCAGATCTCGCCGCTGGCGGTGCCGGTGATGCTTGAGATCGGCAAGGAATCGGTCAATGGCGGCGCCAACGACACGCTGTTGATGGAAGCCGCAGACCTGGTTGAGGAAGCCATGGGCGGCCGGGCATGACGAGTTGAGAGAGGTCAGGAGGGGATGAACTTTTCGCTGACGCGCGCGACGCTGATCGCCGAGGCCGACCTTGTCGGCATCGCCGGCGAACGCGCGGTCTGCGACCGGCGCGGCGTTCTCTATTTCCCCGATCTGCGGCTGCTCTGCGTCTCCGACCTGCATCTCGAAAAAGGCTCGTCCTTCGCCAGGCGCGGCGCGTTGATCCCGCCCTACGACACCGGCGCAACCTTGCTCCAGCTTCAGGCGGTGATCGCGGACTATCAGCCGCGGATCGTCGTTAGCCTCGGCGATTCCTTCCACGACGGCGGCGGCGCCGAGCGCATGCATCTGAGCTTCCGCGAGCGGCTGGAGGCGATGATGGCCGGCCGAGACTGGTTCTGGGTTGCCGGCAACCACGACCCGGAAGCGCCCGCCGACTTGCCGGGCGAGACGGTGCGGGAACTCGCCATCGGCGCGCTGGCCTTCCGGCACGAGCCGTCGAAGATGCGGGTCGAAGGCGAGATATCAGGCCATCTCCACCCCTGCGCGCGCATCGTCCAGCGCGGCCGCTCGGTCAGGCGGCGCTGCTTTGCCGGCGACGGCGGCCGCATGATCATGCCGGCCTTCGGCGCCTATACCGGCTCGCTCAACGTGCTCGACCGCGCCTATACCGGCCTGTTCCGGCTGGAGACGCTGATGGCCTATATGCTGGGCGCCGAGCGGACTTTCGCGATTTCAGGCTCGATGCTGCGGCCGGGCTGAGACGCTACTCCAGTCCATAGTAGAGCCTGACCGTATGCTTCGCCTCGGCGAAGAACAGCCAGCGCTCGACCAGCATGCCGGCAAGCTGCGCGGCGGCTGCAAGCACGGATGCGATTGCGCCCAAGTGCCATGGCAGAAAGGCTGCGGTGACCAGTAGGACAGCGGGTGCTGCGAATGCCAGCGCCTGCGTGATCCGTCGCAGCTTGGCACTGTGCTTGCGCGCGATGCGGAATCCCATTTCCTTGAGCAGGTAGTTTTCTTCCGTATGCGGCCATTCGATCGAGCGCACGGTACCGCCCGCGAGGCCCGTCGCCGTGTTGGCGGTGGTCGGGATTTCCAGCCGGTCATTGTAGCGCCAGGTCGCAATCTTCCAGCCCCAGCCGGCGAGCGTGGCGAGCAGGGCCCAGGTCAGCATCGCAGTCGAACCCAGCTTGAACCCCTGAAGCACGGCGTTGCCAAGAACGCTTCCCGTCATCGCTGAAAAGATAAGATAAGCCGGCAAAGTGTAGCGGCTGTGCCATTGCGCGATCGGCTTCAGTGATGCGTAGATCATGCCGGTGGTGCAGACGGTCGTGACCGCGCCGGCCGCCGTCAGCAGGCCGGCAACCGCGACCCAGCCGCCGCTTTGGCCGAGAAACACCCAGCCGATGCCGAACATACAAGCCGGAATGAAGGTCGCGACCGAGGCCACGCCTTCGCGCGACAGCCAGGAGCTGCGCCATTGCGAGAAGGCGCGCCAGGCGCGCTCGGGGCGGCCGAGATGACCGGTGGACGAAAGCAGGCCGGCGACGATTAGGCCGAAAGCAAGCGCCATGCCGACGAGACCAAGCCAGAAATCGGCCGGGGTCACGCCAAACCCGCCAAGCAGGCCGAGCAGCGCCAAAAGGCCGTAGCCGGCCCCGGTGGCGGTGGTGAAGAAGACGACCGAGAAAGCGGGATGCATGATCGGCTAGTTCGAAAGCATGCGGTCGATCCAGCCGAGGAAACCGCCCTCGGCCCGGATCGGCTCCAGTGCCGGCGCGTCCACCTTCGCCGCGCGATCGCTGTGGGCGCGCGGCGGCAGATATCTGTTGGTCGGCTTGTAGCCGAGCTCCGGCATCAGCGCCACGCCGCCACGCTCCTCGACAAGCTGCGAGATCGCCGAGGCCGGATCGCCGAGGTCGCCGAAATGCCGGGCGCTTGTCGGGCAGGCGGCGACGCAGGCCGGCACGCGATCTTCCTCGGCCAGATTGTCGTTGTAGATGCGGTCGACGCAGAGCGTGCATTTCTTCATCACACCGACTTCCGCGTCGAACTCGCGCGCGCCATAGGGGCAGGCCCAGCTGCACAATTTGCAGCCGATGCATTTATCCTCATCGACCAGCACGATGCCGTCCGAAGCGCGCTTGTAGGAGGCGCCGGTCGGGCAGACGGTGACGCAGGCCGGCTGCTCGCAATGCAGGCACGAGCGCGGGAAGTTCACCGTGCGGCTGCCGAGTTCGGTCGTGTGCTCGTAAGCGTGCACGCGGTTGAACCAGACGCCATCGACATGCCCGCCATAGGGGTCGATGTCGGTCAACGGCGCCATATGGCCGCCGGTGTTCCACTCCTTGCAGGCTGTAACGCAGGCCTGGCAGCCGACGCAGGTGTCGAGGTCGATGACGAGGCCGAGTTTTTTCTCGGTCCGAGCGGGAAGACAGGTCATTCGGCGGCTTCCCTTTTTATCCGAAACTCGGCGCCGAAACGAAGCAGATCGGGCGGCGGCTCCAAATGTGGCGGCTGCCGGAAGCGCTCGAATTGCGGCTCGGTGAAGCCGGCTTCCTCGGCCGCGCATTTGACGATCCGCGCGCGCACATCGAACCATGCCGCCTGGCCGGTCACGGGATCGGAATTCGAATAGCGCTTGCCGCTGGCGTCCGCCGCTGTCTGGTCGCCGATGATGTGGTTGAGCAGGAAGCCGCGGTTGCTCTCCGCCGCATCGTCTTTCAGCCCCCAGCTGCCGCGTCGCTTGCCGATCGCGTTCCAGGTCCACACCGTATCCGGGTTCACGCCGTCGATCAGCTTGATCTGGCCCTTGACCCGGCCGTTGATGCTTTCGATCCACACCCAGTCATCGTCGGCAAGGGCAAGCTTGGCTGCGGTCTGGTGGTGCACGAACAGCCGGTTCTGGCTGGTGATCTGCCTCAGCCACGCATTTTGCGAGCCCCAGGAATGATACATATGCATCGGCCGCTGCGTCAGCGCATGCAGCGGGTATTTGTCGAGGTCGACGGTGTCATCCTCGAAGGGCGCATACCAGAAGGGCAGCGGGTCCATATAGGCCTCGATGCGGCTGCGCTCGGCATCGGGCGGCTGGACATCTCCATGGCCCCGCGCGGCAAGCCTGAACCGCTGCATCGGCTCCGAGTAGAGCTGGAAAACGATGGGCTCGGCCTTGGGGATGAAGCCCATCTCGACGGCGAAGTCGAGATAGGCGCGGTTGCCCATCTTGTAATAGCGCTGGTCGTCGGAAAAATCGTGGTGCCAGAAGCCGCCATTGTCGATGTAGCGCTGCAACTGGTCCGGATTGACCTCGCCCCTGCCGATCGAGCCCCCGTCCTTGCCGCGCCAGCCGGCAAGTGGGCCGATGCCGGGCATTCGCTCATGATTGACGATGTAGTCGGCATAGTCGCGGTATTTCGCCGAGCCGTCTTCGTCGACGAAGCCGGGCAGGCCGAGCCGCGCGCCGAGCTCGATCAGCACCGACTGGAACGGCCTGACGTCCCGGTCGGGCTGCACCACGGGATGGCGGATGGCGTCGCCCGGTCCGTCGGCATGGCTGATCGGCCGGTCGAGCAGGCTGATGCAGTCGTGCCGCTCGAGATAGGTGGTGTCGGGCAGCACCAGATCGGCGAAAGCCACCGTCTCGGAATAATAGGCGTCGGAATAGATGATGAAGGGGATATTGTAGGCACCCGCCTCATCCTTGTCGGTCAGCATACCAATCGTCTCGACGGTATTCATCGAGGAGTTCCACGCCATGTTCGACATGTACATCATCAGCGTGTCGATCGGATAAGGATCGCCGGCCCAGGCGTTGCGGATGACGCTGTGCATCAGCCCATGCGCGGCGAGGGGCGCTTCCCAGGAGTAGGCCTTGTCGATACGCGTGGGCCGGCCGGCCTCGTCGACGAGAAGATCATCCGGGCCGCAGACGAAGCCGAGCGGCATGCCGTCCAGCGGCGTCATCGGGCGGACATCCTTGCCGGCAGGCTTCGGTCCAGGCGGCGCCGAGCGCGGGTAGGGCGGCTTGAAACGGAAACCGCCGGGCACATCGATGGTACCGAGCAGCACCTGCAACAGGTGAATGGCGCGGCAGGTGTGAAAGCCGTTGGAATGGGCGGAGATGCCGCGCATGGCATGCATCGAGACAGGCCGGCCCTTGATCGTCTCGTGCCGCCGGCCCATCCAGTCGGTCCAGGCGACCGGCAGTTCGATCGTCTGCTCGAAGGCGACATGCGCCAGTTCCGCCGCGATGCGCCGGATCGTTCCGGCGTCGACGCCACAGCGCTCCGCCACTGCATCCGGCGAATAGGTCTCGCCGAGATAGCGCTCGGCGATGAGCTGGAACGCCGGCACGCAGCGCTGTCCGCCGACGTCATAGCTGCCGGTTAGCGCCGGCTTTGCTTCGGGGTCGGCCGCGCTGACCGGCCGCTTCGCCACCCTGTCCCAGGCAAGCGGATTGCCGTCGGCGTCGCGAACGAACAGCCCGTCATCGGCGGCCCCAGGCTCCTGCACGACCAGCGCCGGCGCGTTGGTGTAGCGCAGCAGATAGTCGAGATCGACGCGGCCGGCCTTCAGCAATTCATGGACGAGCGCCAGCACGAACAGTCCGTCCGTGCCCGGCCTGATGCCGATCCAGTCATCGGCGATCGCATTGTAGCCCGTGCGGCAGGGGTTGACCGAAACCACCTTGGCGCCGCGCGCCTTCAGCTTGCCGAGACCTATCTTGATCGGGTTGGAATCATGGTCCTCGGCGACGCCGAACAGCATGAAGTACTTCGTGTTGTCCCAGTCGGGCTCGCCGAACTCCCAGAACGAGCCGCCGATTGTGTAGAGCCCGCCCGCCGCCATGTTGACCGAGCAGAACCCGCCATGGGCGGCAAAATTGGGCGTGCCGAACTGGCTTGCCCACCAGCCGGTCAGCGATTGCGACTGGTCGCGTCCGGTGAAGAAGGCGAGTTTCCTCGGGTCGGTGCGGCGGATCGACGACAGCCGGTCGGTGGCGATGGTCAGCGCCTCGTCCCACTCGATCTCGCGGAACTCGCCCGTGCCGCGCGGTCCTGTTCTCAGCAGCGGTTTTTTCAGCCGCGCCGGGCTGTAATGCTGCATGATGCCGGCGCTGCCCTTGCCGCAGATCACGCCGCGGTTCACCGGATGGTCCTTGTTGCCGTTGATGTAGCGGACCTTGTCGTCCTTGATATGGACGTCGATGCCGCAGCGGCAGGCGCACATGTAGCAGGTGGTCTTGGCAACGCGATCGGAGACCGATGGCGAGGTCTCGACGCCGTCGCCTTCATTCGGTGCGTTTGTGTCGGCCAGCGGCCGCTGCGAAGGTGCGCAATTGGCGCCGCGCGGCGCAGTTTTGCTCATGATCCGCGAACGCTCTTGCCGCTCGCCATCCTGGCCTTCGTCTTAGGTCCCGGGCCGCGCATATAGTGGAGCTCGGGATGGTAGCGCTCGCCGGCGAGCTGCCGCTTCAGCCGGCGGCTCCAATGCGCAAAAAGGGATTTGAAGCGCCCCACCATTTCCAACCCTTGGCGTATCGCAGCCAATTTTTTCCAACTTCAGGCAAAAACTTAGAACAAAGCAATTGATCCGTCTAACAAGCAGCTCTTGTAATTCCGATCGATTTTGCTTCTTAGTTACGCCATGACCCTCGATCAGTTGCGCATATTCGTCGCCGTCGCCGAGCATGGCCACATGACCAAGGCTGCCGAGCGGCTCGGCATCTCGCAGTCGGCGGCCTCCGCCGCCATCCGCGCGCTCGAAAGCCAGCACGGCGTGCGCCTGTTCAACCGGGTCGGCCGCAACATCGAATTGGCCCAGACCGGCCATCGCTTCCTGCCGGAGGCGAAGGCGGTTCTGGATCGCGCCGCGGCGGCCCGCGGCGTGCTGGAGGATGTCTCGCAGACCGTCGCCGGCAGCCTTTCGATCGCGGCCAGCCAGACGATCGCCAGCTACTGGTTGCCGCGTCGCCTGGCATCCTTCCATGAAGCCTATCCTGCCGTGAAGCTGAGCGTGACGATCGGTAATACGCGGCAGGTCGAGACCAATGTGCTGGACGGCAGGGCCGATTTCGGCCTGGTCGAAGGCCGCACCGAGTCCGACATCCTGCGCCGCGCCACGGTCGACGAGGACCGGCCGATGCTGGTGGTGGCGCGCTCGCATCCCGAAATTCCGATGACGCGGGCGGGCAACCTCGACATCAGGGCATTGCGCTGGATCATCAGGGAAGGCGGCTCGGGTACGCGCGAGATGCTGGAGGATTTCGCGCACAGCCAGGGGGTTCCGCCGGCGGAGCTGCAGATTTTCCTCGTCCTGCCCAGCAACGAGGCCGTGCGCCAGGCCGTGGAGGCCGGCGCGGGAGCCACGATCATCTCGGAGCTCGTGGTCGCGCGCTCCCTGGCGGAGGGCAGCCTCAGGGCCGTGCCGGTCGAATTGCCGAAGCGCGACTTCGCCATGATCACGCACCGCGACCGCCAGGCGAGCCTCGCCCAGATGGCGCTAAAGGCGCATTTGGGTGGGAAGGTCGGCTGAGCCCAAGCGGGATCTGGTCCGCGTCCCAAAATGAGGACCGTCGCAAACACCCGCGATTGGCTGACGCCCTCCGAACTTCGTCATCCTCGGGTCTGCGCGCATCGCTTCGCTCCTGGCTCCGCCCGTGGATGACGAAGTGACTGGCCTCTTCGCTAATCTCCAGCGCTCAGGCAAACTTCCGCCGAGCGTCCAGCGCCAGGCCGAGGCCGACCGAGCCGAACATGTCGCCTTCGATGACCGAGGCCTGCGGCACCAGCGAAAGGATCTGCTGCTTCGCCAGGGGGATGGCGGTCGAACCGCCGGTGAGGAACACGGCGGTGATGACCGAAGCGGCAACGCCGGCGTCGGCGATCGTCTGTCTGACTGTGGTGGCCACGCGTTCGATGTCGCCGCTGATCGTGTCCTCGAGGCCGGCGCGCGTGATCTCGGCCACGAAGCGCGCACCGGGCAGCGACACCTTTACCTCTGCCGAGGGCTGGTCGGTGAGCGCGATCTTGGCTCTTTCGACCAGTCCGGCCATGGCATGGCCGTAGCGATGCTCAACGACATCGATGAAGCGGTCGACAAGGTCGGCCCGTTCGGCCTCGTAGCGGATCTGTCTTAGGTCGTTCATCGCCTTTGCGGTGTAGACGAGGTTGATGCGCTGCCATGTCGCGAGATCGATGAAATAGGCCGCGGGCAGGTTGCGCTTGTGGTCCTTGGTCCGTGTCAGGTAACCGAGCTCGGGCATGACATGGGCGATGCTGAGCAGCCGGTCGAAATCGGTGCCGCCGATATGGACGCCCCGGTTGGCGAGGATGTCGGCCTTGCGGTCGGTCGAGCGGACGCGCTCCGGCGAGACCCGTACGATCGAGAAGTCGGAGGTACCGCCGCCCATGTCGACGATCAGCGCCAGCTCCTCGCGGGCGACCTTCTGCTCGTAGTCGAGCGCCGCGGCGATCGGCTCGAACTGGAAGGCGATGTGCTTGAAACCTTGCGCGCGGGCGGCCTTTTCCAACTCGCCTTGCGCCTTCGCATCGGCAACCATGTCGTCGTCGACGAATTGCACGGGCCGGCCAAGCACGACGCTTTCGACCGGACCGTCCGCATCTTCCTCCAGCCGCTTCTTGAGATGATCGATGAACAGGCCGACGATGTCGATGAAGCCGATCTGGCGCGCCTTGATGCGCGTCTTCTCATTGGCAAGCGTGCTGCCGAGCACGCTCTTCAGCGAGCGCATCAGCCGGCCTTCGATGCTGTCGGTGTAGTCGCTGATCGCGCGACGGCCGAAATAGGTGTAGCCGTCCTCGAAATTGAAGAACACGGCGCTCGGCAAGGTGGGCTGTTCGCCCTCCAATGCCACCAGTCGCGCCCGGCCGTCGCGGATCACGCCCACGGTGGAATTGGACGTGCCAAAATCGATGCCGCCGAATGCCGATTGCATCGCAGCCTCCTGTCGTTGCCTTGTGGCAGGATTGCCAACGACGCCTAGAGCATGATGCCGAAAAGTGTGAAGCGGTTTTCGGACGACATCATGCTCTATCTCTTTGGTTTAGAGCCGGATTCAGATTTCAGGTCGTCTCGACCTGAAATCATCCGGCTCTAGCGCGCCGTCGTCCGGATGGCCGGCCCGCTCTGCCGAATTGATTGTGCGTATTTACCCTTGGGCTGGGAGGCGGCGGTTTATCGCATGATCGTCCGAAGGGAAACCCCTTCCGGGAAAATGGGCATCCATTTTTCCCGTGGCCTCAATCCTTGCGGAAGATGAGCCGGCCCAGCCAGCCGGTCAGCATGGCAAGCGACACCGCGAACACGCCATAGAGGAAGGAATAGTCATGCGCGACGCGGAAGACCGACTGCTCGAAGCCGGACTTGCGGATTTCGAGTTGTGCCGAGCTCTCCTTGATGAACAGGCCGCTCTTGAACAGGAACGCGCGCGCCTTGTGCGTGCCGACCGGAACATTGGGCGCCAGGCGCACCGTGGCGCGAAACAGGTTCTGCGACAGGAATTGCACGCCGCCGACATTCTCGCTGTAGAGGCCCGTCGCCGCCTTGCGGTCGCGAAGCGCGGCGGTGAATTCCTCGATGGTGGCAGGGCTCTCGGTCTCGTCGGCGGGCTTCATGTAGAGGTTCTGCGCGCCGAGCGAGAGCTGCTTGTATTTGCTGGGCTCCGCGACGTCCTGCAGCGGCCGCGTCGTGGCGACGGAATAGGAGACCGGCACGTTCTCGAACGTCTCCGACTCCAGGTTGACCCAGACGCCGAGCACCCTGTCCTTGCGCCGGACCACGACCGGCCGCGGCGGGCCTTCGAGCACCACGACCACGTCGTAGCGCCCTTGGCGCGCGACCAGCGGATCGGGATTTTCCAGCGATCCGAAGATCGTCAGGTCGGCGCCGGAGAAACCTGCCGTGATGGAGATGGCGTCGGTCGACAGGCCGATCTGGATGCTTTCGGTGGGCGGCGTCTGCGCCGTTGCCGGAGCAAGGGCAAAGAGCATCGACAACGAGACGGCGGCTGCAAATGCCCTCAAATCCGCCATCAGTTGAGGCCCGCGGCGGACAACGAATAGAGATTGGGCGGCGTCGCGAAGAGATCGACAGCAAGGCGTATGGCCACGGCCAGCACCAGCATCGCCAGCAGCGCCCGCAGCTGTTCGCCGCGCAGCCTCTGGCCGGCCTTGGCGCCATATTGCGCGCCGGCGACGCCGCCGGCCATCAACAGGAAGGCCAGGATCACGTCGACCGTCTGGTTGGTCGTGGCGTGCACCAGGGTGGTGTAGGCCGAGGTGAAGATGATCTGGAACAGCGAAGTGCCGATAACGACGTTGGTCGGCACCTTCAGCAGGTAGATCAGCGCCGGCACCATGATGAAGCCGCCGCCGACGCCCATGATCGACGACAGGAAGCCGATCCCGGCGCCGAGCCCAAGCACCGGGATGACGCTGACGAACAGCTTCGAGGCGCGGAAGCGCATCTTGAACGGCAGCCGGTGGATCCAGTTGTGCTGTCCGGATTTCTTGAGCACGGGCGCCGCGCCGCTGCGGCTGGCGCGCAGCGCATTGACGCTTTCGACCAGCATCAGCCCGCCGACGGTGCCGAGCAGCACGACATAGAGCAGCGAGATGAACAGGTCGAGTTGGCCGAGCCGGCGCAAGAGCGCAAAGACGAAGATGCCGGCCGTCGAGCCGACGATGCCGCCGGCCAGGAGCACGCCGCCCAGCTTGAAGTCGAGTGTGCCGCGCTTGAAGTGCGAGAGCGCGCCGGAGAAAGAGGAGGCGATGACCTGGTTGGCGCCGGTGGCGACGGCGATCGCCGGCGGGATGTTGTAGAAGATCAACAGCGGCGTGATCAGGAAGCCGCCGCCGACCCCGAACATGCCCGACAGGAAGCCCACCGCCGCGCCCATTGCCAGCAGCACGAAGACGTTGACGGAAATTTCCGCGATCGGGAGATAGATGCCCACCCGGCTGTCTCGATCAGTTTGCGTGTCGGCCCATTGTGCCGTCCCCGGACAGTAAAGCACCGAAAAGCCAATTTTTTCTTGCGCCTGCGCGGGGGGGGGGGGGCCCCCCCCCCCCCCCCCCCCCAAAAAAAAAAAAAAAAAAAATTTAAAAACCAAAATTTTTGGAAACGGGGGGGTTTAGGCACCCCCGGGCGTTTTTTTT